>SUUV01000017.1 GCA_015062345.1 Alphaproteobacteria bacterium | reverse complement strand
TTTATTAAACCTTAAACAGATTTTACACAAACTATCCAGATGCATTTCGCCTTTGCCGATAAGCCATCGTTTGAGTGTCAGCTCAGATACATTTGACATTTCGGCCAGTTTTTCTAAGCTTATTTTTTCTTCAATACTGATACGGCAGATTTGCCTTGCCACACTTTGGATTAATTTTTTGCGATAATTTCTTCTGATACTTAAATTTTGTGAATATTCTTTTTCAAAATATTCGGTTGGTTTAGTTTTTTCCATATTTTCAGCTCCTGATTTTTTAAGTTAACAAAAAACCGCCTTGAGAAAAAATCAAAGCGGGGAGCTAAACAACTGTTAAAGCGCAGTCTTCCTTATTCGAGCACAAATGCCTTATATCGGAAACTCCCCTTAACAAGGAGCTTTGCTTTAATGATGTTGTTTAGACACCGCCGTCATTTGACGACAGTGCTTATATTAAACAACCTTAAAAATAAATCAAGAGATTTTTGATATCTGAACATTTGCCGAATGTTTTTATGCGGAATATAAAATGACGGCATATTAGCAATAAACTTTATTTATAGCCATACCTTATGCAACTTTTTGATTAAGATATTGTTTGGTTTGGGTCGAGCAAACATCGGGAGTTCGGGGCAAATAAACCACTTCACAATAATCTTTTAAGAAGTCAAATTTGCCTTGCCAATCATCACCCATAACGAAGATATCAGCTTGATATTTTTGCACATCATCAATTTTTTGCTCCCAAGTATATTCGGGCACAACCAAATCGACATAGCGACAAGCCTCCAAAATCATCTTTCTTTGCTCGTATGTATAGTACGATTTTTTGTTTTTTATCTGATTAAACTCATCACTTGATAATACCACAATCAAATAATCACCTAAGGCTTTTGCTCTTTTCAAAAGATTAATATGCCCATAATGCAAAACATCAAAAGTGCCGTATGTAATAACTCTTTTCATTTATAACTCTCCTTTGGCATATTTTTTTAATGCAATGGCTTCATCTATTGAAATTTGCGTTAAATCAAAATGATAGTGAAGTGACGATGGCAAAGCCATATAATCTTTGTAAACATAAGTCAAATATATGTCGGGATGTGCCGGTGCCGGAAACTTGTGAGAGCAAAACTCCACTTCGGATAACGGGAAAAATGTTTCATAATCAAACACCGAACGAGGCCATTGATGGTCAAAATCTATTCCCCAAAACAGAGCCGGCTTGTCTTTAGCATTCGGTTTTTGGTTTTGATATATGTATTTGTCACGAATAGCTAAAAATCTTTTCCTGAATTCAAGTTGTTTTTGTTTGTTTTTCGGTGCTTTTTTAGCATAATCGGCTTTAATTTTTGTTAATTTATTATGAAGCTCAATTTTACCTTTGGTATTTAATTTTGATGTATAAAAATCATAAGGGAAAATATCTACAAATATATTCGGGAATTTTTTGTGATGAACTTTTATAATATTTGACCGACCGTTTTTATGACATCTCAATTCTACAAATAAATTTTTATCGTGCGTAGCTTTATCAAAAATTTTTTCAAATTTTTCATAATCGTCGCGCATCATGCAAATATCAATATCATCGTCCCACGGGATAAAATCTTTATGACGCACTGCTCCCAACAAAGTGCCGAAATCTATCCAATATGTAATGTCGTTTTCTTTGCACACTTTATCAACTTCGAGCAACATACGAAGTGCAGACAACTGAATATCTCTTAACAAGCCTTGCGCCTGAGGAATTTGAGCAGGCGAAACCGAGCGACGAATAAAATCTTCAATATCGATTAAGATTTTCTTTTCTGCTCTGCGCTTAAATGTAAACTTAAAACCCAATATGTAATAACTGGTCTTATGTTGTTTTTTTACTTTCTTGTATAACCAACTCATTTTTTATCCTCTGAAAAACATTTTCTTTAGTAAATTAATTAAAAAATTTTCACCAACAATTTTTTGGTAAATATTGTTATATTTGAACCATACCTTGCGCATTTTGTTTTTACAGGC
Source organism: Alphaproteobacteria bacterium (assembly GCA_015062345.1). Classification (GTDB taxonomy): domain Bacteria; phylum Pseudomonadota; class Alphaproteobacteria; order RF32; family CAG-239; genus JAFTYO01. The sequence continues at coordinate 32,316 of SUUV01000017.1, read as the reverse complement.
CTGATTCCAAGGTTTTCTTTTTCCCGTATAATGAATTATAACGGCTGATTTTCTTTTGTTTTTTTCACACTTTACATTACTTGCCGCAAAATTATAAACACTGTCTGTTTCTTTTATTTTGTTTTTGAATGTAATGTTGATGATATCTTGATCCTGATATAAAATTTTATCTGCTAACTTTTTGGTATTATCAAAAAGCTTTTCAACCATACTGTCTTTGCGTATAGCCGATAAATTTAACAACAATACTCCGGCATTGATATATAAATCGGTATCAGAAAAACCGATTTGCGATTTATAGCCTGTTTTTTCGATATGCAAATCTTTTACACCGGCACAATAACGGTTTTTTAAATTTAGATTATATAAATCCGTCAAAGAGCCGTTTACAACTAAATCGGCATCTAGATATAAAGCTTTGGATTGTTCAGGCAAAACATTTGCAATAACATAACGATAATATGTCTCAACACTTATGTATTCGATATTTAGTTTCAAACTTTCAAATAAAGTGTTGTCCGGAACAATGTATTTTATATTCCAGTTTTGATATTTTTGTTTAATTTTATCGATAGATTGTTTTGAGTTATCGCTAAAATCAGAACTTAAAACAAAGAAATTAAACTTTTCATCTTTGTTGTTTTCCAAAATTGAAACAATGGTAACACCCAGTTTTGAGGCATATTCATCATTAACCGCAAACACAATGTTCATATCAGACATATTTTCTCCAAACGGACTTTAAACGATCGTTTAAAGGCAATATACATACCTAGTTATATTCTGTCAATAAAATATTATGTTTTTGTGCATAATCAAACCATTAGAACTTTAGGATTATTTACAAAATTTCCGGACTTTAAACGATCGTTTAAAGTCCGGAAAATAAAGAGTAAAATCATGAAACCAAAAATATCTATTGTTTTACCTACCTATAATGGTGAAAAGTGGTTGGAACTTTCCATACAATCTGTTATTAATCAAACCATCAAAAACTGGGAGCTTATCATTGTTAATGATTGCTCTACGGATAACACTTTAAAAATAGCTAACTCTTTTGCTGAAAAAGATAGTCGTATCACTGTTATCACTAATGAAACAAATAAAAAACTTCCGGCATCACTAAATGTCGGATTTTCACACGCAAGAGGTGAATATCTGACTTGGACAAGTGACGATAATTTATACAAAAAAAATGCTCTGGAAATGCTATCGTCATATTTAGACAATCATCCGGAAACATCAATGGTATCCATGAACGAGGATATTATTAATGAAGATGGCAAAACAGTTAAAATTCTTGATAACAGTTATAAATATAAAAGATGTGCAGCGGCTTTGATGAATAATTGTAATGTAGGAGCTGCTTTTATGTATAGAAAAAGCATTGCGGACATAGTCGGACAATATGACGAGAATACTTTTTGTGCAGAAGATTACGATTATTGGTGTCGCATCGCATTAGCCGGAAATATTGATTATACATCAGATAATATTTATCAATACAGATGTAATTCATTATCTTTATCGGCTACTAAAAAACAACAGGTTAAAGAAAAAACAAAATTTATTAAACACAAATATTTCGAACAATTCGCAGAAAAATATAATTATACGAAAAATGATAAAAAATTGTTTTTACTTAATTATGATAAAAATTTATTTCGTCAAAAACATTTTGCTGCATGGGTATTTATATCTGCTTATAAATTTTTTGTAAAACTTATCGTTATACCGTTTTTTTGGAGCTCTGCATTAAGGCGAAAAATGCGTAAATTTTTATCAATAGAAAACAAATATTCCTTCAGCGAAAGGAAATAAGATGAAAAATATCCTGATTATATTAGGTACTCGACCCGAAGCCATAAAACTTGCTCCCGTGATATTAGAATTGCGTAAAAATAAAAACTTTAATGTTTTGGTGTGCAATACGGAACAACAAAAAGAATTGTCAAATCAAACTTTAGGTTTTTTTGGAATTAAGGCTGATTTTAACTTAAATGTTATGAAACCCAATCAGACATTGGCCGGTGTTCAATCGTTGATTTTATCTGAACTTTCAAAAATCTATCAAGAAAACACCATTGATGCCACCATTGTTCAAGGTGATACCATGACGGTATTTTGCGGAGCATTAGTTTCATTTTATAACAAAGTACCTGTTTATCATGTAGAAGCCGGTCTGCGCTCATATGATTTATTTGAGCCGTTTCCGGAAGAAGCCATGCGACAGATGACATCTCGTATTACTGATTTGCATTTTGCACCTACGCAAAAAGCCGTAGAGGCTCTTATTTCGGAAGGTATCAGCACAGATAAGATATTTTTAACAGGCAATACGGTTATTGATGCTCTTTCGTGTTTGTCCGATGATGTGGTAAACAATGCCCAATATAATCTTGAAAAGAAAAGTATTGTTTTAAATGATAAATTAGTTTTAATCACTGCACACAGACGAGAAAATCACGGTAAAAGATTAGATGACATTTTGTCGGCTATTGATAAACTGATACAGCAATATCCGGACCATCAATTTGTCTTGCCCGTTCACCCAAATCCTAATGTTCATGATAAAATTTATAAGGCCTTGGAACACAAATCCAATGTGGTTTTAACCGAACCGTTGGATTATCCGGAATTAGTATGCATTATGAAAAATGCAAAATTGATACTAACCGATAGTGGAGGTATTCAGGAAGAAGCACCGACTTTTGGAGTTCCGGTTTTGGTTATGCGCTATGAAACCGAGCGTATGGAAGGTGTAGAAGCCGGTTTTTCCAAATTAGTCGGAGCAGATATTGAAAAGATAATTTCTCAAGCATCTGCAATATTGTCACAAGATAAAAATGCCACCAGATTGGACGGTAGCAAAAACCCTTACGGTGACGGCAAATCCGCAAATAAAATTGCAAAATTAATACATGTTAGTTAGTGAGCATAAAATGAATTGGAAGTCATTACTGAAAATCACTTACAATTATGCAAAAAAAATATTTTCCGGCACCAAAAAAAGCCAAACAAATGTTGACAATAAAAACAATGTACTAATCATATCCAATAATTTTACAGGAGGCGGGTTAGAACACAGAATAAACAATATTGTTAACAAATTTTCATACAAATACAATTTTTCCTTAATTACTAAGACCCCCGCAAAAAGTATGAAAACCCGTCCATCTGCATCTATAATAAAAATTTATAAATGGACTGATTATAAAAAAGCTTTAAAAAATGCAGATATTATTGATGTACATCCTTGGAAAATATCTAAAATATATAAAAAATGGGGACTTTTTACCAAAAAGAACATTACAAAAAAAATTTATACATTACACGGTGAAGCTTCATTAAATGAAGATTTACATTTTTTACAATATGTTGATAGAGTTTATTGTGTAGGAGATTCGCTAATTAAAGCCATTAAATGCAAGTATCCTAATGTTAAAGATATACACTTGCTAAAAAATTATGATAGTATCAGTTGCAATAATAATTTTTCAAATGAGAGTAATAACATTTTATTTTCTATTACAAATTTATCGGACATAAATTTTATACAAGAAATTATCAATACTATTCCTGAACAATATACTATTCATATTATAGGCAATATTGACAGTTCTGTGATATCTAAAAATAATAAACATATCATTTTTCATGGTTTTGTAAATCTAACAGATTTTTTCCGCCAATACAAATTTACGGCTGCATTTTCGAGAGGAAGCTTTGCCTCACAAGATATTATAGCAAAAGACATACCTTGTTTTTTAATATCTTCAAACAAGTACGGATTTTATCTGGAATGCTTAACCAGAGACAATTTTGTAAAACTGTCTGATAATAATTTTGTAACAAGAGAACCTTTTAATAAGAAATATCTTATAACCCAATTATCAAAGATTAATCCGGACTTTAAAAAATATTTATGCTCTGATTTGTTAATAGCTCATAACGATATATCCCTATTGGAAGACCCTTATGATTTTTAATTATAAATAATTATATTTATTGCATATTTCATTTGACTCTTGGCTTGGCACTTTATATGCTACAATAAATTTTAAAGGAGTGATTTATGCCCAAGATTTCCGTAATTTTACCGGTTTATAATGTTGAAAAATATTTAAGGCGATGTTTAGACAGTTTGCTCAAGCAAACATTTACCGATTTTGAAGCCATTTGCGTAAATGACGGGTCACCGGACAAGTCTTTACACATTTTGGAAGAATATGCGGCCAAAGATTCTCGTATAAAAATTATCACGCAGGAAAATCAAGGGCTGTCAATGGCCAGAAACAACGGCTTAAAAATTGCCACCGGCGATTATATATATTTTTTGGACTCAGATGATGCCATTCATCACAAGCTTTTGGAAATTGCCTACACTTATGCCACAAAACATAATGCCGATATGGTTTGTTTTGACTATGAAAAAACCGACGGTACAACATTTTCCTTAAAAGATATTAAAATTGAAAACATAAAAACCAAAATTACCGACAATCCGCTGAAACTGGCCTTGTCGAAGTCAAAATTTCGGATTCCGTTTAATGTGTGGACCAAGCTCTATAAAAAAAGCATACTTGACGGAATTGAGTTTATCAAAAACATTCATTATGAAGATTATCCGCACACTTATGCCGTCTTGGCAAAAAAACCGAAAACGGTTTGCCTTGATGCCAAGCTATATTTTTATACTTTCTTAAATATGCAATCTATTTCCAACCAAAGAATCTGCCCTAAACAAATTTTGGATTTTTATGAAGGTATAAAATATGTGTACAATGTTTATAACAAGCCTGAACTTGCGAAAGAATTAAAACTTATCCGGCGATATTTAATGCCCAAAATATTAAAAAATCAACTAAAACGATGCGTAAAAGCTCCCGATGATATCAAAGAACAGATGTATGCAATTTTTGCATCTGAACTTAAATATTGGTTTGATAAAGATATGGTTTCCGTTTTGGGTTGCGGCATTGTCAGATATTTTAAATATTCTAAAATTGCTCGTATGTAAACCTTTAATCCTCTGTGCATAAAGCATATATTGCATAAAAAAGGAGGATATATGAAAAAAATCATAATTGTTTTGGTGCTTGTGTTCGCTGTTGTCATAAGCTTGTTGTTCTAAAGCAAAAACAGTATAAAAAAACAACCTCCGCATTTTTGGTGCAGAGGTTGTTGTACATAAAGGCTCTTATTCAGCCGCAATGCTTAAAAAAGATTTATTCGTATTTTTGATAAAACCTAATTTGCGCTGAATTTCCCAGATAACTTTTAAGGCCTTCAAGGCATTTTCACCGCTAATGCGCGGAGTAGCCTTGCCTCTAACACAATCTAAAAAGTGATTAAGTTCGGCGGCTAAAGGCTGATTTGTCGGAATAAACAACTGCTCAACACTTCCTTTTAAGCCATAATTCATCCAATCAGGTATGCTTTCTTGATTAATATACGGCATACGACCTTGCGAATGAACATTGATACTCTGATTGATAAAATCCATATCAATGTAGTTCGTATCGGTTGTCACGGTCAAAGTGCGAACACGAGCTTGCGTAATGCGACTTGCGGTTAAGTTTGCAGTTGCGCCGTTTTCAAACTCTAAAATGGCACTGATATAATCTTTTCCCTCAGGTTTATCAGCTGTTTTAACCGAACAAGCCTGAATGTTTATCACTTCGGATTTAACCAAAGATTGAATAACTTCAACATCGTGAATCATCAAATCCATGGAAACATCAACATCTGTAATTCTGCCACTGGCAGCAGACATACGCTGAGCCGTTATTGACCGAATTTTTGATGTATCGGATAAAATTTTTGACATCTGTTCAACTGCCGGATTAAACCGTTCAATGTGACCGACAAGCAATGTCACATTGTTTTCTTTAGCGGCATTCATCAAACGATTGCATTCTTCCTCGGTTGTGGCAAGAGGCTTTTCAATTAAACAATGAATACCTTTTGATAAGAAAAACTCACCGACATCGGCATGAGTAACAGAGGTTGTAACAACACTTACGGCATCAACATTTTTTGCAACTTCTTCCAACGAAGAAAATGCTTTAATATTAAACATTTCGGCTGCTGTTTTTGCTGCTTCGGGAAAAATATCATAAACACCTACCAACTCAACACCTTGAAGGCTTTTATATGTTTTGAGGTGATTTTTACCCATTACACCTGCACCGATAACAGCAACTTTTATTGTATTAGTCATATCTATTCCTTGAATGGTTTACAAAAAATTTATGTCCTTATAGCACATTTTTCATCAAAAGGCTTTTAAAAAGATGTTACACTTTGTTACAAAATTTATTTCCACTTATATATGCCCTGCCCCATTTTCTATTTGCCATAATTTAAACCTTGCAAAATAAGAGCTTTGTGCTCAAATAACTCTGACCGGATACATCAACAGTTTGTTAGCTCACCGCTTTGATTTTTTCTCAAGGCGGTTTTATGGTATAAAAAACAAAGTCACCGCTGATTTTTGTAGTTAGCAAAAATGTTTATGCGTCTTCGAATTAGTAATAATCGGAAAATATTTGTTTTTTATTCTCATACTTTGCAACCACCTCCTAACTGTCACTCTGGCACTTGATACCGGAGTCTAGGTAGTAATATAGCTAAATTATTCCTGGATACCGGTGTCTATTCCAAGCTAAAGCTTGGGCACCGGCATGACCGTGATGAGAGAGACACCTCTACATCATTTTTGATTTAAATCCACAAATTGACTCTTTTTACTTGCAAAAAAAAAAACGGTTTATGATGCGATATGAAAGGGCAATTTTTGCACCTTTCAAGTACATTTAAACTTAATTTTTGTAAAGGATATAAATTATGAGAAAATATTTTCTTTTGAGCGCTGTGGCTTTAATGGCTGCAACATCTGCAAATGCCACCACAGATTACGCAGAAGTAACCGCAAAAGCAACAATTGAAGTAGCTAATACCGTAAGTTGTACAGATTTAGATTTCGGAACTATTGTTGTTAAATCCGGCAATAAAGATAGCAGTGTTATAGCCGACGGATATCTATATGGCAATGATTCATTGCGTTTTACAGGTGATATTTTATCTGTTTCCGGCAAAGGATATTCCGAATGTAATTTTATAGAAGGTAGCGCATACGTCATGGTTTATGATAGTGTTACAGTACAACAATCAACAATATTAAATGATGGCAAAGGCAATAGTATGTCACTTACATTAGGTGATGATGGTAGTGGACGAGTATATGGCACATTACTAACTGTTCCGGCTGAGGTTGTAGCAGGCGAATATACCGGAACTTTTTCCGTAACCGCTATTAAGCAATAAATCTTATTAATTTTACCTCCTCCTAACTTTCATAAGGAGGAGGATTTTTTTTAATTATTTACAGTAATAAAGCACTAAAAAAGCAAATACGCATACTATTAATATATACAGCAACACTCGATTACTTAAAAAACGAAATCCTATCGCAAATAAAAAAATAGGCGCAAAAAACAAAATTTCCCCCAAAAATGAAGTTAGAAACACTTGCCAATTTACCATGTTAAAAGCGTTTGCGCTAAGCCAAAGCAGATATCCCCACATTAATCCGAATAATACCCCGATTTCACAAATTCGCCAAACAGTTTTCGGGTTAAAACCGACTATCAGTCTGCGAACATAGTCAAACAAAGTATATAAAACAAAATAAAAAATATATCCGACCAAAAACTCTAAGGTAAATCGGCAAGGTTCATTGTCTATAATCCATTGATAAATCTGCCCTTCCTGCCATAAATAATAATCACATCTTGATCCTTGCGTATTGGTATCAAGCCCCATCTGAAAAATATTTATGCTTGCAAATATTATTAATAAACACCAGATTAAATATATTATCGGTCGCAATTTAATAAGTATATTTTCTATTTCAGCCTTAGTCATTTATCAATCCTTATAACCATGGTTTATTTTTATACGCATCTCCCACACGATACCCGTATGAACTTATTTTATCTTTAGCAGCACTATTATACAAAGTTCCAATTCTATCTGGTGTAGGATTATCCAAAGAATTATAAATTTGTTTAATAATTCTTGTTCCCAGTTCTATGTTTTGTTCCGGATTAAATGTATTATAATGCTGTCCATGAAAATCACTCCAAATGTTACCTCGAATATTCATAGGCATTTGACTTTTTGATAAACCTATATAGTCCATAAAATCATTAAATCCGTAATAATGTCCGCAAGCATTTTCTGTAAACATAATAGCTTTTACTAAATCTGGATTTATGTTATATTGATTAGCATATTCTTCAACAACATTACCATATTTATTAACAGCCGACTTACCTCTATCAAAATCACACCACCATTTCCAACCTGTATCTTGATAGGGATTTTCATCAATGTGTAAATATAAATTTTGATTGTTTTTAAGAGAATACTCTCGTTGTTTAGCAGTTAAATGATTATCATATTGAGGTGTATCATTCCAACAATAACCATAATTATCGTTGGATACATAATTACCTCCATACACAGCATCATAGTATCTTTGCTGATTGGCGTATTCTTTAAGCTTATTAAGAAAATTCTTATTCGAATATCCTGTGTCGTAAGTTTGTTCATAAGATTGATATTTTGGATAATTAAACATATTTTTTTCCTTTCAAAAGTTATTGTTATTTTCATTACAAAATTTGTTATAACACAAAAAATCCAAAATATCAAGAAAAATATATTAAAAGCAATATTTTTAATATTTAAACTCATATATAACAAAAAACTAATAATCAACTCGCGGTTTTTGCTCATACTTCTACCTCATTTTTGATTTAAATCTACAAACAGACTCTTTTTACTTGCAAAAAAAAACGGTTTATGATGTGATGTGAAAGGTAAATTTTTGCTTTTCAAATTAAGTTTAACTATTTTTAAGGATTAAAAAATGAGAAAATATTTTCTTTTATCTGCTGTTGCCCTACTCGCAACAAGCACAGCCAACGCAACAACCGAATATGCTGTCATTGAAGCAAGTGCTAACATAGAATATGTGACTGAAATTACCTGTACAGATATGGATTTTGGTACTATCTATTTAAAAAGTCGTGATAAAGAGATAATCTTAGTTGGTGATGGTAGTTTTTTACGAGAAGAAAATGAAGGAACAAATGTTGTCAATGTGACAGGATATAGTCCTGCTCACTGCCAAATTGGTGATTCAAGTTTTGATGACGAAAGTGATGGATATAGTGTTAATGTTCTTAGTAGCCATCTCGATAATGATGATGACTCTGACGCTCATCTATCTTTTGGTATTAGAAATGTATTTGGAGATTCAATTATACCGCACTTAACAATTCCTGCGAATGCTCCTTCAGGACATTACTCAGGAGCTATGTATGTTATGTTTACTTATTAATCACATACTACAAAGCCTCACAGAAGTGAGGCTTTTCCCTACTCCACTGTTGCCTCGATGAGTCTGTCCAAATTATCGGTTTGGTTTTCTTTATAGCCCTCAAAGTTTTCGGTTTCTTCTTCCGATTTTGTTACCACTTTTTCAATTTGCGGTTGTGCCAATTTTTCAAACAGTTCATCTATGGCTTTTTGTTCGGCATCTTTTTTTATTTCTTCAGCTTTTTGTTCGGTTTCATCTTTTTTAATCTTAATCAGATTTTTGGTTTCTTCGGGTATCAACCCCTCAATCGGTTTGGCAAATTCGCCGGCAAGTTGAAAATATCTCGACTCTTTAAACATTCCTTCCTTGCTTTCTTCGGGCAACACCCACGAAAGCAAAATATTAAACAATATCACAATCAAACAAGCTCTTACAACACCAAACAACAAGCCTAAAACTCTATCTAATGCGCTTAATTTACTCGAGCGAACTTTGCCGATAAGTTTGTCGGTAGTCAATAGCCACACAACATAAAACACAATCAGCACCGCTAAAGCGGTTACAATTGAAGCCATCATCGAACTTGCAATATAATTCTTGGCAATCGGGGTTAAAATCGGCAACATATAGAACACAACAACCGCCGCCAAAGTCCACCCCACAATTGACAACACTTCTTTTACCAAACCTCTAAACAATGCAATTAGAGCCGAAACAGCCGTAATAATCAAGATAACAACATCTAAATTGTTCAATGGTTGCATATATTTTTCTCCTAATTAAACCAATTTATCAAACGATTGACATTGCCGATTTCATAATATGATATGGCATCGGATTTTTTCTCTTTACCGAAAGATGTCGGCACAATGGCATTTGAAAAGCCCAACTTGCAAGCTTCTTTTAACCTTAATGACGGTTGCGTTACGGCTCTGATTTCGCCTGATAAGCCAATTTCACCAAACACCACCATATCCGCCGGCAAAGGCTTATTGGTAAGCGATGATATAACCGCCATTGCCACCGCCAAATCGGCCGCCGGTTCCGAAATTTTTAATCCGCCGGCAATGTTTAAATATACATCTTGCGAGCTGAAATTCATACCGCATCTGGCTTCCAAAACCGCCAACACCATCGCCAACCGGTTACTATCCCAACCTACAACCGCACGCTTCGGGCTTGAATATCCGCTTTGGCTCACCAGTGCCTGAATTTCTACCAAAACCGGCCTTGAGCCCTCAATACCGGCAAACACGCAAGAGCCTGACACATTTCCTTGTCTTTCTGCCAAGAACAATGCCGACGGATTTTCAACCTCAACAAGTCCCTTATCTTGCATTTCAAAAACACCGATTTCATCAGTTGCACCATAACGATTTTTAACCGCACGCAAAATGCGGAAATGGTGTCCTCTTTCGCCCTCAAAATATAAAACCGTATCGACCATATGTTCCAAAATTCTCGGACCGGCAATTGCGCCCTGCTTGGTAACATGTCCGACCAAAAACAGAACAAAACCTTTGCGCTTGGCAAGTTTAATCAGTTCATATGCTGAGGCTCTGACTTGAGAAACACTCCCCGGTGTCGATTCGACATTTTCCAAATACATGGTTTGTATCGAGTCAATTATCACAACTGTCGGTTTTGCTTTTTCAATTGTCGCCACAATGTCTTTAACTTCAGTTGTACTGGCAAGTTTAACCGGTGAATTTGCCAGTCCCAATCGTTGGGCTCTGATTCTTACTTGGTCAATTGCTTCTTCACCCGAAATATAAAAACACTCATACCCTTCATTCAAATTGGCAACTCCGGCACACACTTGCAACAACAAAGTCGATTTTCCGATTCCGGGGTCTCCACCGACCAAAATTGCCGACCCCGGCACCAAACCGCCACCCGTAACTCGGTCAATTTCTTTGATGTTGGTTTTTAAGCGGTCATAAGTTTGTGCATTGCCGCTTAACGGCACAAAATCTATCATTTCGCCTTTTTTCTTATTTGGTAAAACAGAAAAACCGCCACCTTGAGGTTTTTCTTCTTCAATGGTGTTCCATTCACCGCAAGAGTCACATTTTCCTTGCCACTTCGGATAAACAGCCCCACACTGATTGCAAACATATTCCACAACTGATTTTTTTGCCATAGTCTACACTTCCACCTTAATCGGTCCTTGCGAACACCCGTTAATAAATTGTTGTACATAAGGATTATCGGTTTTATCCATTTCTTTAACCGTTCCATGCCAAATAATTTTGCCTTTGTAAAGCATTGCCACCTTATCGGCAATTTTCCTGACCGATGCCATATCATGAGTAATGGTAAGTGTGGTAGCGCCCAATCCTTTTGCCGATTCGACAATCAAATCATTAATTACATCAGCCATAATCGGGTCAAGTCCGGTGGTGGGTTCATCAAAAAAGATTATTTCCGGTTTTGTAATAACAGCTCTTGCCAGCCCCACTCTTTTTTGCATTCCGCCCGAAAGCTCAGACGGTGACAAATCGGCCACATCGGGAGCAAGCCCCACTTGTCTTAAAACTCTGATTGCCTCAACTTTGGCTTTTTCTCTGGCCACTTTTTTATTTTCCAAAAGCGAAAATGCCACATTTTCCCAAACACTCAAACTGTCAAACAAAGCTCCGCCCTGAAAAAGCATACCCATTTTTGCGTGAAAATTTTTTAACTTGTTTCCTTTGGCACCGACTGTTTCCAAATTATCAATTTTAATTGACCCCATATCCGGTGTTAACAGACCTTGAATACATTTTATCAAAACAGATTTTCCCGTACCCGAACCGCCGATTACTACCAAAGATTTTCCGGTTTCAATGTCTAAATCTATCCCGTTTAAAACTTTTTTCTTACCAAAAGCTTTGTGCAAATTACGAATTGAAATTTTTATATCTTTTCCCATTTAAACCTCGCTTATTTTGAAAAGAAAACTTCGGTTAAGATATAGTTGAAAATCAAAATCAAAATAGAAGCCGAAACAACCGCATTTGTCGTTGCCTCACCCACTCCTTGAGCTCCGCCTTTCGATTTATAACCGTTATAACAGCCCATCAACGAAATGATAAAGCCGAACACTGCCGCCTTTGTAAGGCCGGATATGATATCAATTGCTTCCATATTTTCAAAAGTTGAATTGATATAATTTGCCGGATTAAAACCAAGTTTGAAAACCCCGACAACATAACCGCCGAAAATGCCGATTACATCACCGATTAAAACCAAAATCGGCAACACAATTACACCTGCCCACAAACGAGGAGCAACCAAATATTTAAACGGATTGGTTGACAATGTAACCAAAGCATCAATTTGTTCGGTTACACGCATGGTACCGATTTCGGCCGCCATTGCCGCACCGATTCTGCCTGCGACCATCAAAGCGGACAACACCGGAGCCAATTCTCTGGTAACCGAAATTAACACTACCGATGCAACTGCGCTTTCGGCACCAAAACGGGCAAAACCCGAATAGCTTTGCAAAGCAATTACCATACCTGCAAAAATTGTGGTAAGACCTACCACCGGCAACGAATAAAAACCCATATCCAAAAGCTGGCGAACAAAATTTTTCAGATAAAACGGCGGGGTAAAACAATGATATAATGCTTTTAGCACAAATTGAGTCAACTCGCCCAATCTGATAATAAACTTAACCAGAGGTTTACCTAAAGTTCTTAAAAAGTTTTCAAATTGTTTTCGTCTGTTAATGGGTTTAGGTGGCATATTTTTATCCTTTTTACATCAATCAATATGCGCATTGTATGTTCTTTTTGCCTAATTTTCAAGGATACCTTTTAATTTTATAACAATCTTATCAACCACAGAAACTTCAAAAGGATATAAATCTGCCAACGGTATTTTCACACCCCCGATTTCATAAAATTTTTCTTCCGGCATTCGGTCAATTTTTTTTATATCATCTGCCAAATTTATCACCAAACGCACAGGTGCGGTTTGCGCATATTTTTGTTTTACTATACCGATTCCTCGAACTTCCAACATTCCTTTGATGTTTTCGGGAGCACTTGCAAAAAGCACATTATTTTCAACTTTGACATCAACTCTGTCATCTGATACCAAAACCGCATTTTTGTTTTCGATAAGCCTTAAAGCCAAATCCGACTTACCGGCACCCGATTTACCCAAAATTAAAATGCCGTTTCCGTTGATTGCCACGCAAGTTGCATAAATGTTATTTATCATCAATTATATCCGGTTTAATTTTGGCCTTAAGCAAACGATTTTTCTTTTCTTCCGATTTAACTTCAATTTCAATCCGCCGTCTGTCTTGAGACAACCAAACAATATTTACCTTAAAACAATCTCGGGGCAAATAAGGGCCCATTTTTTCTGGCCACTCAACCAAACTTACCGCTTGAGCAAAAGCTTCTTCAATGTTAAGCTCCCAAATTTCTTCGGCCGATTTTAACCTGTATAAATCATAATGGTATATATCAAAATTCGGCGCTTCATACACTTGCACAAGAGTAAATGTCGGGCTCGGAACATCTTCAACCGATGTAATATTTTTGATAAAGGCTCGGCTGAACACACTTTTTCCTACACCAAGTGTGCCAAAAAGAGCCCAAACATCTTGTAAAGTGCTGATTTCGGAAAGCGCTCTTGCCAAATTTTGAGTTTCTTCTTGGGTGTTGCAATGATAAATATACATCATATTCCAAACATATTCTTTTTCTTTTTAGGTTTAATCACTTTTATTTTTGCCTTACGATTTTGCATTTTGCGCCAATCCCATGGCATATAAAACTGTCCTTGCCATAATCCCCTTCTGTTTTCTTTAGCTTGTGTTTCGTAAGGATAATAAATGTCTGTTACTTGCACATTAGCCACCGCCCAACCGGCATTAACCAGTGCGGCACCCAAATCATACGGACCATATGAGCAAGTTCCTTCCATATCACCTTTGGTATTTTGCCTGATTACATGACATTCAAGCTCGTTATCTCCAATCCAATTTTTAAGCCACATAGCGGCTTCTCGACCGCAATTATATGACCTTCCGCTTTTATTGGCACAGGTTTGGTTCGATTCGGGAGCATCAATACCAAACAACTTAAAATATTTTCCGTACATAATTAAAGTATCGGCATTTACCACTCTTACCGAGCCGTAAACAACCGGATAATCATTGGGATTAAACTGTTTTGGTTGCTGTGCAGGAGAATGTTTACCCGAAATTGCCGACAACACATTATCAATAAACCCTGTTGGGTTTGCTTGTCCTTGTTGCTGCTCAACAGGTGCCGTTTGCTGCTCAAATCCATCATCGGGAGCAGACTGCACATCATCAAACAATGAGGCATTTTCATAACTGTTTTGATTGTTATTTTCAAGTTTATTATCTTCAAATTCCGGTTTAAATTTGTCTTGTGCGGGAAGCCTCTTGTTTTGCATTGAAGGCATTGGTGCAGCATCGCTTTGTGATGTTTGTGATGTTGTTTCTCTGCCGATAAATTTTAAAATTGCATCTCCGACACCGGATAAACCGTTATTAAACATCCCAAAAGAATACATCATAAACAAAACAATGAGTGACATTATCAAAAAGGACGGAAAACAGCCTACCCCTCGCCAAACCATCTTACCGAAAACATATAAAATCACCAAACCGATTATAATGCCGAAAAAACCCATTCCTTGCATAAGAAGACTATTGCTTTGAGTGCCGGCTCCACCTAAGGAAATCAAAAACAAAAAGCCTAAACCTAACAACAATTTTTTCATAAAAAACATAGCCCGTCCTTACATAATAAAACTTTAGTTATTAGAACACATAAAAAATCATATTGCAATATTTTATTGATAAAGCTTGGGTAAAGGTGAGTTCTTTTTATCCTTTTTTTTTGTTTTTTTTAATATTTTGTTGTACAAATCCGCAAAAGTTTTTGCATTAAAACTTTTCTCATCTTTCGGATTATACAGTTTATCAACAATGATATCAACTTGCTCGGAAAAACTTTCATCTTCTACAGCATTTGCCACATCTTTTAATGTAGTGATATTTTTTTGAGGATAAAAGCCCGTCGCCCAAGATATCAAAGCATCTCTTAAACCTCTAAAATCATTTTCATAAGCTTTTTTAACAATAAAATCAGGATATGCTCTTGTTTCACAATGTGGTTTTTCACCCTTAAATTTTCGGCACTTAAAAACCTGATAACCTAACAACATTCCTAACAACAAAACTGCTATAAGCAACGATGTCAATTGTGCCAAAGTGAGTATTTTGTTATCGTTTTTTACATTTTCATTTGCTGTATTTTCCGTTGTTTGAAGCTTAAGCTCTGTTTCAATTGTCGTTTTAATATTCGGATTCTTTTTTACAAAAATTGTAACCTCCGGCACTTTCGCAATTTCCGGTTTTAAGGTTTTTACATTGAACCATTCAACTTCAATTGCCGGTAACACGACTTTTCCCGATTTTTCCGGAATATAAACATTTACCGTTTTTTTGGTTGCCACAGGCTCACCTGCAACAAGCTCGGTAGAATTTGTGCTTTTTTGCGGATATTGTTTTAAACTCTCGGTATCTTGAAAGTCAAACTCGGGAAGTTGCGTATCTATAACTCCGACAGCTTTTAAAACAATTTCTCGACTGAAAGCCTCACCTTCCATAAATTCGGAGTTATCAACAAAATCGGCGCTGATTGTAACATCTTTTGCCGGCAACCACCAATTTTTTCCATAATCAGCCGGCACCGGTTTGATATCAATTTGTTTTTTCGGTGATACCAATTTGACCGGAACTTCAAAACCAAATCCGGACGGAAAACCGACATTAAGATTTAGTATATTGCCCGAAAAAATTCCTCCTCCCGAATTGGAAACCGTATAACCGTTAAAACGAACGGCCGGAATGAAAAGCTTTCCGCTTTTTTGCGCAAACAAAACATATTTAAAAATTATATCTCTGACATTGATACCGTTTTCATATCTTGAAACCACATCAGGTTGCCCCAAGCTCTTAATTATCCACTCGTCGCTATTATCAAAAACAGGCTCTCCTCCTTGCAAACCGCCAATATCGGTAACAACAACATTTACCGGAATTTGCTCTTGCACATAATAGCTTTTTTTAGCATCAAATTCGGTTTTAATTTTATATTTTTGTTCTTCAGGTTGCTCGTCAACAACTGTCCCTTCAGGTAATATTTCAATTTCAATTTCGTTTGAAACATCATTGCCGACCTTAATTGCCGGAATTTTTTGCTTTCCGGCTTTGTTGGCTGAAATTCCTATCTGCCATTTTGTTGTCGCACTTGCTTTACCATTTACAATGTATGTACTCTTGGAAGAAGATGTCGAATATATGTCATAATCGGCATCTAAAACACTTAAATCGGGCTTTTCATTAGTGTTTTCATCAGCACTTATCGTTAATACAAAAACCTCATCAACCGGCACAATGTTTCTGTTTACCGATGCGGTTATATTGGCAGCTTCGCAACCAAAACCAAACAACACACCCAACAAAAATGCAACATATTTCATATCAATCTCCATACCTGTTTTTTAAATATTCTTTTTGGATAAATGCTCGTATAAGTCCGCCTTTATCTTCGGGCACTTCTCTTAATTTTTGAATTTTTGCCTGAACTTCCTCATCATATTTTTCATCATTAGAGCCCTGCTTTGCTCCCATCTTTGGAGCTTTTTGTTCTTCGGTGCTCGTTTGCGTTTTTTGATTTTGCTTTGACTGATTTTCTTTTGAATTGTCATCGCTTTTTTTCTCATCATTTTCTTCATCTGCTTGTGCCGATGACATCACATTTTGAGCTTTTGCCTCTTGATTGTCCTTGTTTTCTTCCTGATTATCATCTTGTTTTGCACTTTGATTCTGCTGATTTTGCTGATTATTATCCCGATTTTCATTATTGTCGGATTTTTGTTTTTGCTCATCGTTTTGCTTGTTATCTTGCTTTTGATTTTTTGATTTATTTTGCTGTTGTTGCTTTTTTAAATATTCCAAATTATACTTTGCATCTTCGTGAGATTTATCTTGTTGCAAAACATTTTCATAAACTTTGATGGCTTCATCAATTTTTCCGCTTTTAGCCAGTGCATTGCCGTAATTATACATCGATTCGATATCCGTTTTCCCTTCAAAAAGTTTGACGGCATCGGCGTAATTTCCGGCCTTATAGTGTGCCGCTCCCTTCCAACTTTGATTTTCAAACAATAAAGATGCTTTCTTATAATCTTGATTCTTAAAACTTCTCATTGCCGAAAAATTATCTCCTAACCAAAAACCTGCATTGGCATTAAAAGATATGCTTAAAAACAATAAAACCGTTAATACGCCTTTTCTGAAAAAGCCCAAACAACAAAGTGCCGGAATAATTAACATATACCAACCAAAATCAAGCCAATCGGCAGTGTTGTTTTTGCTGTTTTGATAATTTTCTTTTTGGTTTTGTATATCGTCAATAAGTGCTTTTATATTTTCTCTGTCTTGCAAATATATTCCGTTACCGTTATCAGCAATTTGTTTTAATTTATCGTTTTTTTCCGCACTCACATTTACAATGTGTACCTTATTTGATTTTTTTGCCGCCGATTTTGCCGCATCAACCGCTAAAGAAAAGCTCATCGGAGATTGCGCCGTAAAAACAACTATATTTGCGTTTTGATAACCGGCAGATTCCATTTTTTCAACTGCCAAATTTATGGCTCGGTCAAGTCTGTCACCGTTTACCGGCATAATGTCCGTATTAATTGCGTCTGATAAATTTATTATCAACTGACTGTCTGATGATAACGGCGAGACCAAAAACGGCTCATTGGTATAAACCACCAAAGCGCTTTGGACTGACCCCAACTCTTTTAACAGTTGTCCGATTTTTAGTTTTGCCTTGCTCAGCCTGTCCGGTTTAACATCGGTTTTCATCATATCAGATGACATATTAAGCACAATCATCACCGGCGCATTGTTATTAAGAGCCGGTACATCTGTTTTTTTCCATGTCGGACCGGCAGCGGCAAGTATGGAACTAATCAACCCCAAATACATCAAAGCCACACCCAATTTGCGTTTAGAGTTTTTTTTCTTAATCAGCAGATAATCCAACAAATTTTTATCACAAACTTTTTCCCAAGAGCTGACATTTTCGTTATTTTTAAAAATATAAAAATAAAACATAAACACAATGATTAAAAACAACAAAACCCACGGACGCAAAAAATGAAAATTTGTTATAAACTCACTAAACATTTATTGCCTCCTGAATATAAAAATCAAAACCGAAGCCAGCAACACCGCCGCCAACAAAGGTATATAATAGAGTTCTTGGCGAGGATAAATATAATTTTGCTTTGTATCAACCGGTTCTAACACATCAATTGCCTGATATACTTCAAGCAAAGATTTTAAATCGTCGGCTCTAAAATAGTGTCCTTTGGTTTCTTCGGCCAAGGCTCTTAAACCTGTTTCATCTAAATTTGATACCATATTACCGAAAAACGCATTTGCAAGTGATGAAAAGCCCGAGCTTCCGACACCTATCGTATAAACTTTTACACCTTCGCTTTTCGCCATCATAATTGCCTCAGGCAAACTGATACTGCCATCATTATTTTCACCGTCGGTAAGAAGTATTATTACCTTATTGTTTAAACTCTCATCACTGTTTTGTAAGCTTTTTAAGGCCAAGCCCAAAGCATCACCGATGGCGGTTGAATTACCGGCCATTCCGGCTTCCATTGACCACAAAATTTCTTGAACACTGTTACGGTCAAAAGTCAGCGGCGCCTGTAAATATGCCCTTGTTCCGAACAAAATCAAGCCTAATCTGTCAGAAGTTCTGCGATTTACAAAATCGGACACAACCGCTTTTACGGCTCCGATTCGACTAATTCTTTTGCCCTGAAAATAAAAATCATCTTCAAGCATTGAAGTTGAAATATCGGTTACCATCAATACATCTCTTGATTTTCCCTCCAACCTTATCGGTTCGCCTATTTTTATAGGACGCATAAAAGCAAACACCAACAACAACCAAATTAACAATGCGGTTAACCACTTTTTGCTTAAACCGCTTGACGATACCGCAAAACCCAAAGCTTTAGAATTTATCTTTGCAATATTTTTAAAATCTGTGACAAACGGAACTTTTAATGCACTTCCGTATAAGCCCTTAACCGGCGGCAAAAAATATCGTACCAAAAACGGAATGAAAATTAATAAAAATAAATACGGATATTCAAAAGTTATCATAAATTTTCTCCTATCCACCGTTTGGCAAATTCTCTTAAAATCTGATAATCCTGATTTTTAAAAACTTTATCTTTTTTAACATACGGAGCATAAATAAGTAACTCAGCCGCATCGGAACTAAGTTTTTTTTGCGTATGTGCATTTAAAAAATCCACCCATTCATTACCGAAAAGCGAAACGGCATTTTTATATTTATACAAGCAAATTCTTCTTAAAATTTCCGATATTTTAATTGCCGATTCCAAACTGTTGTCCCCGGCACTTTTTAAGAGCATCAAAGCATAATATTTTTTACTTTTGGTTTGAACATATTTAAATATTCGATAGCAAAAATATATCACTATCGGCATGGCAAAAATTAAAATCCACCCGTAACCCAAAGGAAAAAACAAACTTTCTTCGGGAAGATGTATATCTCTTAACAGTGGCAAATTATCCATATTTTTATCCTTAATTTAGCTTAAATTTATGCCGTTTTATTTCAAATATCAATAGGCTTTATCACAAAGTCACATTCTTTTGATAAAGTTTTAAGATGTCCACAATTTTAAATATGGTCATAAATTGTTCAAACACATCATATATCGGCTGCGCATCTGTGGCGCTTTTAAACAAATAACAAGGCTCAAACAGATTTGCCGATGTTTTAACGGCAATCAACACCTTAGAATCTTTAAACGAAAGTTCAATCTTTTTACCTTTATACAACTTTTTTAACTTTAATATTTGTTCCATAAACAAAGGTGTTAACAAATATCTGGCTTCAACTTGGTCTTTGGACAACACTTCAAATTCTTTTTCAAAAACCACATCTTCTAAGGCCACTTTTTGATACCCCGACTTTAACTTAAACGCATTCAGCCATCTGCTGTCTTTAAGTACCATCGTATGTGATGAAAAATTTTTGTTCATATCAATTTCCAACACAAGACCGTCAAATGTTTCTATCTTGTTTTTATTGCTTCTTATCCCGAGCCAATATTTATAAAAACTCTTTTCACATATTTTTATGTTAACCTCTTTGTACGAGCCGAAAAAGCAATCACCTGTTTCAACATCTCTGAACTTTCCGAAAAGAAGACTGTTTTTAAGCACTTCTTTTTCTATCTCGACATGCCTTCCACATTCCCAATTTCCGAAAAAATGCAACAAATTCAGCATAATATCTTGTTTAATTTTTTGACTGTAAAATCCGCCGACAATCAAGGTTAACAATAACATCGCAAAAAAATCAATCGCAATTACATAAAGCAACGATTCTATCCAGCCCGCCTGATAGCAATTTTTATACAAAAGTACGGCAAACGGAAAAAAAATAAAATTTATCCCCATCAGCACATACCACAAATTTAGATATTGTTTTCTTACTGTTTCTTTTTCAAACATCTCCGGTGCAATATTTTTTTGATAATAAAAATCAAATTGCGCTCTTGTTTTTATATTATCCATAAAAATTACATCCCCGTTTTCTGATTTAATTTTAATGTATCCACCACCGAAAAAATTGTTATAAACTGTTCAAAAACTTTATAAACCTGTTTTTCTTGCAAATTGCTTTTAAACAATGAGCACGGCTCAAACATATTTTCATTGGTATTTATGGCAATTATAACTTTAGAATTTACAAAACTGAACTGAATATCACTTCCTTTGTATAGTTCTTTTAATTTGAGCATTCTTTCCATAAAAGCGGTCGTCAACAAATATCTGGCCTCAATCTGATTTTGCGAATAGGCTTCAAACACTTTTTCAAAAGCCACATCTTCTAAGGCTACCCGTTCAAAGCCTTTTCTGCTAAATCCGTTAAGTATTCCCTTATCTTTTGTAACAAATGTATGATAATGAAAACTTTTATTCATATCAAGTTCAAGAATAACTCCAAAAAATACGGGAACTTCTTTTTCACCCTTAGATGTTTTGATATTCTTTGTGAGTAGCTCCTCACAAACTCTTATATTAACTCCGTTATATACACCCAAAAAGCAATCGTCAACGACACACTCATCAGCTCGAGGAAAGATATACAAATCCTCCATTTCCTGCAAATTCAAACCATTGCCGGATTCATACTTAAAACCGTCAAAAAAATTGATAAAACAATCCATCATATCTTTTTTAACCAGACTTCTGTACTTTACGGCAGGGCCACGCATAATGAACACATTTATGGCAATAACCACAAATATATAATTGAGATTAGTCGTTCCGTCATCACTGATATAACATATAAGAGCCCCTAACAAAAAGATGACTACCGGTAAAAGAATCACGGAAATTATAATTAGTTTCTTAAAATTGCCCAAATACTTCAGGCGCACTTTTTCCTTTTCAACCATCAAAGGATACATTTTGCGCCAAAAATATTCATCAAATCTGGCTTTTATGTCTGACTTATCCGGCATTATTTAAAAAACTCCGTGGCATCGATTCTTTCTTTTTCCCGATTCGCAGCTTCAAAAAACGGCATATCCGCTTTAACACCGATTATACTTGCCACCACATTTCCGGGGAAAATTTCAACCGCATTTTTAAGCTCATTAACACTGGCATTATAAAATCTGCGAGCAGCGGCAATGTGTTCCTCCACTTCATTAAAACTTTGCATTGCCTGTACCATGGTTTGGTTTGATTTCAAATCGGGATAATTTTCCACGGACAACCAAAAATCTTTCAACTTTGCATCAATCAAACCGTCAAGTTCCATCATTTCTTGCGGATTTCCGTCAAATGATTTTTTCATCGCCTCGGTACGCAATTTTACAATTTCGGTCATTAAGTCTTTTTCATGTTCCATAAATTTTTTAGCCATATTCAGCAAATTCGGAATCAAA
The DNA here is from genome assembly GCA_015062345.1 of Alphaproteobacteria bacterium. Lineage (GTDB taxonomy): Bacteria > Pseudomonadota > Alphaproteobacteria > RF32 > CAG-239 > JAFTYO01. The sequence goes on along the minus strand of SUUV01000017.1, from coordinate 9,848 downwards.
TCATATCTTTTTTTAAGTTGAACATCAATTCCGGCAACAGCCTCTTTAACTTTGTTTTTCTTCTTTATAAGAGAAGCATACAAAACATAAAAAAGAACAAGCAATGCTCCAAGTATAATCCACAAAACCATTTCTTTATCTCCATAAAAAATTAACAAAACAATTTATTTGATGATATCTGATTTTTTATAATAAATCATTAATTTTTTCTATGTATCCTCAAGTCCGAAAAAGGAGATAAAATGTTAAACATAATTTTTGCATCGTTTTTTCTGGCAGCTTTTGTATCGGCTTGTTTTCAAAGTGTTGTTCTTGCCGATTATCAAATCTGGAGTATTATCGTAAACGAAATTTTTTCGGCCGCAAAATCTGCATTTACCATATCCATAAACTTAACCGGAATGCTTTGTTTATGGCTTGGTTTACTAAAAATTGCCGAGCAAAGCGGATTGACCGACCTTCTTGCCAAAGCCTTAAAACCTTTGTTTAAAAAAATTATGCCCGAAGTCCCTGACAATCACCCCGCAATCGGCTCAATTGTTATGAATATGGCCGCAAATATATTAGGCCTTGACAATGCCGCCACTCCCATGGGCTTAAAAGCTATGGAACAATTGCAAGAATTAAACCCCAAAAAAGACACCGCCACCAATGCGCAAATTATGTTTATGGTAATCAATGCATCTTCGGTCACTCTCATTCCCATAAGTATTTTAATGTATCGTGCCGAACTGGGCTCAACAAACCCGAGTGCAGTATTTATTCCCATTTTACTTGCCACTTCGCTATCCACCTTAGCCGGATTTTTAAGTGTAGCCTTTACACAAAAGCTGCCCATATTTAACAAAACCGTATTAGCTTATATCGGCGGATTTACTGCTTTTATTTTTCTTATTGCTTATTACTTTATCTCTCTTGATGACAATATGCGAATGAGTGTTTCAACCACTGCCGGAAATTTTATTTTATATTTTATAATTTGTGCTTTTGTTTTTGCCGGCTTAATTAAAAAACTCAATGTCTATGAAACATTTATCGACGGTGCAAAACAAGGATTTGACATTGCCGTTAAAATAATTCCGTATCTGGTGGCCATGTTGGTTGCCATTGCCGCTTTTAAGGCTTCCGGTTTGATGGAATTTTTGACCGATTCGATTGCTTGGATATTGCAAAAAATCGGCATAAATACAGATTTTATTCCCGCACTTCCCACCGCCGTCATGAAACCTTTATCCGGAAGCGGAGCCAGAGCCATGATGATACAAACTCTTTCAACTTACGGAGCCGACAGTTTTGCCGGATTCGTTGCTTCTGTCATTCAGGGCTCAACCGAAACCACATTTTATGTTTTGGCCGTATATTTCGGTGCCGTAAAAATCATTAAAACCCGTCAAGCACTTCCTTGTGCTTTGTTTGCCGATTTTGTCGGTATAGTTTCAGCCATTATACTTTCGTACATATTTTATCAATAAGGAGTTGTTTTTATGAAAGCATTAGTTCAACGAGTTAAAAAAGCCTCGGTAACGGTTGACAACAAACTAGTTTCGACTATCAACCAAGGATTGCTCATCTTTTTGGGAGTAGAAAAAAACGACAACCAAACACAAGCCGATTATCTGGCAAAAAAGGTTGTCAACTTACGCATTTTTGAAGACCAAAACCAAAAAATGAATTTATCCGTTTCTGATATAAAAGGGCAAATTTTGGTTGTATCACAATTTACACTTGCCGGTGATACCACCAAAGGCAATCGCCCCGGATTTGATAATGCGGCAAAACCTGATATCGCTGATAAATTATATCAATATTTCTCCGAGCAAATTACAAACTATGGCATAGATGTTAAAAACGGAATTTTTCAGGCCGATATGCAAGTTGAACTCATAAATGACGGCCCCGTAACTTTTATGCTCGAAAAATAAGTTTTAAGACAAAGTTCTGCCCAAAGCTTTAGTTTCAAGTTTTTGTTGCTGTTTGTGTTCAATTTTGCGCACGACACCGTCTGCGGCTTGTTCTATAAGCTTTGAAATCAGTCGAGCTGCGGTCTTTTGTTCATCTTCTTCGGCGCCGAACAAAACAAACCTGTTTTGATACTCGCTGACAATTTCTTTTTCCAAACCGAAAATTTCCAACACCAAAGCCATATGCAAACGCTTGTTGGCCGCATCTAAAGCATCAACTTTAACCTTTAATACTTTTGGTGTAATGATATAATCGGCAATTTGCTCATCTTCGGTCAAATAAAAATACGGATTCCCGTCAATGTAATTTTTTAACAAATTAGCATACTTAACCGATTTTGCACCGTTAAAATATTCCAATTTTTTCACATGCACCAAAGCCATATTTTCCGGATTATCGGGCTTAATTTTTACCTCATCTTGAATTTGTTTTACAACTTCTTTTATCTCTTGAGCCGATTCTTTTTTATCCGCTTTTGTGGTTTGAGCAAACTCTGTGCGCACAAGCTCAATATTTTCGGATAAAATATTTCCCTTAATTTCAACGCAAATTTTATTATCCTCACCGTTGATGCTTTTAACCGTTAAATCTTCAACATATTCATCAACCAAACGATATACCAGAACATTAAAATCATGCTCTGATAAATTTTGCATATCCGAACTTAAAACTTCCAAATTTTTCACTGCCGTAAACACAGCCTTATCGGTTGCCCTCAAACGGGCACTCGATTTGCTTTCATTTGCCGACACCCTTTCGCAAGCATCGGCAAATATTTGCAGCGCATTGGCACAAGCAACCGTATTTGCACAAATACAAATACAAAAAACCGCAAAACTAAAAAGCTTTTTTATAACCATTTTTGAGAATTTTCAGCCTTTTTCACAATTTCAACCCACTCATTGATAACCTTACCGTTTTTATCCGATAAAGTCACAACATATTTAATTGCCGGAACTGTTTTTGTCGGTGTATCAAACCAATCGGCCGATGTTTTAAGCACATAATCAGCCTTATCTTTTTCGTTTTCCAAAACAAATGTATGTGAAGTCGTCACATTGTTTTTAAACAATTCAACACCTTGAGCAACACCTTCGGGTAAATCATCACTGAAAATTTCAGCCGATTGTGCATAAAGCGACACATCAGGTTTTTTGGAATATATATCAAATGTATCTTTAATAAAACGATTAAACACCCTCAAAGATGCCAATTCATAGGCTTCGGGCATTTGAGGAATTATCTCTTTTAACTCAACTTGAGCGGTCGGCAACATCACTTCACATTCACCGCAACCGCAATTAATTTTTTGACTTTGCGCCGGACAATTGCGACGAGGTTTTGTTTGCACAACTTCTTTGATACGAGGACGCAATACTTCACGAGGAGCAACATTTTGCCTACACTTACAAGGGTCAGTCACAATAGGAACAACTTGTTGACAAGGGCAAACTGTTTCAGGAATTACAATTTCAACAACTCCTTGAGGTTGAACATCTGCCGGCACTACATATGCCCCCATATTTGCAGGTACATATTTTTGCTCAAACAAATACGGATTATAACCGTTATGTTCGGTTGCACAAGCCGATAATGCTGTTACAAACCCGATTATAAGTGTTTTTTTCAATGTTTTTCTCCTTTAATTAATTCTAAAGATACCCGATGATAAACAATTTTATCACAAATTGCAATTTATTTATGCTCTCAGATTGTAATATGTATTTGCATTTTTTTTCAAAATAAGATAACCTTGGCGAAAATTACAATTGGAACTAAAAAATGATACTGACTTTTACGGCAATATTAACCGCACTTTTGTTATTGATAAGACCACTGCAAAAAAATCCGTTTTTTGTTTTGCATTTTGCATTTATGGTGGGCGCTGCTTGGTACACTCAAAATTATCTTTTCAAAACAGCACCGTTTGTTTATAAAACATTTTTATGGTTTGTCGTTTATCATTTGGTATCAATAAATTTGGTAACAATTATCGCCTACGGAGCGGATAAAAGAGCGGCAAAAAATCATCGTTGGCGGGTTTCTGAGTTTGAACTCCACACGCTTGAATTTTTAGGTGGTTGGATAGGCGCTTTTATTGCTCAAAAACTTTTTAGGCACAAGACCAAAAAGAAAAGCTTTAGAGTAATGTTCTGGTTGATGCTTTTTTTACAAATTGCTCTTGTGTACTACATATTAACTTTTTTAAATATTATCAAATAAGGTCATAAAATGTCTAAAAGCGAACAAATAGAATTAAAAATGAGTTTTCACGAACACTATAAAATTATGTGGCCGTTTATCAAACCTTACACTTTCAGGGCTCTTTTAGCCGTATTAATCAGCATACCTATCGGCGCTCTCGATTCGGTCATTGCCCTTTCCTTAAAACCTTACATGGACATAGTTTTGGTTGATAAATCGGCACAATCTCCGGCATACATTCCGTTTTTGATAATTGCTTTTACCACATTGCAAGGCGCATTAAACTATGCGGCTACATATATGAACACATGGGTAGGCACAAAAATCAATCATGACTTAAAAAGACATTTGTTCAAAAAAATGCTTTGTTTGGAAACATCGTTTTTTGACAATCACGATTCGGGTATGATAATTCAACGATTTAATTCTGACTGTACCACCGCTTGCAGCGGTCTTTTGGACAACTTAAAAACATTTATCTCAAGGTTTTTTTCTTCCGTTTCCTTAATTTGCGTATTGTTTTACAATTCTTGGCAATTAGCCATCATCGCCGTTACCGTATTGTTGCTGGCCCTAATGCCTTTGTCTTCGGTTAAGCGCCGTATCAAAAAATCAATTACGCAAAATGTACAGGAATCAACCAAAATTTATACCAACTACAACGAAACTCACAACGGCAATAAGACCATTTCGTCGTACAATATGCAAAATTACATATATGACAAATTCAACAGTGCCTTAATCAAAGTGTTCAAACTGACAATGAAAGTGGTACAAAAAACCGGTTGGATGACACCTTTAATGCATATCATTGTATCAGCCGGTATCGGCGGTGTCATTTGGTTTGGCAGTACACTCATTGTCAACGGAACAATTTCTGCCGGAAATTTTGTATCGTTTATCACTGCCCTTATTTTGCTTTATACACCCATTAAGAGTATCGGCAAAAGTTTTAACAATGTGCAAATTTCGTTTTTAGCCATTGAGCGCATTGTTGAGCTCATAAACATAATTCCGGCCATAGTCGATTGCGACAAACCAAAGACCTTAAAGAAAATTAAAAAAGGCATTGAGTTTAAAGATGTCGGTTTTGAATATGTAAAAGACTGCCCGATATTAAAAAATGTCAACTTACAAGTAAAAGCCGGAAGCAACATTGCCATTGTCGGAAACTCCGGCGGCGGCAAAACTACATTGGTAAATTTGTTACCGAGGTTTTATGAAGTTAATAGCGGACAAATCTTAATTGATGACATAAACATAAAAAATTATTCGTTAAAATCTTTAAGAGATAACATTGCCGTAGTATTTCAGGACAACTTTTTGTTTTCGGGTACAATCAGAGATAACATTTTGTTCGGCAAGCCCGATGCAACCGAACAACAAATCAATAAAGTTTTAAAAATGGTATATTTAGACGAGTTCGTCAAAGGTTTGGATAAGGGCTTAGATACCGAAATCGGCGAGAGAGGAACATTGTTGTCCGGAGGGCAAAAACAACGACTTGCCATTGCCCGAGCCCTAATAAAAAATGCCCCGATTGTCATTTTGGATGAGGCAACTTCAGCTCTTGATAACAAATCGGAAGCCGTTGTGCAAAAAGCTATCGAAAACCTAATGAAAAATCGAACTGTTTTTGTAATTGCACATCGTTTGTCAACCATCAAAAATGCTGAGCAAATTATCGTTATGAACGACGGGCAAATTGTGGAACAAGGCACACACGAAGAACTGCTAAAATCCTCAAACGGTGCCTATACTGCATTGTATAATGCCCAGTTTAAAAATAAATAGTTCTACCATCTAAACCATACATCAATCCAAAAGCTTTCTTGATCGTAATGATTATGGCAAGCATCTGTTATTTGTTTAACAGTCATTGTTCTTAAACAAATATTATTTTTAGTGCACTTTTTATCACCATAAAAAGCATTGCTTTTAGCCCCATCTAATTGATAATTACTAACAAAACCAATGCTCTCAATAGTATCCGCATGTGCCTTTAAAAGGTATAATATATTTTTGCAAATTTCTACATTTTGCTGACTTTTCTTTGTAAGATCCGGATAAATATGCAATAATGTTTGATGTTTTTCTATCGGATACACAACAAAATTTAAGGCAATATTAAATACATCGTAAATATAAGAATCATTGTCCCTTTTAATCATTTCATCGGGTATTTCACCAAGCTTAACCAAATGTGTTGTATAATTTTGAGCAGTCGTTATTGATTTTGCCTCGTGCGGAGCTCTTTCGGTAAATCTTATAACGGCATTTATTACCTGATTAATTTGCTCAGCTTGCTTATTAAGCTTATATTTTAACATCGCATTGGAATAACCGGCAATGCCGCCGACCGATAAAACTCCGATTATGGCAAGAACTCCCAACATCTCAACCATACTTCTGCCAAGCTCACAAACTTTTCTCATCAAACTAACTCCATATATTATATTCTGTTCACATTCTAAACCGTTTTTTTGCAATTTTAAAGAGTCTATTGTGGATAATTAGTCATCTTCGAGGTGATAGCCAAACAAATTTATATTTATCACCTCTTAATAACTTTAGTAAGCAATTATTACCGAAGTCCGCCTCCTAACTGTCACTCCGGCACTTGATGCCAAAGTCCGCATCCTAACTGTCACTCCGGCACGAAGATGTCGGAGTCCAGGTGGTAATATAGCTAAATTATTCCCTTAGATACCGGTGTCTATTCCAAGCTAAAGCTTGGGCACTGATATGACGGTGATGAGAGAGACACTTCTACATCATTTTTGATTTAAATTCTTTAAACGACTCTTTTTACTTGCAAAAAAAAAAAACGGTTTATGATGCGATGTGAAAGGGCATTTTTACACCTTTCAAATTAAGTTTAACTATTTTTAAGGATTAAATAAAATGAGAAAATATTTTCTTTTAAGTGCTGTTGCACTCTTGGCAACAACCACCGCAAACGCAACCACAGATTATGCCGAAGTAACAGCTCGTGCTACAATTGAAGTGGCTAATACACTTAACTGTACACCAAATGAATTTGGTTGGCATATAGTAGTAAAACAAAATAATTCTGATATATTAATTACTATTAATCAAAGCGGAATTGTTAGTAACTCATCTGATTTCATTAGCCTAAGTGAGATTGATGGATTGGACGGTGCAACTACGACAGCTTGTTTTTTTGTTGAAGGTGCAGATATCAATATACCCGACACAATTGCTCTAAAAAATGGCACAAAGGAAGTTGTTTTGACACCTGTATTGCTTCCCATGGGCAATATGTTGTTTTTCGCAGGAGATATTTCAATTCCGGCAAATATTACCGCCGGTGATTATATTGGCACATTTACCATATCCCAAACATATTAAAATATACCCCTCTGAATTTAGCGATAGAGGGGTATAAATTTCGTCGTTTTGAATTATTTAAAAATTAAAATAATGTATTAAAATCATTTGACTAATCGTAACAAAAATGTTACGATTGAGCATATAAAATGTTACGATTGAGGTAAAAATGTATAACAAGCGGCAGGAACTGATACTTTCATTTATAAAGGATAATCCTAATACAAAGCGAGAGGATATTGAAATATTCTTAAGTAAAATGGGTTACGAGGCTACCAAAATGACTATCACCAGAGATTTGAAATTGTTATTGGAAAATAACGAAATCAAAAAATCAGGTCTTGCCAAAGCAACGGTATATTCCTCAACGGCAAAAGTCGGGATTTTAAGCCCTGTAAACATTGAAACCTATTTTGCCAAAGATCAAGATGAACGACTGTCGGACACAATCGGTTTTAATTTTGACATTTTTTCAGCGCTAAAAAATTTGTTATCCGCAAAAGAAAAATTTGAACTGGAAAAATTAAATAATACCTATATTGAAAAGAAAAAAAGGCTTTCCGACAATTTGTTACAAAAAGAATTTGAACGATTAACCGTAGAGCTTGCTTGGAAATCTTCCAAAATAGAAGGAAACACATACACTCTTTTGGATACGGAGCGCTTACTTAATGAAAATATTTCTGCAAAGGGAAAAACCAAAGAAGAAACAAATATGGTTTTAAACCACAAAAAAGCCTTAGATTTTATATTAAAATCACCCGAATATTATAAAAATATTACCATTGCAAAAATTGAAGATTTACACAAATTACTTGTTGATGAGTTAAATGTATCCACAGGTGTTCGTAATGGTATGGTCGGAATTGTCGGAACAAATTATAAGCCTTTGGATAATACTTATCAGATAAAAGAAGCCTTAAAAAATTTAATAGATACAATCAATAAAACTGATAATCCGGTGGAAAAAGCACTGATTAGTGTTCTAATGCTTGCCTATATTCAACCGTTTGAAGACGGCAACAAAAGAACATCAAGAATTTTAGGCAATGCCATATTGTTGGCTAACGGATATTGCCCTCTTTCATACAGAAGTGTTGATGAAATTGAATATAAAAAAGCAATTATTCTTTTTTATGAACAAAATAATGTTTCGTATTTTAAAGAGTTGTTTATAGAACAATTTAAACAAGCCGTAAGTAAATATTTTTAAATATACCTTTACCTCATTTTTGATTTAAATCACTTTTAAGACTCTTTTTACTTGCAAAAAAAAAAAACGGTTTATGATGCGATGTGAAAGGTAAATTTTTGCCTTTCAAATGTACTTAAACTTAATTTTTGTAAAGGAATTAATAAAATGAGAAAATATTTTCTTTTATCTGCTGTTGCACTCTTGGCAACAAGCACCGCAAACGCAACAACCGACTATGCCGAAGTTACCGCTAAGGCTACAATTGAAGTGGCTGGTACTTTTGACTGCCCTGAAATTGATTTTGGTAAAATCGTGGTTAAACAAAATAATGCTGAATCAAGGGTATATGAGGGTGGCCCTGAAGGTGATATTATATCCGTAGAAAAAAACCCGGAACTCCTTCAATGCACATTTAATAGTGAAAAAATTGACTTAGTTGCACATATGAGTTTAACCAATCCTGAGGCACCCGGTAAAGTAATCACTCTTAACTATGAAGCAGGATACACATTAATTATTCCTGCTAACATAACCGCAGGTGAATATACAGGAACAACTACTATGACTGTAGTTGACGGTGAAGTTCAAATTCCTGATTATTAATATTTAATTCTCCCGTCTCAGGCTTAAAAACCTCGAGGCGGTTTTTATGTTGACAAACATTGTGTTTTTACATATAAAGAAAAAGTCCGGTGTTGCAGACCGGACATTTCTTAACACAAGAAAGAGGGTTAACACCATCTTAACTCGCTTTCATACAGTTAAGATAACCTATATTTAATAAAAAGTCAATAACTTTATAAACATGGGTGGAGTTTTCCCTCTTTCCAACCGTCTGCAAAGACTGAAAGGAAAGATAATGGTAATAAAACTTATTATTATCATTCGGAAAATCCGAATTTTCTTTTCTATCAAACGATAGCAAGAAAAGCAAAGGGCGGCAAATCCGCCCTTTGTTTGTAACATCATAATTAAAAATAACTTTAAACAGGTATGACTTTTTATTTATTTTATTACACCATTTTTGATTTAAATCTTTTAAACGACTCTTTTTACTTGCAAAAAAAAAAAACGGTTTATGATGCGATGTGAAAGGTAAATTTTTTCCTTTCAAATGTACTTAAACTTAATTTTT
>SUUV01000016.1 GCA_015062345.1 Alphaproteobacteria bacterium | reverse complement strand
ACCTCCAATTAGGTTTTTTGCGTCTTGGCAGACCGCAAAATTATAACCTAATTGGAGCTATTTGACAACTCCATCGCTATAAGCTTCACCGTACCCCGCGTCTAACGCGGGGTTTTAGGGCACAAAAAAGCCCTGCATAATGCAAGGCTATATCTGGGGCGAACGATCGGGCTCGAACCGACGACAACCGGTACCACAAACCGGGGCTCTACCAACTGAGCTACGTTCGCCATTGATAGATTGCTTTTACTAACAATATTTACTAAAGTCAACAAAAAAGAACACAATTTATAAAAATATTTTTTCAAACTTATTAACTCTTTATTTGATTTTTGCGGTTATGGTATTTGCTGATGATAAAATTTTTAAAACCTAAAAGAGTGTAACAAATGAAAAAAGCAAAAATTTTACTGTTAATTGCCACAATGTTATCTGTTTGTTTTTCCAAAACATATGCCGCAACATCATCTATTATGATTGATGCCAAAAGCGGTAATGTATTGTATGAAGACAATGCCGACTCGCTTCGATATCCGGCATCATTAACCAAACTGATGACTTTATATTTAACATTTACCGCTCTTGAAAAAGGCGAATTAAGACTTGATGATAGTTTAAAAATTTCACATACGGCGGCCAATCGTTCACCTTCAAGACTGGGTTTAACTCCGGGTAAAACCATAGATGTAAAAACTGCCATTATAGCAACCATTGTAAAATCAGCTAACGATTGCGCAACGGTTTTAGGCGAATCGCTGGCTAAAGACGAAAAAGCTTTTGCAATTTTGATGACCGATACCGCAAAAAAACTCGGCATGAAAAACACAACCTTTAAAAATGCTTCGGGTTTGCCACACAGTCAGCAAAAAACCACCGCAAGAGATATGGCAATATTGGCCTCTGCTTTATATCATCATTTTCCGCAATATTATTCTTGGTTTTCGATTCAAAGTTTTGAGTATGAAGGCAAAAAATATGTTTCTCATAACACACTCTTGAAAGATTTTGAAGGTGCCGACGGTATGAAAACAGGATATACCGCAGCAGCCGGATTTAACATTGTAACTTCGGCCATCAGGGACAATCATCGTATCATTGCAGTTACCATGGGACACGACCAACAAAATTTAAGAGATAAAAAAGTTGCTCTTATGATGGAAAAAGCCCTGAACGAGATAAAAATTTCAAATAAAATAGATAACAAAAAGCTTGCTTTGGCACTTAATCAAGACAACAAGAAAACCGTTTCAAAATCTTCATACATTCCCAAAGTTAAGGACTCTAAAGGAAATTGGGGAATTCAAATTGGCGCTTTTGGAAGTTATGCCAAAGCTCAAAACCATGCCCAAAGTATTAAAAACAAGTTAGCCGGCAAGTTTGCATTTAAAAATATCAATGTTGAAAAATCCGTTTCAGGCGGGAAAACCATTTATCGTTCGCAATTAACCGGTGTTGCCAAAGATTATGCTCAAAATGCTTGTTTGATGTTAAAGAAAAACAATCAATCGTGTATGGTAACCTCTTTTAACCCGAACAAAACATATGCGCAGAAGTAAAAATGGTTCAAATTATTGTCATAAACAGCATCAATAACAATTCGGGCAAAAGCTTATTGGCGGCTCATCTGGCGGTTATGCTTGCCAAAGATTATAAAGTTGCCTTGGCAGATGATGTGCAAAAAAGCATTCTCTCTGATTTTGTCGCCAAACGACATGTGCAAAATTTGAACAACGGCTATAATTTGCCGGTACCGACATATTTGAGCTTAAACAAACAAACTTTTGCGCAAATTGAAAACTTTGATGTTGCAATTTTAGATGCTCCGAACAGCAAATATTTTCAATATGCCGACATTTTTATCACTTTGCTTTCAGGACAAGACGGTTTAAACAGCCTAAGACAAAGAAACAGTTTATATGCAAGTTTGGTTTGGGAAGCAAAAAAACAACGAGCCGCTTTAAAGAAAAATACTTTTAAATGGATTGTCGTACCTAATGATAAATTTGAAAATGATGATTATATTGCCTTAAACGAATCGGGCAAGTTTTTGGGTTTTTCTTTAGCTCCTCAACTGAATAAAAGACCGGAATTTGCCAATGCCTTTACAAACGGTATAAGTGTTATTGACAAGGATACACCAAAATTAAAAACCTTGTTTGATTTGCCGGACTTATACGCAAGGCGAGATTTGAAAAAACTTGCCGATTTTATATGGCAGAACAAGTAAATTTTGCTTTACCTTATGAAAAAATTGAGTCACAATCGGCTTATTGAAAAATTTTGCAATTATTACAAAGGAAAATGCTTATGATTAAAACTGTTACAACCACTGCTTATACGGACCAAAAAATGGGTACGGCCGGTATCAGAAAAAAATCAAAAACGGTTATGCAAGAAAACTATGTTGAAAACTTTGTACAAAGTTTGTTTGATGCCATCGGAGGTGTCGAAGGGCAGACTTTTGTTTTAGGCGGTGACGGTCGCTACTATAACGATGTTGCAATTCAAAAAATTATAAAAATTGCGGTTGCAAACAAAATGAAAAAACTGATTATCGGTCAAAACGGTTATATTTCAACACCGGCATCATCAAAAGTTTTGTTAAAAAATAAAGCCGACGGCGGTTTGGTACTTTCTGCCTCACACAATCCGGGAGGAATTGACGGTGATTTCGGCATAAAATATGCCGTTAAAAGCGGGGGACAATGTTCATCTAAAATATCCGATGCCATTTATGCCCGCACCAAAGAAATTACATCTTATAAAATATTTGATTGTGAAGATATTGATTTGAGCAAACTCGGAACGCAATATATTGCCGACACCGAAATTGAGGTTATTGACCCAATAAACGATTATGTTGAGATGATGCAACAAATTTTTGATTTTGAGGCCATTAAAGCATTGTTTAAAAGCGGTTTTACCATGGTGTTTGATGCCATGAATGCGGTGACCGGACCTTATGCGGTTAAAATTTTTGAACAAATTTTGGGTGCTCCTAAGGGTTCGGTTAAAAACTTTGTGCCCATGCCCGATTTCGGCGGACTTCACCCTGACCCCAACTTGATTTATGCAAAAGATTTGGTTGATTTAATGTATTCCGAAAACGCCCCTGATTTTGGTGCTGCCAACGATGGTGACGGCGACAGAAATATGATTTTAGGTCGCAAGTTTTTTGTTACACCCAGTGACAGTTTGGCCATTTTGACCGATAATTACAAATATATTCCGGCCTATAAAGACGGCATTTACGGGGTGGCAAAATCGGCTGCAACATCAACAGCGGTTTGCCGTGTAGCAAAAGAGCTCGGTATTGACTATTATGAAGTGCCTACCGGTTGGAAATATTTTTGCAACTTGATGGATTCAAAACGCATAACATTTTGCGGTGAAGAAAGTTTTGGCACCGGCTCAAGCCATATCAGAGAAAAAGACGGCATCTGGGCGGTGTTGTTCTGGCTCAACATTTTGGCCGCAACAAGAAAATCGGTGGCTGATGTAGTTAAAGATTTTTGGGAAAAATATGGTCGTAACTACTATTTGAGGTTTGACTTTGAAGGCATTGACAACCAAATTGCCGACAAACTTATGGCAGATTTAGAGAACAAATTGCCAAACTTAAAAGGTCAGACATATAAAAACTATAAAGTATCTGAAGCATACCCGTTTGTATATAACGACCCTGTTGACAACAGTTCAACCAAAAACGGCTTAATTGTTTGTTTTGAAGACGGTTCCAGAATTGTGTATCGTTTATCGGGCACCGGCACAAGCGGAGCAACTTTAAGAGTGTATATTGAAGCATACGAGCGCCATAAAACCAATGAAAACACCTTAAATATGTTAAAACCGCTTGCCGAAGTTGCCTTACAAATTGCCGAGATAACAGAACGCACAGGCAAAACCAAAGCCGATGTAATAACCTAACGGACTAAAACAATATGCTAAACAAGAACTCAATTCATCGTCCCGATCGTCAACTGGAGAAAACTCTGATTTCTTTGGTATATTCGGTTGTGGCGATGAGTTTGGGTGTGTTAATGCTTTTTATATTTCCGCAATATTCAATATACTTATTGATTTTGATTTTTATGGCAACAATTTTAAGCATTTTACTTGCTATCAGTGTATTATCCGCCAGTGAAAATGCCCTCACCTACGGCGGATTTGCCAATGAAATTTTAAAAAGCCATGATATAATCAGGCAAATTGATAACAATGAAGGTTATCCGGTGATACAAAACTTGCCGGCAAAATCGTTTTTCGGTGATGATATTGTTTTGGAAAAAATAAAAAATTCATTGATTAATGAACATCAAAATCTGTTAAATTTTCAAAGATTGGAGCATGCTTTACAAAACTTAAAATCGGAAAAAGTGTCGATAAATTTGAACATTGAAGATAAAAGTCAGTGGTATGAAATTTGGGTAAGGCCGATATATTTGAAGAAAAGTGACATCTTTGAAGGTGATTTTTCTTTAAAAAAAATCATTAAAGAAACATATTTTTTATGGTCGCTTGAAAATATTACCGCACAAAAAAATATGGAGCAGATTTTTGAAAACGAACGCAAAAAACTGCACGACTTTATTCACAATATGCCCATAGGACTTTATATTGCAAATGCAAATTATGAGCTTGAATATGTCAATGAAACTTTTGCCATTCAACTGGGGCAACAACGAGAAAGCCTGATAGGCAAAAATTTGAAAGACTTAATCTTAAAAGATAACGGAATTTTAAACTCGCAAAAGCCTTCATACACAGGAAGAACGGTTTTTTGTAACGAGACAAACGAGAACTCCGAGATGTTTGTTGTACAAAACAACTTTAAAGATGACAACAAAATTAAAATCCGAGGATTGACCGTAAAAGACCTGCAAAACGATAAAACACTTTTAGAAAAACTAAACTACGGTATTGATGAAATTGATTGGTTGTTTAATTTAACCCCGTTGGGAATTTTGTTTGTTGATAACAAAAAGCAAATTGTCAGTTTCAATCAAAAAGCCAGTGAAATCTTAGAACAGACCGAGCAAGAACTTACACAAAAAACCCTGCATGACTTTTTGCAAGAGCCAACTTTAAAACTGTTAGAAAACATTTTCAAACAGTGTAAAAATGATGTAAACAACTCTGAAATAAATGTTATCGAAACCCGATTAAAAAGCGATAAAATTGTTAAAATACACATTGCACCACGAAGACGAATCCATTGTGAAAAAACATTTTTGGACGGTTATACATTGTATTTAAGCGACACTACCGAAGAAAAGAATTTGGAGCTTAAATATGCTCAAGCACAAAAAATGCAGGCCATGGGACAACTTGCCGGCGGTGTTGCGCACGATTTTAACAACTTACTTACCGCAATGATTGGTTTTTGTGATTTGTTGTTGCAAAGACACGGTATCGGTGACCCGTCGTTTGCCGATTTGAATCAGGTCAGAAGTAATGCTCATCGGGCCGCAAACTTGGTAAGGCAACTTTTAGCCTTTTCCAGAAAACAACCCTTAAAGCCCAAGCTTATTGATGTTACCGAAAGTTTTATTGAACTGAACTATTTGTTAAAACGAACATTAGGAGAGCAAATAAGTTTAGAATTTCATCACGGTACCGATTTAGGATATATAAGAGTAGACCCCGTTCAATTTTCACAAGTGATAGTAAACTTGGTTGTAAACGCTAAAGATGCAATGAACGGTAAAGGCACCTTAAAAATCAGTACTCATACGGAAAAATTGACCGCTCCGTACCAGTTTGGCGCCGATACCATTGCCAAAGGCGAGTTTGTGGTGATAAATGTTAAAGATACCGGTTGCGGTATTGCCAAAGAAAACTTAAATCGCATTTTTGAACCGTTTTTTTCCACCAAAGAAAATGTGGTCGGTTCGGGTACAGGTTTAGGACTTGCCACGGTTTACGGTATAATTCGCCAAACCGAAGGATTTATCAAAGTAGACAGTATTGTCGGCAAAGGCACAACATTTTCAATTTATCTGCCTCGTTTTGAAACAAAAGATGACGAGGGTGAAAATACGATATCGGAAAATCAAGTTTCAGAGCAAATGCCGATATTAACATCAAGTACAAACCCTAAATCACAAAAGATGATTTTGGGTATGAATGTGTTAAAACTGGATAGGACATTTAAACCGATGTCAACCCCCGATAATGTTAAAATTTTGTTTGCCGAAGATGAAGATTCGGTCAGAGCATTTGGTGTCAGAGCTCTAAAGAAAAAAGGCTTTAATGTTGTTGCTTGCAATTGTGCCGAAAGTGCAATTGAGCTTTTGGAAAGGCAAGAAAAATTTGATTTATTGGTTACGGATATGGTTATGCCGGGACTTAGCGGGGCTGATTTAGCCAAGGTTGCCAAGAAAAAACTTCCAAATATTAAAATTATATTGGCATCGGGATATTCCGAAGAAATTGCCAGAAAAGAACTTTCGGGCTCCGATGAGTTTGAATTTATTGCCAAACCGTACAGTTTGGGTGATTTAACGCAAAAAGTTTTCAACATCTTAAACAACGAGCAAAAAGATGAATAATAAAGACAAGCAAATTCCGTTAAATTTTAATCCTAAACCTGATTACAGTCGAGATGATTTTATGGTCAGCAATTGCAATTTGCAAGCCATAAGAGCTGTTGACAGTTGGCCGGAATGGCCGTTTTTTGCGTATATTTTGTATGGACCAAAAGGCTCGGGAAAATCGCATTTGGCGCATATTTTTGCCGAACATGTAAATAAAACATACTATAAACCGGTAGCCGTAAAAATTATTAATGCCAATGAAATCAGCATCAATAAAGTGGCTTTAATACATCAACAAAGTCGTTTTTTGGTGGTGGAAAATTTAAACCCGAAAGCAAACAACGAGGCTTTGTTTCACCTGTTTAATTATTATCGAATTGAGGGCGGTTATATTTTGTTTACTGCCGAAAAATCGCCGGCCAGAATGAATTTTAAGTTGCCTGATTTGCAATCGAGGTTAAATATGGTGCCGAGCATTGCCATCGGTGAACCTGATGACGAAATGCTTACGGCCTTAATTGTAAAACTGTTTACCGACAGGCAGATTATGATATCTCAAGAAGTGTTAAACTATATTATCCAAAATATGCAGCGCTCATTTTCTTTTGCCATAAAACTGGTCGAAGAAATTGATTTTATATCATTGGCGAAAAAGCGTGCCGTTTCAACCGCCATTGTAAAAGAAGCCATTGAATATTTAACCGCCAATACACAACCTGATTTGTTTGAATAAAAAAAAATCAGAGGAGCGTTTGCTCCCCTTATTGTTAATCGATATCTTTTATATTGATACATATTTTTTTGTTATAGGTTAAGAAAATTCTACACAATGTATCTATATGAATTGTACCTCTTCCCAAAATCCATCGTTTAACGGTTGTTTCGGATAAACGACATTCGGCACATATATCTTCTAATGAGATATGTTTTTCCAAACTGATATTGCATATATGCCAACCGATTTGCTTTATCAGATTTTGCCTGTGTTGTCTTCGAGTGTTAATTGTATAAGAAGTTTCTCTTTCAATAAAACCTTTATTAGTTTCCATTTTTAGCTCCATACTTTTTAAGTTAAACAAAACCACCTTAAAAAAACTTCAAGGTGGGGAGCCAAACAACTGTCTATCGCAGTCAGGTTTATTCGCGCTATTGCCTTATTTCACCCACTCCCCTACATAAAGGAGCTTTGATAGAAAAGATGTTGTTTGAACACCATCGCCCTTTGGCGACAGTGCTTATATTAAATATTTTAACAAGCTTTGCAAGTAAAATTTTAATATAACTCCTGTTAAAAAACCACCTTAAAAAAACTTCAAGGTGGGGAGCTGAAAAACTGTCTATCGCAGTCAGGTTTATTCGCGCTATTGCCTTATTTCACCCACTCCCCTTACATAAAGGAGCTTTGATAGAAAGATGTTTTTCAGACACCATCGCCCTTTGGCGACAGTGTTTATATTAAATAAATATACCATAAAATCAAGCAGTTTTTTAAATTGACATTTTATTTAGCCAAGAATAATATTTGTGTATATGAAATCAAGGAGAGAAAAGTATGGAAAACGAAACCAAAGAATTAGCTAAAACAGATACTGCCATTGAAATTATGGCGGCACGAGTCGGAATCTGTATAAACAGGTTAATTGCCGAAGAAGATAAACCTCAAAATGAACAAGATGCAAAATTAATTGAACGACTTAACAAAGAGCTTAAAATTTTAGCTAAAGAAAGAGAGCGCATGTATAGAGGCGACAAAGTTGTGCGAGAAAAAATACTTAATGAATATTCAACCGAAGTAAAAGAATATTTTAATAAAGGCGAAACCAAAGAATTAGCTAAAACAGATACTGCCATTGAAATTATGGGGGCAATGCGCTCAACCAGAATCACTCGCTTAGCATTGGAAAAAAACAAGCCGACAGAATTGCAAGATGATAAACTTATTACTCGTCTTGAAAAAGAATTAGATATGCTTAATGCTGAACGACATTTAATGTATAAAGGCGACAAAGTTGTGCGAGAAAAAATACTTAATGAATATTCAAAAGAAATGACCGAATATTTTAAGGGAAAAAATTCCGGAAGATAAACAATATATTTAGCCTTTAAATCCTTGAGCTACAACATAGGTTTCAGGAGAGCCCTGACGGCTGGCATCGGGTTTATGGTGCGAAACTTTAGCAAAATTTTTCTTCATATCAGCAAGCAAATTTCCTTCCGCTCCGCCTTGAAACACCTTAGCAATAAAAATTCCGCCTTGTGCCAACACTTCTTTGGCAAATTCATAAGCCGCTTCCACAAGACCGATTGTGCGCAAATGGTCGGTTTGTTGATGTCCTGTGGTGTTTGCTGCCATATCGCTCATTACAATATCGGCAGGACCGTTAAGCAAGGCTTTTAATTTATCGGGCGCATCTTCAGCGGTAAAATCTTGGCAAATTAAGGTTGCTCCTGCTATCGGAGTTGTTTCCAAAATATCAATTCCTACCACTTGGCCTTGTCCTTTGTTGCGTTCAACCGCAACTTGAGTCCAACCTCCGGGGGCACAACCTAAGTCAACAATGGTTTTATTTTTACCCAAAAATTTATATTTTTCATCAAGTTGAATGAGCTTAAAAGCCGCTCTTGAACGATATCCCAACCTTTTAGATTCGGCAACATACGGGTCGTTAAGCTGTCTTTCAAGCCACCTGTTTGATGATGCTTTTTTATATTTTGCGGTTTTAACCCTAACGGTTAAGGCTTTTCTGCCTCGAATAATTTTTGCCGATTGAGTAAGTTTAGCCATGGTTTATAAGCTCCTTTACAATTGCATCTTGTGCGCTTTTTAATGATGCGGTTAAGGTTTCAAAGCCCAAATTTTCATAAATGCTCTTAAATATGGCGCACCCCGAAATCATAATTGAGGCTCTGTTTTGCCCGATATATTTTGAATTTTCCCGTTCCGATAAACTCATCTTATAAATATTCGCAATGGTCTTATCCAAATCTTTACAAGCTAACACTCGGCCGTCAGATTTTTGCCGTTCATATTTTTCATCACCGTTAATTATGGCCGCCAATCGTAACGGAGTGCTTGATGTGGCTATCAAACAACAATCATTTTTATATTTATTAAGCTCGGATTGTAGAATAAAATTTTTTACATATGAAACAATTTCTTTTTGCAATTTTTGCAAATTGTTCTCGTTAAAATTGACCAAATCAAAAGCTTCGGCAGAGTTTCTTGCGCCCCACGGAATGGAAACCGTCTGCATAACCTTAGGGTTTGTCTCGTTGGTTGCCAGTGTAATTTCGGTTGAGCCACCGCCCAAGTCATAAACAAGGGCATATTTTGCTTTTTTATCGGCATTTAAGAGTGCCCCTTTTAAGTTTAAGAGAGCTTCGGCACCGCCATCAATGACATCAATTTTTATACCGGTTGTATCTTTAACTTTTTTAACAAAATCTTGCCCGTTTGTTGCCATACGACAAGAAGCCGTGGCAATGGCTCGACATTTTTTTACATCATATTTTTTTAAGATTTTTGCATATTCGGAAAATGCGTTTATCCCTCTTTTTATGGCCTCATCGGTAAAGCGCATATTGGCATACATTCCCTCACCCAATTTGGTTGAGATGCTGTCTCGGTATAACAAATTGCCGTTACAATCGGTAACCATAATCCGACACGCATTGGTGCCCAAATCAATTGCCGCTATGTTTTCGTTTGCCATGATAGCCTCCCCTTTGATACAACCTGTTGCGTCTTTTGGGTTTTTTGTTTGAGCGATTTTGTCTTTGGCTATGCATCATATCCAAAAGCATTCCTTCTCGTATGCCACGGTCGGCAACCGTAATTTCCGAAATTGGCCAAAAGGTCATCAAAGATTCGATTATGGCGCACCCCGCAATGGTTAAATCTGATTTTAAGGGGCCGATACAAGGGTGTTTGCGCCTGCCTTCATCTCCGATGTTTTTAATTTTGTTTATCACTTTTTCAACATCAGGTCCCGAAATTGATATGCCGTCAACCGCCGAACGATTGTAGCGTGGCAAGTTCAAATGTACCGCACCTAAAACCGTTACCGTTCCCGATGTGCCGATAATCTGAATTTCTTGATTTTGTATGCCTTGAGCAATGTCAAACTTTTCATCAAACTCTTTTAGCATGGATTGAGTGCGCTCTATAATGGTATTATAGGCAAGTGTGGTCATCTCATTTTTGGGGAAAGCCTCCGAAATGGTTACCACTCCGTAAGGAAGCGAAACAAAGCCCTCAATAAAGGTTTTTCCGGTGTCGGTGATGCGAGCCAAAGAAATTTCGGTTGAACCGCCGCCAATGTCAAACACGAGCATTCTTTTGATGTTACGGTTAAGAAGCGGAACACAACCGACCACCGCCAAACGAGACTCTTCTTTTGAGGATATAATCTCTAAGTTTATACCTGCTTCTTTTTTTACCATTTCTACAAATTGCTCACAGTTTTTGGCTCTTCTGCAAGCCGCCGTTGCCACAAACCTCGATTTTGCAATCGGGGCATATTCATTTATAACGCCGCGGCATACTTTTAAGGCGGCAACCGTTCTGCGCATGGCCGCTTTTGAAAGCTCATTATCATTAATGATACCTTCACCCAAACGGGTGATTTTGGAAAAAGTTTCCACCACATGAAAAGATGTCGGTGTCGGGGTGGCAATGACCAGTCGGCACGAGTTTGTACCCAAATCAATTGCGGCATAATTAGGTGCCGGTGCTGTTTCTTTTTTTAGCATCGGCACATAATTGTTTTTTTTAACCGCATCTTTTTTCATATATTTGCGTTATGCTCCATAAACTTCGGTGCGAACTTTGGCACGCAAATCATCAATGCAAACCAAATTTTTGTTTTTATCTTCATAGTACCAATATACCCAACCGTTACAAGCGGCCGCATTTTGTGCGGCGGCACCTACCTGATGGATTGAGCCTTCGGCAGTATCGCTTTTTATGGTTCCGTCCGAACGAATGATGGCAGTGTGTTTGCGTGTAGAATCAAACAAAGTTGTTCCCGGCTCTAACAACCCTCTTTCCACAACCGAGCCAAACGGTATGCGAGGTTGTTTGCGTTTACAACTAAATTCTAATGCACTGTCCTCAATCGGGGTAACTTCATCTATGCGTTTTTGAGCACCTTTAACATATGAAGCATCTTTTTCAATACCGATAAAATTTCGTCCCAATTTTTTAGCAACTGCTCCTGTTGTACCTGTTCCGAAAAACGGGTCTAACACCACATCTCCCACATTTGAAGAAGCCATAATCACCCGATAAAGCAAACTTTCGGGCTTTTGGGTGGGGTGAAGTTTGTTGCCGTCATCACCTTTTAATCGTTCTTTTCCGGTACACAAAGGAAGCTCCCAAGTTGAGCGCATTTGTGTATCTTCGTTTAAGGCTTTCATTGCCTCATAGTTAAAAGTATATTTTGCTTTCGGATTTTTAACCGCCCAAATTAAGGTTTCATGTGCATTGGTAAAGCGAGTTCCCTTAAAATTGGGCATCGGATTAACTTTGTTCCAAATGATATCGTTTAAAATCCAAAAACCTAAATCTTGCAATATGTAGCCAACCCGAAAAATGTTGTGATATGAACCGATTACCCAAATACTGCCATTGTCTTTTAACACTCTTTTGGCGGCACTGAGCCAACGACGAGTATAGTCATCATATGCGGCTATACTTTCAAAACTGTCCCATTCTTCATAAACTCCGGCAACTGCGCTATTGTCGGGGCGAGTTAAATTATCGCCCAACTGCAAATTATACGGAGGGTCGGCAAAAATCAAATCTACGGAGTTTTCCTCCATTGCGTTCATAATTCTTATACTATCGTCATTAATAATGGTATTAATTATATTTTTAGTTTTTATATTTTCTAATTTAACCATTGGTTTTACCTTCATTTTATTTACATGAACATTCCCAAGATACTTCAAGATGGTTATAATTTTATTAACAAAACCGAAAGCGCCAAAAAAATCAGATTTTTTATTAAGAATTATTGATTTTTTTAAAAAAACTAACCTGATAAAAAATCCGGTGGCTTTCATTTTTGCAAAGCATATAAAATTTAATGTTTTGTTTACTGCTTTAGCATAATATGCCATACAATTTTAGTACACTGTTTATGGAGAACGAACTTTGAGTCTTTTTCAATTGTTTATCGGATTTTTAATTTTAATTTCAATGACATTAAGGCCGTTTTTATACAAGCCGGCCGCCAAACATTTTCCGCCGGAATTATCTGCGGCTTTTACCAGCAGTTGGCTTATTGTCGGACTTATTTTAACTTTTCCGGTTTTTGGTCATTTATATTATGACAATGCGTTAAAAATTACTACATCAGCATATTTATTGTTAGCCGTCTTAAAAGGTCTTTTGTTATGGCTTATAGTTAAATTGCAACAAAAAATCAACAAAACCAGCACATCATCTTCGGTGTTTTTCGGTTTTATTTCAATGGCTTTGGGCTCATTGATTAATAATTTGTTTTTCAAAGAAGGCTTGGCTTTGTTCCAATTGCTTTGCATTTGCGGTTTGGGTGTTTTAGGGTTGATGTTTGTGTTCAAAGGTGATGCCAAAACTCTATCTAAAAAAGGTAAAATTGATTTTGGTATAATTATACTTATCGGAGCAACATTTAGCATTACCGACCACTTAGCCATACCGCAAATCGGTTGGTATCCGCATCTTTTGGTTTCATCGCTTGCAATGTTTATTGCTTGCTTAATAAGCGGAATTTCAAAACAAGATTATCGCAACATATTCTTAAATAAGAGTGTTGCTTTTGCCGGAATTTTTTACACCGTTTCCGAATTTTTGATTATATACGCATCAATCAACATTTTACCGGTGTCTTTTGTGGCGGTGTTTATGCGTATGGCCGCACCGATTGTGATGATTATTTCGGCTCTTGTTTACAAAGAACAAAGCTTAAAAAATCAGTTAACCTTTGGCGTTTTGGCAATGCTGTTGGTCTTACCGCTGATATTTTTATAGTTTGATTTGGTAAAAAAATATTTGACAAATTGCTCAAAACCTGATATTATATGTCTGTTAAAAAATACAATTATGGGAATTATGCAAAATAAAGCAAACAATGGCGAAGAACTAGTAACCGTTGTAAAGTTTAGAAAGGACATGAGACCGTGCAGAGACACCATCAACTATACTCATGAGAGCATCAAAGCCGTTATCCCTTGTTGGAAAGACGGCAATGTGTTCAGGAGTGTGAAAACAGGGGAAGAAATTACGGTATATCCTGATGACAGTGTTCGTTCTCTCGGTCGTGGTACGGCAATCTGTTACGAGGATGGCACAGAGATGGTCTACTCAAAAAATTGGCGCACCATGGAGTGCTCATTCATCGAGAGGGGTGCAAATCAGGGTACGACTCTTCGCTGTTTCGGCGAGTGAGTTTTCCTTCAAACGACAAGCTTTGAAGACCTGTGCTGTTGCGCAGGTCTTTACTTTTTTAAATTGTTCGACAGTTTTTCTCTTAAAATACCGATTTTATATTCTCTGAAACGGTTTGCAAAATTTTCATCTTTAGGCAGAGTTTCAAAATTTGGCATATCGGTAGCTTTGATATGGCAAAGTATATTGTTTGCTTTTCTTAAAAGCTCTGCCGAATCGGCAAACCTTTTGCGTTCAAGCTCTTTATTATCCATATTTATACTTTCAAAATCGGCCTTACAAACTTTGATATATTCTTCCAAATAGCTTTTATTTGCAACATTTAGAGCACTTACCAAATCATACAAAGTGCCGATGCGCATATCCGGAATGTGATAATATTTCATATGAAGTTTGGAGCTTAAAACCGCAAAATCTCTGATTTTGTTTGGAATTTTTAAGCGCCGTGCAATGTCTTTAATTATGTCCAAGCCTAAAAGTTCGTGTTCTTTATGCTTTGGCCATGTTTCAATCGGAGTAAGAGCTTTTCCGACATCGTGCACCAAAACCGCAAATTGAACAAAAGCTGATTCGCCTGCGACAAACTTTAGTGCATTTAAGGTGTGTCCGCCGGTGTTACCTTCGGGGTGATATTTTTCATATTCCTTAACATAGAAAAGTCGGTCAATTTCGGGCATAATTTGTTTTAATGCGCCTATCGTATGCATTAGCTCAACAAAACGATAAAATCTGCCGGTTGAATAAGCTTTTTCAAACTCTTGCCAGATTCTCTCAGGGCTTAAAAAATTAAGCATTTTGTTTTTTACCATATCCGAACAAAGTTTTAGGGTTTTGTTATCAACCTCAAAATCGAGCTGAGCGGCAAATCGGCACATTCTTAACACCCTTAAAGGGTCTTCAACAAAATGCTCGGAATTTATATGTCGGATAACTTTATTTTTTATATCTTCCAAACCATTAAAATAATCAATAAACTCATTTTTTTCTTCATCATAAGCAATGGCATTGCAGGTAAAATCTCGACGCTCCAAATCTTCTAGTAGGGTGATATCGGGAGTAAAAACAAACTCAAAATCGGTATGTTTGTCACCGGTTTTTATTTCTTTTCGAGCCAGAGCATATTCTTCTTTGCTTTGAGGGTGCAAAAACACCGGAAAGCCTTTACCGACTTGTATAAAACCAAGTTGTTTCATCTGCTCGACGGTTGAGCCCACAACGACATAATCAATATCGTTGGGAGTTTTTTGTAAAATTTTATCTCTGACGGCTCCGCCTACCTGATATATTTTCATATGTTTTCCTTTTTTAGAAAGGATAAATATTTATGTTACAAATTGCAAGCATTATTAACACAAAAAAGAGAGCCTTAAAGCTCTCTTTTTTACTCCATAAAGCCATCGCTTGAAACACCTGAGCCATCACCGCCCGACTTAATCGTACCTCTTTTTTTGATGGTGGTTTCAATCTGAGCAATTTCTTCCGGTTTGTGTCTTAAAAGCCACATCGGTACATACCATACATCAAGGGATTCTCTGTTATTTGTCAGCCCTATCCACTCAATTTGAGAAAAAACTCTGTCCTCAACCGCTTCAATCTTGTAACGGTTTATCTTAAATTTGCGATAAAGAGTGTTTTTCTGTACAATCGGATAACTTTTGTTTTCCGATTCAGAATAGCCGAAACCTCTGTTGTACTCAAGCTTGTTCAACTCAAACTCTTTAAACTCGGTGCGAGAGATTATGTTGGGTCTTTCTACAACTTTAAACGGCTCGTTTTTAAAAACATAAACCGTTGGTGAAAGAGGAACCCACACAAAAGTCGAACATTTTTCATTGCGGACTTTTGTTACCCCGATAAACACCGGTGTTAATTCTATGTCAGCCAAGGTTTCGTACCCCAGTTCATCGACAATATCCGAGACACACTCATCATATGCCTGAATTTTGGCGATTTTTACACTGCCATCAAAGGTAAGCGTGGGATAATCCTTAACCGGACCGCCATAGTAACTGCTTTGCATATGCCTATCAAACAGTTTCTTTACATCTGCCGGACAGATTACACTTTTTGAGCGCATCAGCTTTAGTGTTTCCTCAAAAACAGCTAATTTCTTTGCTTTTGGTTCTATCATAATTGAAAAAATTATTGGTTTATGCCGATAATCTAACACTTGTCGAAATTTTTGTCAAGCTGTTTTTGCCTTATTTAAGTGCGTTTAATATATTTTTAATTGAGTTATCAATCAGTTTTTCGTGTTGTTTTCGGGTTAGGTTTTCGGTTACATATTTTTTAACCATATTTACCGATTTTTTGCTTGCCAACTCCTTAATTTCGGCTTTGGTTTTTTCTATGGTTGCATCAATTGCCATATCAACTTCTTTTTGCCTGATTGCCAGTTCCTTTTCCATTTTTTGCAGTTCATATTCGGTAAGGTTTTTAATTTCGGCATTTGACTTATCCAAAATCTGTTTTGCCTCATCTTTTGCGTGCAAAAACTTGCGTTCATATTGAGCCAACAACATTTGTGCATCATCACGAAGTTTTTCGGCCTCGTTTATCCGGTCAATGATACCTTGTCTGCGACCAGATAATGCCTTTTTAACCATTTTGCCGATTGGCCCGCTTAAGGCAACCACCACCAAGACAAAAGCCATTCCTACCCAAAACTCAGGGCTTTTATAAAAAAATTCGGTATGATGATCGGGAGAAAATTCAGATATCTGTGTGGTTTCGGATATCATTTCCGAAACATTGTCAACCGCTTTGATAACTGCGGTTTGCGCTTCATCAATCAGCTCGGCCGACGGAACGGATATGGCATTATCTGTGGGCATCATTTATGCTCTCCGGCAGAATTTTTTAAGATATTTTCATCTACATTTTTAATGTCAAGTTTTTCCAAAATTTGTTTTGCCAACGCAACCGAAACCTCATCTATGGCCGCCAATGTTTCTTTTTTTTCTTTGGCCAGCATAAACTCGGTATCGGCAATTTTCTTATTGAGCAATTCTTCAATTTCGGCATGCCTGTCGGCAACGGTTTTTTCCAAAGTTTGTTTGGTCTGCTCCAAGCTTAATTCAGCCTCTTGTTTGGCGTTTGTAAGAGCTTTTTCATATTTGTTTAAGGATAAAAGCGCCTGCTTATTGATTTTTTCGGCTTTTTGCACATAATCATCAATTTTGCGGCGGCGCTGTTCCAACACTTCTTCAATTTTGGGTATGATAAACCAAGCCATAAAAAACCATAGGCTTAAAAACGAAGTTATCAGCCAAAAAAATTGCGATAAATATGTAGATGTATCAAGCTGTGGCATATTTTATTTGCCGGTTAATATCACCAGTGCCACAACCAAAGCATACAAAGCAATTGCTTCAATGGCGGCAAAACCTGCCCAACCGTATATATCTACATCTTTTTTCACTTGCGGATTGCGACCAACCGTTTCAATCATTGTGGTCCAAAGTTTTGTAACACCCCAAGCGGCAACTGTCATAGATACAGCACAAATTGCGGCAGAAATATAAGCTATCGGTTCCATAATTTTTCCTTTCTTCATAAAGTTTAAGTTATCAGTGATGATGTATGGCATCACTTAAATATATTGAGCTTAGCACAGTATATATGTATGCTTGCAAAACTGCAATAAACATTTCAAAAATAATAATACAGGCATCAAACACAAGCGGAACAATTCCGCCTAAGCCGAGCGCAACAATAAATCCGGCCAAAATTTTGAGCATAATGTGCCCGACCGTCATATTGGCAACCAAACGCACCGTCAGACTAAACGGTTTTGACAACAAAGAAATGGCCTCAATCGGCACCACCAAAGGCGCCAAAGCAAGCGGGATTCCTTTGGGTAAAAATGTTCTCAAATAACCCCATTTTTTGACCTTTATGCCAACCGCTATGTTAAAACACAAGGCCAAAAGCGACAAGCAACCCACTGCAGCCAAATGCGATGTAAAAGTAAAGCTATACGGAAACAATCCTAAAAAATTTCCAAAGGCAATAAACAAGAAAATGCTGAATATAAACGAAAAATATTTTAATCCGTCTTTTCCGGCACTGTTATAGAGCAAATTGTGGATAAAATCGTATGTGCTTTCGGCTATCGATTGCCTGATTGAGGGAATAACCGTTCTTTTTTGCAAACAAAATGCAAATAAACATACAATGCTTACAACGGTTATTATCATAAATAAAGCCGAATTGGTAAACGATAGGTCATAACCGTTAAACTCAATTGGTATAATAGGTTTGACCGTAAATTGTTCTAAAGGACTCGCCATTAATAATTACTCCTTAATTGTCCTTATCATCTGCTTTAAATGTTTTATAAATGTTTAACACACCGGCTGCTCCGCCAAAAATTGTGAAAATTGCCATTAACCACGGTGTTAAATTAAACACCATATCCAACACATACCCGATTGAAGCACCGATGGCAACTCCGGCCAAAAGCTCGGTACTGATTTGAAAACCTGCCGCCGCTGATGAATATTCGGGTTCTTCAAGAGCTTCAAGTTCCGTCTTTTTTTCTTTTTGCTTAAACTTTTTGATTTTTTTATCAAGCTCTTTTATGTCATCGGGTTTATTCATTTTTTCACCAAAACTTATTTTTCCAAACGGCTCTGAATGTATGATTTGAGTTGTTCATATTCGGGCACACCGTATACAATTTCGTTTACATTTTTATCGCTGAATAAAAATGCCGGAGTTCCTTGCATATTAAGTTTATCAATAGCTTCTTGTCTGTCGGCTATAATCTTTTGTGCCAAAGCATCATTAGATAAACAAGAAACTGCATCTTCTTGTTTAAAGTTTTCATTTATGGCATATTTTGCCAGCACTTCTTCAGATTTAAATGAGAGCATCCATTCTCTTTGTTTTAAAAAGGCCTTATTTATAAAATCAGATTTGTTTTCGGAGCTGACGCATTCGGATAACATTGCGCCTTTCATTGATTTTGCATCTAAAGGAAAGTTAACAAACACCACTTTGAGTTTTCCGGTTGAAATAAAATCTTTTTCCAGTTTCGGCAATATATTAAGGTGAAAATCTGCACAATGAGAACATCCGAGCGATGAAAACTCAAACAAAGTAAGGGGAGCATTTTTATCACCGATTGCTTTATCGGCATTAAAATTAAGCGCAACATCGGGCCTGATTTTGTTGGCAAATTGCAAAGGCTCGTTTTGTGTTGAGGCTTTAACTTCTTTAATAAGGGTAAAAGTGCCGTTTTCATACACAAACCCTTTGCTTGAAAGATAAACATATGAGGCAATTACATAAAACAAAATCGAAGTTATGATTGTGCTTAAAGTTTTGATAAATTTATCCAAAAGTTTTCTCCTATTTATTGTGTGATAAAATTTGTTTGCCCAAACTGACAAGTTTTTCTTTCAATTCAGGATTTTTAACATCTTCGGTTATTTTATGAATATAGTTTTGTTGTTCATCGGATACAAGTTTTTTGTTCTCATTATCATCAAAATTAGTTTCAACAACGGTATTTAAGTTTGCCGTACTTTGAATAATTTTAATTTGTGCAACCGCATTATAACCGAAAAATGTGTTGATTTTTTCCAAAATCAGCGGAGTCAAATGCCCGATTTCAACCGCAAAAGCACCGTTTGAAACCAGCAAATGCAACACTCCGTTATCTCTTGCATCTTTTTTGAAACAAATTTTTTCAGGTAACGAATGCAAAGCCAATTCTTGTCCGACAATGCTGTTCCACGAGGTCAAAATTTTCATTTCGATTAAGCCTCGTTTTCCTAACAATTTTGCGGCAAAGCCCGATATGTCGGCAGCAAACGGTGTCAGCCCGTTACCCCTATGCTCTGCATTTATTATGTTTTTTTGTTTTTTCATGGTGCTTATTTTAGGCATTTATTGTTAAAAAATCAATCATCTTTAAACTTTATACCGGCAAGCGGGTGTTTTTGCAATACCGTTTCGACAAGTTTTTCTTTAATGATGTGGGTATAAATTTCGGTTGTGGCAATGTTTTCGTGTCCTAACATTTTTTGCACACTGCGTAAATCGGCATCATGATTGATAAGATTGGTGGCAAACGAGTGTCTTAAAGTATGCGGAGATATAATCTTCGGGTTTAGCTCGGCAATTGCGGCCAATTGTTTTAAGTTTTTGAAAAAAGTATATCGGGTTACATATCCGCTTTTTGATGTTTTGGAAGGAAAAAGCCAATTATTTTGTTTTGATTTTGCCAGAAAATATTTGCGCTCATTGTTGACATATTCCAAAACGATTTTTATGGCATTTTTTGATACCGGAACAAGCCTTTCTTTACTGCCTTTACCCTTTACGGTTACAATGCGTTTATCAAAATTTATGGAGTTTTGCGTCAAACAAATCAGCTCCGAAACCCTTAATCCGGTGGCATACATTAAGCTTATCATCACCGCAATTCGTTTTAACGAACGGTTTTTTTGTTGTTGTGCCGTTTTGATTAAGAGTTTTATTTGCGAATCGGTTAAAAAATTCGGCAGATTTTTTTCTTGTTTCGGAGCGCTTAAGTTTTGGCTCGGATTATCGGTTAAAATTTTTTCCTGCAACAAAAATTTGCAAAATTCTCTTATCACCGAAAGTTTTCGGGCTTGCGATTTTTGTGCATAACACATTGATGATATTTCGTTTATATAATCGGTTATGTGTTTTCGTGTAATTTTAGCCGGCGATGTGTCGATTATTTCAAAAAATTGTGTCAAATCATACTCGTATGCCGAAACGGTGTTTATGCTTGCACCTTTTTCCGCAACCATCATATCTAAAAAATTTTGAACAATTTTTGTTTGCATACTTATTTTGTGTATTCAATTTTAACCGTTTTTTCCACTTTGTGTGTAATCGGGGTAATGTCTTTGGTGGCAACATAGACAACTCCGCCAATCAGAGCAATAAGCAAAATATAAAAAATCCAGTTGTATTTTTTTTGTTTCATAGTAAATTACCTCATAAAAAGTGTTGCTAAATTGTGATAATGCCTTTATTATCTAGCATAATAAATTGAAAGAAGTATTAAAAAAATGATAAATAACGAAAATAAAATAATTCTTCTCGTGGGCTTGATGGGTAGCGGAAAAACCAGTGTCGGCAAAAGATTGGCACAAAAACTTAAACTGCCGTTTGTTGA
Source organism: Alphaproteobacteria bacterium (assembly GCA_015062345.1). GTDB lineage: Bacteria > Pseudomonadota > Alphaproteobacteria > RF32 > CAG-239 > JAFTYO01. The sequence continues at coordinate 13,583 of SUUV01000016.1, read as the reverse complement.
TGGCGACAGAGAAATTGAAAAAGCTGCCGGATTGTCACTTGTTGATGTGTTAAAATGTTTTGGCGAAGAAGAATATCGTGCCGGCGAAATGAGGGTGATGAAAAGGCTCTTAAACGGCTCTCCTTGTGTATTGGCTTCCGGAGGAGGCTCTTTTGTGGCCAAAACCACAAGAGAATTGGCTAAAGAAAATGCTCTTACCATTTGGCTAAAAGCAGATGTCGAAACTTTATATCATCGTACGGCCGGCAGAAAACATCGTCCGTTTTTAATGGGTGCCGATTCTTTATTAAAAGACAAACTCGAAAGCTACATTAAAGAAGAATATCCCTATTACAGCGAAGCCGATATTGTGGTCGAAACCAAAAACGAAAGAGTGGAGCACACTGTTTCAAGAGTGGTAAAAGCTATTAATGATTTTTATTTTAAGGATAAAAAAAATGCGCAAAAATAATCGGGGCGAAAAAAATTTAAGAGAAATAGAAATTAAAACCGGTGTTAACTTATATGCTGAAGGCTCTTGCTTAATTACTTGCGGTAACACAAAAGTTTTATGCACCGCAAGTGTTGATGACAAGTTGCCTTCGTGGCTAAAAGGCTCCGACAAAGGTTGGGTTACGGCCGAATATGCTTTGTTGCCTCGTTCAACTCAAACCAGAGTATCTCGTGAAACCAAAGGTGTTTCGGGGCGAACTCACGAAATTCAGCGCCTGATAGGTCGTTCTTTGCGGGCGGTTACCGATTTGTATGCCTTAAAAGATTATATTGTGCACATAGATTGCGATGTTTTGCAAGCTGACGGAGGAACCAGAACAGCTTCCATAACCGGCGCTTTTGTGGCGCTTTATCAGGCGATGGAAAAGCTCAAAAACGAAGGCAAACTTGAAAAAAATCCCATTACGGAATTTGTAGCTGCCGTTTCTTGCGGTTTGCAAGGTGATAATGTTTTGTTAGATTTAGACTATGATGAAGACAGCACGGCTCGTGCCGACACAAATTTTGTTATCACCGAAAGCGGCCGGATTGTTGAAATTCAGGGTACCGCCGAAGAAGAACCGTTTAGTCAGGATAAGTTTTTTGAGCTTTTTGAAACCGCAAAAGCAGGCATTGAAAAACTGATTGAAAAACAAAAGCAAGCATTGGGAGTGTAAAATGAAAGAACTGATTTTTGCCAGTCATAACAAAGGTAAAATTGCCGAAATTAAACAAATTTTGAGCCCGTTTAACATAAAAGTTATTTCATCTGATGATATTGATTTGCCCGATGTTGAAGAAACCGGCACAACTTTTGAAGAAAATGCTGTCTTAAAAGCTCTTAGCATAGCCAAGTTGAAAAATGTTCCTTGTTTGGCCGATGATTCCGGACTTTGCGTCAATGCTTTAGACGGTCGTCCGGGGGTATATTCGGCTCGTTATGCTCCAAATCGGGATTTTGACAAAGCTATGGATATGCTCTTAAAAGAAATTGAAGATACAAAAAGCTCCGACAGATCGGCATATTTTGCCTGTGTTTTGGTTTTGGGTTATCCCGACGGCACATATAAAAGTTTTGAGGGCAGAGTTGACGGAGTTATCATCAAACAAAAACAAGGCACTTCCGGTTTCGGTTTTGATCCGGTTTTTGCCCCGCTCGGCTATGATAAAACTTTTGCTCAGCTCGGCGCTGAGGTTAAAAACAAAATTTCTCACAGAGGCCGAGCTTTGGAAAAGTTTACCGAGTATCTTAACACCATTTAATAAAGGTAACCTGTATGAGCGGCGTTTATAACATACCGTACAGTTGCTCTTTTGTTGATACACTTGCGCAAAAATTTTCTCTTGAGTATGAAAAAAATCCGCAAGCATCGGCTGATATAATTTTTTTATTGCCCAATCGCAGAACTTGTACATCGTTAAAAGAAGCTTTTATCCGTTATAACGGCAAAAAACCCACCATGTTGCCGAAAATTATTCCGGTAGGTGATTTTGATGAAAACGACATTTTTATCTTAAATGCCGATAACAAAGAATTGCTTGAAAATTTGCTTCCGGCAATTGACGATTATGAAAGGCTGTTTTTATTTGCTCGCTTAATTGTCTCAAAACCTGCCGATTACGGCTTGCCGGAGATGAATTTTGCTCAGGCTTTGGCCTTAGCCAAAGATTTGGCTTGTTTGATTGATGCTTCATATAATGAGGATTTATCTTTTGCCGAGTTGGAAAAAATTGTACCCGAACAGTTTTCCGAACATTGGCAACAAACTTTGGAATTTTTAAAAATCATTACGCAAAACTGGCCTAAAATTTTAGCCTCAAGAAATGTAATTGATAAGGCACAATTGAAAAATTTGCTCATCAAAGCCAAAACTAAAATCTGGAAAGAAAAAAACACAAAGCAAAAAATTGTAATAGCCGGTGTGACGGCCGGATATAAAAGTTTATTAGAACTTGTTAAAACGGTTTCGGAGCTTGAAAACGGCGAAGTTTATCTTTACGGATTGGATAAAAATTTAACCGATACTCAATGGGACTTAATTGAGCAGTCGCACCCGCAATATGAACTTAAAACCCTGCTCGAATATTTGAAATTAGACCGGTTGGCGGTTAAAGATTGTATAAAAAGCCAAAATCCGCAAAGAGAAAAGTTGGTTTCCGAAATTATGTTACCGGCGGCAGCTACAACCGATTGGCGAAATTTGACCCCTGTTTCATACGGAAAAAATGCTTTGGAAAATCTGTCGTTTGTTGAGTGTGCGGACCAAAGACAAGAAGCTTTAAGCATTGCTCTTATTATGCGTGAGGTTTTGGAAGTTCCGGAAAAAACGGCGGCTTTGGTTACCACCGACAGAAATTTGGCCAGACGAGTTGCCTCCGAATTGGAGCGTTGGGATATAAAAATTGATGATTCATCGGGAAAACCTTTACATCTTTCTCCGATTGGTATTTTTTTGCGTCAGATATTAAGTGTTTTGGAAAATGATTTTTCATTGCAATCTATGTTAACACTGGCAAAAAATCCGTATGTTTTGCTTTCAAAAGAAAAATTGAGTTTGCTTAATGATGTGCGTCAATGGGAGCATTTGATAAGGAGTCCGGTGTTTTTTGATAAGCAAAAACAAATTCCGATAAATGTGGGTTTATGGATAGATGAAATTAAAGAAGTTTTACGGCCTTTACATACTTTGTATCAACAGCAAGAAGTTGCTTTTTCGGATTTGGTTAAAACACACTTGGAAGTTGCACAAAATTTGTGTGCAGATAATATAAATGACGGAGAAACAAATCTGTGGAAAGCCGATGACGGCAAAGCAGCCGCCGATATGTTTTCCGATGTGTTGCAACAAGCAGATGCGGTCGGAAAAATAAAAGCTAAACACTATTTATCGGTATTAACATATTTATTGTCGCTAAACAATGTGCGTTACAGTTACGGTACACATCCGAGACTAAAAATTTTAGGTCCGATTGAAGCTCGTTATAATCAGTTTGACACCATAATTATCGGTTCGGTAAATGAGGGTTTTTGGCCTGAAATTCCGTCATCTGACCCTTGGCTTTCAAGACCGATGAAAACCTCGCTTAATATGTCGCTTCCTGATAAAGACATTGGCATTGCGGCCGCTGATTTTTGCCAATTTATGTGCTCTGAAAAAGTTTTTATCACCAGAGCAAATCGTGTCAATTCGGTACCTACAAACAAATCAAGATGGTTGTTGCGACTTGATACCGTTTTAAAAGCTTGTCAAATTGAACCATCGGCTTTGCAAGATGATGTTTATGTTAAGCTGGCAAAAATAATTGATACACCGGCAAAATATGAAAAAATTTTACCGCCTGCGCCCACACCTCCGGTATCGGCAAGACCCAGAACTTTGTCCGCCAGCGCCATAGAAACCCTAATGCGTGACCCGTATGAAATTTATGCCAAACGCATTTTGCAATTAAAAGCTTTGCAAGATTTGGAGCAACCTCTTGATGCCTCCGATTACGGCAACATTGTTCACAAAATTTTGGAGACATTTAACAACCTGTATTCGGACAAGTTTCCCGATAATGCATATCAAAAACTAATTGACATTGCAACCGACGAATTTGCAAAAACGGATATGCCCGCACAAACAAAAGCTTTTTGGTGGCCGATGTTTGTTAAAACCGCCGAGTGGATTGTAAATTTTGAACAAGGATATCGTCAAGACATTAAAAAAGTGTATCCCGAAGTTAAAGGCGAAATTGAGTTTGAAGCTCCGGCAGGCACATTTAAGATAACGGCACGAGCCGACAGAATTGATGTTACAAATGAAGGCAAAATTAATGTAATTGATTATAAAACCGGAAGCATTCGTTCAAAAAAAGAAGTATTTGCCGGATATGCTCCGCAACTTCCGATTGAAGGGCTGATTGCTCAAACAAACGGCTTTGTGCAAGAAAAAGACAATCAAAAAACACATATAAAAGCATCTGATGTTAATGAGTTGGTATATTTAAAACTTAATGATAAGGCCGTAAGTTATAATGTAACCGATTGTGATGACCATTTAAATTTGTTGGAAAAAACATCGGAAAATCTAAAAACACTGATTTCGGTATTTGATTTTGAAACTACCGCTTATATGGCAAGGCCGAATCCGAAACATCTGCCGAAATATTCCGATTATGAACATTTGGCTCGCACAAAAGAGTGGCAAACGGAGGAAGATTTTGACTGAGAATTTTAACATACTTAAGCAAAAAGAAGCTTTAAGCAAGCTTGCCACCAAACAACAAAATATGGCAGCAAATCCGAATGTTTCGGTATGGGTTGAGGCTTCTGCCGGCACCGGAAAAACCAAAGTGCTCTCCGACAGGGTGTTAAGACTTCTGTTAGAAGGAGTGAATCCGGCAAAAATTTTGTGCTTAACTTATACCAAAGCCGCCGCCGTGGAAATGAACAATCGCATTGCGCAAAAACTCGGCAAATGGGCGGTTATTCCGGAAGAAAAATTATGTGAAGACATTTTTGGCATAACCTCAAGCAAGCCCGATGCAAAATTATTGGAAGAAGCAAAAGTTTTGTTTGCAAAAGTTTTGGATACATTCGGCGGAATAAAAATTCAGACAATGCACAGTTTTTGTGAAGAAATTTTAAAAAGGTTTCCTCTGGAGGCTCAAATTGCCCCATATTTTAATGTTATGGACGATATGCTGGCCAAAGAAGCTCTTGATAATATCAGCCATAAGCTGATTTATAAGGCACAAGATGAACCGACAAGCGCTATCGGGCAAGATATATCTTGGCTAACCTCAAACATTAAGGAACTAAAATTTACGCAGATTTTGGAAAAAATTACGCAAAATCGCAACAAGCTTTCGCAAGTTTTGCAAAACTATCAAAATTTTGCAGAATTTTTGACGGCACTTAAAAATAAGTTGAGCATTAAAAACACATTAAGCAAAGAAGATGCCCTAAAACACTTTGCCGACAATTTGGATAAGACCTTAATCAAAAACATTGCCGATGCACTTACACAAAGCTCAAAAACCGACCAAGACAGGGCATATTCTTTGTATCGGATATTGGAAAATTTTGATTATGAGGTTTATAAAAATGTGTTTATTACAAAATCGGAAATTCGTGGTCGGTTGGCTTGCAAAGATGCCATAAACATATATCCTCAAATTGTGGAGGATATGAAAAATATGGCGCAAGACATACTTGATTTTGATGATTTATTATTAAAAATTGATTTGTATCAATCGACCAAAGCCATAATGAACATTGCACAAGAATTAAATTTTGCATATGATAAATTTAAACAAGACAATGCTCGTTTAGACTTTGAAGATTTGGTTGTAATTACCAAAAAATTGTTGGAAAAAGACAATGTTGCCAAATGGGTTCTTTATAAGCTCGACGGCGGTATCGACCATATTTTAATTGACGAAGCGCAAGATACATCGCCGGACCAGTGGGCAATTATAAAAGCCGTAACCGACGAATTTTTTGCCGGATTCGGGCAAAAAGACATTGTGCGCACCATATTTGCCGTCGGTGACCGAAAACAATCCATTTACAGTTTTCAGGGCGCCGACTCGCAAGAGTTTGACAAGATGTACAAACATTTTGCTCATAAAGACGAAAATTTCAAAAAAATCAAATTAGATGTATCGTTTCGTTCCACAAAAGCCGTACTGGAAAATGTAAATCATTTGTTTTCGCTTGAAAATGCAAAATCGGGAGTGGTAATTGACAACGAAGCGGTTGCTCACTTGCCGTATCGAATCGGTGAAGCCGGCAAAGTTCAACTGTGGCCTTTGGTAGTTGAGCAATCAGCCGCAGATGATGTGTGGTATCCGCCGATAGAACGCAAAACCAAACAATCGGCAAGCGCAAAACTGGCCGCTATGATTGCGCAAAAAATTAAAAATATGGTTGAAAATAAGGATATTCTTCAATCAAAAAATCGTCCCGTATGTTATCAGGATTTTATGATTTTGGTGCAAAGAAGAAACTCGTTTATTGAAGAATTTGTCAGAGAGTGTAAAAGCATCGGGGTTAATGTCACCGGTGTTGATAAGCTCAAAATTTTGGAACAAATTGCAGTGCAAGATTTGTTATCACTGACAAATTTTTTGTTATTGCCTTCTGATGATTTAAGCTTGGCCGAAGTGTTAAAATCGCCTCTTTACAAGCTCGATGATGACGATTTGTTTGAGCTTTGCCATAATCGACAATCGCAAAGTTTGTTTAATCGGTTACGAACAAACAAAAAATATGCAACCGTTTATCAAGAGTTGTCCGATTTAATTAAAAAAGCCGATTATGTAAGACCTTTTGAATTGTTCAATTATGTTTTAACCACCTTAAAAGGACGCGAAAAATTTTTATCTCGTTTAGGTTCGGAAGCCGAAGATGCAATTGATGAATTTATAAACTTGAGCCTGAATTTTGAAAAAGACCATACCCCCGATTTGCAAACTTTTATGCAATGGATTAAAAAAGGGCAAATACAAATAAAACGAGAGCTTGAGCAGGCTCAAAACGACGCAGTTCGCATTATGACCGCACACGGCTCAAAAGGCTTGCAAGCACCCATTGTTATCATTCCGGACACAATAAGGCTTCCTAACATTAAAAAAGGTGAGGACATACTTTTTGATGAAATGTTGGCTTATTATCCTTTATCGGCCGGTAAATATGACACCGTTTGCAACGACATTCATCAATCAAATTGTAAAGATGCTTATGACGAATACAGGCGCTTGTTATATGTTGCTTTAACCCGAGCCGAAGACAGACTTTATATTGCCGGTTATAAAAACGATGACAAAGTTGATGAAAATTCGTGGTACGGATTATGCGAACAGGCATTAAAAAATATCGGTATTAAAAACGATGACAAATCTTTGGTATATTCTTGTAAGCAAGAAATTGACATTGAAGCAACATCAACTGCGAATCGAAAAACAGAATCGATAAATACGCAAAATTGGATATATGAAAAAGCCAAAAAAGAAAGTCCGCTTGCAAAACCGTATTCACCGTCAAAACCCGATGATGATGACCAAATTTATGTCAGTTCTCCGTTAAAAGACAATTCGCATTATTATGCAAGAGGTGTTTTGATACACTCTTTGCTACAATATTTGCCTGTTGATTGTTCCTTGGAAGATAAAATTAAGGCCATAGATGTATATTTAGAAAAAAATTCCGATAAACTGAATAAATCTTCTTTGTTGCAAATCAGAAAAGAAATCATAACCTTGTTAACAAAGCCCGAATTTGAAGAAATATTTTCAAAGTTTTCAAGAGCAGAAGTGCCGATTGCAGGAGAAATTGACGATAAAATAATCTCTGCACAAATTGACCGTTTGGTTATAACCGACAATAAAGTCATTATTGTGGATTTTAAGACCAACAGGCCGGCAGCGGACAATATTTCGTCCGTTCCGCAAGTTTATTTAAAGCAACTTGATATTTATAAACAGCTTATGGAAAAAATTTATCCGCAAAAAATTGTTGAAACATACATTCTTTGGACCAATACCGCAAATTTGATGAAAATTAATTAATTTAAAGGTTGTCTTGAAAAAAAATTACCTTTAATATCGGTATAAAATAACTATATCAGGATAAATTTAATTTTTATTGGAAGGAAAACAAATGCTTAATATTAACGACTCTCAGTTTGAAACGGAAGTATTAAACTCCAAAGGTTTGGTTTTGGTAGACTTTTGGGCAGAATGGTGCGGTCCTTGCCGTCAGTTGGGTCCGGTTTTGGAAGAAGTTGGCAAAGAACTTGGCGACACATTAAAAATTTGCAAGATGAATGTTGATGAAGCACCGAATACGGCAACACAATATGCAATTCGTTCAATTCCGACAATGTTTTTGTTCAAAGACGGTAAACAAATTGATGTTAAAGTAGGCTTTAATTCGCAAGCAAATATTGTAGAATGGATAAATTCGCATAAATAATGTGATATATTTGTTAAAAACCGGCTTTAATGCCGGTTTTTTGTTGAAAATAAAATTCTTTCGGTTAATATTGGTTTATATTCAACAAGCAAAGGAATGGTTATGACCCGAATTAATGATATTTTCTTTTCAGATATTTACATTACACCGGAAAAAGTTGCGTATATTCCCGACAACTTAACCGAAAACGGTTTACAAATTTTTGAAGCGACCGATTTTGAAAATTTTTATCAGTTGGTGGAAAGTTCATATAACGGAAATTCAAGCTATTCGGTTTCATATGAAAACATCTTGTTTCGTGTAGAAAGAACAATGACTGTTTCGGGCATACAATATTGTATCAGAAAAATGCCGCAAGAAGTTCCGAATTTTGCCGATTTAGGATACAGAAAATATTTTTCCAATTATATCACATCGTTTGGTAAAGCCTCCGGTCTTATTTTGTGGGCAGGTGCAACCGGTACCGGTAAAACAACCTCTATTTCAGCATTGTTAAAAGAATTTTTGTTTCAGGAAGGCGGTTTTGCCTATACCATTGAAGACCCTGCCGAAATGCCTTTGGACGGCGAATATACCGCCCTTAACGGCTCATTCGGACTGTGTAAACAAACCGAACCGGTTAATAATAATTGGGGAGATTGTTTAAAGTCGGCACTGCGGTCAAAACCGAGATATATTTTGGTTGGTGAAATCAGGTCGCCCGATGCCGCAAGCGAATGTTTGCGTGCCGCAACATCAGGTCACTTGGTTTTATCTACCATTCACGCAAATAATATTTCCGATGCCATTAATTCGGTTGTTAAATATGCCGCATCATCTGATATGAGTGAAGATTTGGCATATGATTTGCTCTCAAGAGGAATGCTCGGAGTTATGCATCAATCTTTAAGAGGTGTCGGCCATAAGACTCCGTTTTTACGGTTTTTGTTTGCCAATCCGGATACAACCAAAGGTTGTCAGGTCAGAAGCATTATAAAAAGCGGAAAAATAAACTTGGCAACCGCCATTGAAACGCAAATGACCAGAATGATTCAAGGAAGGCCTTTGTTTGAAAATGTCTGATTTCAAACCCCGAAAACACTCATTGTAATCGGGGTTTTTATTTATTGTTTTGTAACTCTAACCTTAAAACCGTTATCAACATTTGTAAAACTTAAATCGCAATTATAATGTTGCACGATATGTTTTACAATTGAAAGTCCGAGACCGCTTCCCTTTTCGTTGTTACCGCTCGGACGATAAAACCGTTTACCCAGATGTTCTAAATGTTTATTCTCGATTGTAACTCCCAAATTAAAAATTTCAAAACATTTATCATCTGAACAAATGTCAATATTTGCGCCTTTAGGACTATATTTTACGGCATTTTCCGACAAGTTTTTTATAATCGTTGCAATAAGAGTCTGATTTGCTTTTGATATCGGCCCTTTGTTTGTGAGTTTATCACAATTAATACGCAAGTTTTTTTGTTTTATAGCGGTTTGATAATCGTTTAATATATTCTCTGTATGATGTTTCCAGTTTATGTCTTGTGCATCATCAAAATCGGGCATTAAGTTTTCAATTCTGGATAAAGTTAAAAGTTGCTCAACCAAATGCGCAGATCTTAACAACCCTTGCTCCAAATTGCTTATAGCCTTATTTAACGCTTCTTTATCATCTAAACACAATTGCAAAACTTCTAATTGCACTTTTAAGGCTGCAAGCGGAGTGCGCAATTCGTGTGATGCATCGGCAACGAATCTCCTTTCCGTTTGCAACAATGTTTGAAGTTTTTGCAAAAGTTCGTTTATGGCATCAACCAACGGCAAAACTTCTTTAGGCAATCCGCTCATTTGGACTTGTGATAAATCGTCAGGTTTACGATTTTTAATTTGTAATGCCGCTTTTTTAAGAGGCCTGAATTCTCTTTCTATTATCATCAACATAAACATTAATAACACCGATAAACCCACAATCCACGGCAACATAAATTCTTCGGTCAAATCCCAAGCTACATCGCTTCTGTATTCAAGCTCTTGTCCGATGGCGATTATATGGTTTTTATCCGCCGATTTTATTCTCATAATCCGCCATAAATCACCCTTTACATTTTCGTTTACAAATGCACTTGTATAGCCCTTAAACGAAAAATTTTTACCGTTTTGATTATCATGAAAAACCATGTTTCCCGACAAATCAAAAACGGCAAAGCCTATGGCCTCATCATCATCTTGAGCATTTTTGATGTTTTTAAATTCAAAATTTGTATGTTTTAAAACCGAATGATTGACATCTTCCCAATCGGCCGATGCCAAATTTCTGGCCAAAGCCATTTGATAGCTGTCAAAAAATTCATCGGTTGATTCTTTTGCTTCAAACCACGACACCAAAAAGCATATACTGCCGATTAAAACAAAAAATGTGCTAAAGGCTATCATCAAACGGAGTTTTAAGCTGAATTTGTGCATTTAATCCTCCACTATGTATCCGATTTTATTTACGGTTCTGACAAAGTCTTTGCCCAGTTTTTTACGAATGTGATGAATGTGCACTTCAACCGCATTGCTTGATACATCAGTGTCCCACGAATATAATTTTTCCTCAATCACATTTTTTGAAAGCACTTTGTTTTTATTAAGCAACAACATCTCAACCAGAGCAATTTCTTTTGGAGCCAACACAACATTTTGGTTGTTAAGATAAACGGTTTTTGTATCTACATTGAAAATTATGTCTTTATATCTTATTTCAGATGATACATATCCGCTATTGCGCCGAATGAGCGCATTCAGGCGAGCAATTACTTCTTTTAGGGAAAAAGGTTTACCCAAATAATCATCAGCGCCTTTGTTTAATCCGATAATTTTGCTTTCAACATCGCCTAATGCGGTCAATATCAGCACCGGAACTTTTAAGCCGTTTTCTCGCCAATGTTTTAATATGGTAAGTCCGTCAACTTCGGGCAAACCCAAATCTAATATAACGGCAGCATAAGGCGCCGTGAAAAGCGCCTCCTCGCCGTCTGCTCCGTTATCAAACCAATCTACCGAAAATCCGCTTTTTTCGAGACCGATTTTGATACCGTCACCAATTAAGTTGTCATCTTCAACAAGCAATATTCTCATCTTATTTTTTTAACTCAATTTTATCGACTTCAATTTCGGTTTTGAACATATCTTTTTCAACTTCACCTCTGATAACAACTTTATCTTCGGGAGTGACGGTTACACCGCGCCAGTTGTCATCATCAATTTCAACTTTTATCGAGCCGGTAGAATCGGAGAACATGTATTCTTCATTACCCAAACTTTTTTCAATTTTTCCTTCTAGAACAACCGCCATATCATCACTCATTTTGAGCGCCTCAGCAACCGTATTTACTGACGGCTCAGGACCGACAAAGCCACCCGCTTGTTGAACATCACCGTTAAAACCGGCAAACGATACATTTGAAAGAGCTAATACAATTGCAAAAGCTGATACGGATAAAATTTTATTCATGATATTTCTCCTTAAAATAAAAATGTTTTCTTAAATTACATCTTTATAGCAACATTGTAAACTTAAGGTTTGCTTAAGGAAAATATTTTTTTTCATTTATCATATTTTTTTATTAAATTTACACCGGTCACCGCTGATTTTTACGATTAGCAAAAATGTTTTTGCGTCTTCAAATTAGTAAAAAACACAAGATTTTTGTTTTAAGCCTCATACTTTGCAACATACCTCCTTACTGTCACTCCGGCACGAAGATGTCGGAGTCCAGGTTAAATTATATAGCTAAATTATTCCCTTAGATACCGGTGTCTATTCCAAGCTAAAGCTTGGGCACCGGTATGTCGGTGATGAGAGAGACACCTCTACATCATTTTTGATTTAAATCCACTTTTAAGACGAGTTATTTTTTTATATCAAATAAGTATTTTATAATTTTTGCAAAACAGCTAATAATACAGAATCTTCTATCTGATACGGGGGTTCATCGATTGGTGTTGCTAAGATATGTAGTTCATCATCTACAAATTTAAAATGTGCAAATAATGGCAATATTTCATACCTATCATCAATAATATCCGTAATAATTACATCAGATGAGAACATAAGATATTTAAGCCTAAGCAATGAACAAGCAAATATATTATTTTCGGCCTGAAAACAAATCATCGCTTTCTTAGTATTATCAAACAACAAAATGGCATTACTACTATTCGAACCGGGTCTTGTATTAATTAATACAGCATTAACACTACCTGTAAATATTCCATTTTTAGATTGCCAAACTCCGATTTTATCAGATAAATAATCAATAAATTTTGTAGAATCCATTTTACCTTTTGTGGTCGTCGTACTTTTCAACGCACCCAAAGTTGCCAATTCTTGAGCATATACAGTAAATGAATATAAAACAGATAGGATTAGTAAAAATTTTTTCATATTATCAACCTAAACAAAAAATAAGGCTTCCAAGGATAATCCGGAAGCCAAATGAAAGGAGTTATAAAGAATATAACAACAACAAAGGAGGATAGGGTGATTGGGGAAGATAGAGGATAGAAGAACTGGCGGCGACCGACTCTCCCGTGCCTTAAGACAAAGTACCATAGGCGCTAAAGGGTTTAACGACCGAGTTCGGAATGGGATCGGGTGGGACACCTTTGCAAGAGCCACCAGTTCATCCATCCTCTATCAAGCCAAAAAGTTAGGTAATTGCTAAAGATTAGCGAATTATTTATACGTTAAGTAAATCAAGCCAATCAGACTATTAGTATCGCTTAGCTAAACACATTGCTATGCTTACACACGCGACCTATCAACGTGGTGGTCTACCACGGTCTTAATGGGGATACCTAGTTTTGAGGTGGGTTTCCCGCTTAGATGCATTCAGCGGTTATCCCGTCCATACTTAGCCACCCAGCGTTGCTCTTGGCAGAACAACTGGTACACCAGAGGTATGTTCATCCCGGTCCTCTCGTACTAAGGACAAATCCTCTCAAGTATCCTACACCCACGGCAGATAGGGACCGAACTGTCTCACGACGTTCTGAACCCAGCTCGCGTACCACTTTAATCGGCGAACAGCCGAACCCTTGGGACCTTCTCCAGCCCCAGGATGTGATGAGCCGACATCGAGGTGCCAAACTCCGCCGTCGATGTGAACTCTTGGGCGGAA
>SUUV01000059.1 GCA_015062345.1 Alphaproteobacteria bacterium | reverse complement strand
CCGTTTTTTTTTTTTGCAAGTAAAAAGAGTCTTTTAAAGGCTTTAAATCAAAAATGAGGTAAGAAAATAAAACAAATCAGCTGCGATTTGGTTTTAAAAATTTAATAAAAAAAACACCCTCACAAAAATATGTGAAGGTGTTTGCGCTGAAAAAACAAATTATTTAGCTTCAGGTTTAGGCATCGGAATTTCTTTGCCGTCCAAGTCATATTTAACAATGTCACCTGTTTGATACAAATTATCAAAAGTTTCGGCAACGGCTTGTTGTGACAACATATTTCTGATTTGAGGTTCAACTTCTTTTAATTCAAGAGGTTTAGAATCACGAAAATCTTCAACCTTAATTACATGATAACCGAACTGAGTTTTAACAGGAGTTTTGCTGTAAGTTCCTTTTTTCATGGCAAAAGCGGCATTTGAAAACTCCGGTACCATAATTTCAGCCGTGAAATAGCCCAAATCAACAGCTTGGTCCATAGAATATTCTTTGGCTAATTTTTCAAAATCAGCACCTTTGTTAAGCTTTCTGATAACTTCTTTTGCGGTTTTTTCATCAGCTACCAAGATGTGTTTTGCATTAACTTCTTTTTTGCTTTCAAATTCTTTCAAATATTCATTTTCATAGGCTTGTTTAACGGCTTCATTAGTTACTTTTTGCGCAATTACTTGGTCAATGTAAACTTTGCGAGCCAAATCTTCTTGAGCGGTTTTGAGTTGAGCCTTATATTCTGCTGTGTCTTGAACATTGGCTTTTTCGGCAGCCTGATACATCAACTTGCCGTTAATGTAGATGTCAAGCGCTTTGGGATAAAACTGGTCAAAAGGAAGTTGTGCGGCAATTTGCGGATTGTCGGTATATCCTTTTCTGATTTCTTCTACACTGATAACTTCACCGTTTACACGAGCGGCAACACCCTCGTCTTTTTCGGCATTAACTCTAAAAGAATAGGCAACTGCAGCTGCTACAACAACAACGGCCGAAGCTGCTAAAAGATATTTTTTCATAATATTTTCTCCAAAATTAAAACTGACTGCTTTAATATATAAACTTTTTTTCATAAAATTCAAAGTATTTTTTAATATAAGTTTATAACTTTGGTAGATACTATTGACAACAGATTGATTAAACACTAAATGTATCATATTAAAAATAAAATAAGGTAAGGTCTATGTTAAATAAAATTGCTCGTAAACTTTTTGGCAGTGCCAATGAAAGATTTGTTAAAAAACAATTTAAAATCGTTGAAAAAATCAATGCGTTAGAACCAAATTTCGTTAAGCTTAGTGATGATGAACTCAAGGCAAAAACCGATGAGTTCAGAAAGCGGTTAAAAGACGGCGAAACTTTAGATGAAATTTTGCCGGAGGCTTTTGCTACCGTTCGTGAAGCTGCCAAAAGAACTTTGGGCCAAAGACACTATGATGTGCAAATGGTCGGCGGTCTTGTTTTGCACAAAGGTATGATTTCCGAGATGAAAACCGGTGAGGGTAAAACCCTTGTTGCCACCTTGGCCGCATATTTAAATGCGCTTGAAGGCAAAGGTGTGCACATTGTTACCGTTAATGACTATTTGGCAAAGCGTGACGCCGAATGGATGGGACAGGTTTATCGCTTTTTGGGTTTAACCGTTGACTATATTGTGCATGGCAAAGATGACAATGAGCGCCGTAAAGCATATGCAAGTGACATTATTTACGGTACCAACAACGAGCTTGGCTTTGACTATTTGCGTGATAATATGAAATTTAATCTTGAAGACAGAGTGCAAAGAGAGTTTAACTATGCCATTGTTGACGAGGTAGATTCAATTTTGATTGATGAGGCCAGAACTCCGCTGATTATTTCGGGCGCTGCGGAAGATTCTTCGGAACGCTATATCAGTGTTAATAAAATTATTCCGCATTTAACCGAGGCTGATTATGACAAAGATGAAAAGGCCAAAACCATTACCTTAACCGAAGCCGGTATGACTCATGTTGAGCAATTGTTAAAAGAAGTCGGTCTCATTACGGACGGCGGTTTGTACGATATCGGCAATGTAAACTTGGTGCACCATGTAAACCAAGCATTGCGTGCTCATAAAATGTTTACTCGTGATGTTGACTACATTGTAAAAGACAATAAAGTGGTAATTGTTGATGAATTTACCGGTCGTATTATGGATGGTCGTCGATATAGCGATGGTTTGCATCAGGCATTGGAAGCCAAAGAACATGTTAATATTCAGTCTGAGAATCAAACATTGGCATCAATCACATTCCAAAACTATTTCAGAATTTATCCCAAACTTGCCGGTATGACCGGTACGGCTATGACCGAAGAAGCCGAGTTTTGCGATATTTACGGTTTATCATGTGTCGAAATTCCGACCAATAAACCTGTTGCCCGAATTGACGAGCACGATGTAATTTATCGTACCGAGCAAGAAAAATATAAGGCTATCATTGATACCATTTTAGATTGTCATCGTCGTGGACAGCCTGTTTTGGTGGGTACTACATCGGTTGAAAAATCTGAAATCGTGGCTGATTTGTTAAGCAAAGCAGATCCAAAAGTAAAATTTGAAGTGTTAAATGCTCGTCACCACGAAAGAGAGGCTTATATTGTAGCTCAAGCCGGTGTTTTGGGCGCAATTACCATTGCGACCAATATGGCAGGTCGAGGAACAGATATTCAGCTTGGTGGTAACTTGGATATGAAGCTAAAATCTGTTTTACAAGGTGATGAAACCGAAGAACAAATTGAGCAAATTAAGGCCAAGCTCAAAGCCGAAATTGATGAAGATAAGAAAAAAGTTTTAGAGGCCGGCGGTTTGTACATTTTGGGCACGGAGCGCCACGAAAGTCGTCGAATCGACAACCAATTGCGTGGTCGTTCGGGCCGTCAGGGAGACCCCGGAACATCTAAGTTTTTCTTATCATTGGAAGATGATTTGATGCGTATATTCGGTTCTGAAAGAATGTCATCTGTTTTGCACAAACTCGGACTTCCCGAAGGTGAGGCTCTTATTCACCCGTGGATAAGCAAAGCTCTTGAAAAGGCTCAACAAAAAGTTGAGGAGCGCAACTTTGATATTCGTAAAAATTTGTTAAAATATGACAATGTGATGAACGAACAACGCAAAGTTATTTATGCTCAACGCAAAGAATTGATGGAAACAAACGATGTATCCGATACCATAAAAGATATGCGTCAGGAATATTTGTGCTCCATTATTGAGGCTTATGTTCCGTATGGCAGTGCAAAGGAAGAATGGCTTAAAAATGAGTTACAACAAGAAATTGCCAAAGTTACGGGCTTTGTGTTGCCGATTACCAATTGGGTAAACGAGCCGAATATAGATGCTCAAGAAATGATGCAAAAGATTTTGGACGAAGTGGAAAATCGTTTGGAAGAAAAAAATCGAAACATTCCGGCCGAAATTGTAAAAATGGTTGAAAAGAGCATTTTGTTGCAAGTGTTAGACCAACTTTGGAAGGAGCATATTGCAACACTTGATTTGATGCGTCATACCATTGTTTTAAGGGCTTATGGTCAAAAAGACCCGTTAAATGAGTATAAAAAAGAAGCATTTAATATGTTCTCAGGTCTTTTGGAAGCCTTAAAAGAAAAAACCACGGTTGTTGTTTGTCGTACGGTAATTCAGAACAATGCCGAACAGGCAGTGCAAAAGGCACAGGAAAAACAACAAAATATCAAAATGCAAGAGGTAAGCGCAAGCAAAACCACAGATGATGAAACAAATGCCAATGACCCGAAAACTTGGGGTAAGGTAGCAAGAAATGATTTGTGTCCTTGCGGAAGCGGAAAAAAATTCAAACATTGCCACGGCAAATTTGAATAATGCTTAAATGCTAAACCGCCTGATTGTTTAATCAGGCGGTTTTGATTTTTTAAAGGGTTAGTAGGTATAAGTTAAAGTAAATGAACCTGTATATTCACCTGGTTTTACATTGTTGGGAATTAATAATTTAGAGTAGATATTGGTTGTGGCTGACTCTGTACGGATGCTTGTAAGAGTTATTACATCACCTTGTTCATTTTTTAAAGTTACATCACTAATTTCTATATCGCTATTAAACTCAGATGTTGGTACAGAACAAGATATAAGAGAGGCATTTTTATTACTGATAGATATAATATCTTCAGGAAGTGTACCTAAAGAATAAATAAGAGCTTCTTTATTGTTTTGTTTAACAACAATTGTACCATAGTCAATATCATCGCATTCAAAAGTACCTGCTACTTGAATTTCAGCACGAGCTGTAACTTCTGCGTAATCTGTGGTGGCATTTGCGGTGCTTGTTGCTAAGAGAGCAACTGCTGATAAAAGAAAATATTTTCTCATAATTTTAATCCTTAAAAATAGTTAAACTTAATTTGAAAGACAAAAATTTACCTTTCAATACGCATCATAAACCGTTTTTTTTTTTTGCAAGTAAAAAGAGTCTGTTTGTGGATTTAAATCAAAAATGATGTAGAGGTGTCTCTCTCATCACCGACATACCGGTGCCCAAGCTTTAGCTTGGAATAGACACCGGTATCTAAGGGAATAATTTAG
>SUUV01000058.1 GCA_015062345.1 Alphaproteobacteria bacterium | reverse complement strand
TTACGACGCGAGGAGGACCCGCTTTAAGCGGGAGTACCCTATCAGATAGTCGGAGCCAAAACAAACCACCTGAAAAGGTGGTTTTTTTTGCTTTCATAGTATCTGTGGAACAGATGACCGATAAGGTCATCGTTCGGAGCGGTTAGTTGGTGAAAACGAGCTTTGAGCTTAGCGGGAGCATCGTCAGAAGTATGGGCAAAGAGTAAAAAATTATAAAAAGTAATAATCATCGGCTTAATAAACAACATTGAATCCATTTTTTTAAAAACTCTTGCATTTGCAGATAGATAGAGTTAAATTTTACCGTATCCTGTCGTTTGTATTAAACTATTTTTACACAACCTCTGATTGTATAAAAAAAAATTTAAAAAAATCTGCTTGACTTTATGAAAATTTTGCGTAATATTTAATGCGTGACTATAAGTAGACAGCCTATCAGTCTACAAAAAATATTAACATAAACTAAAGAGAAAGGATAGTAAATGTCTACGGGAACTGTAAAATGGTTTAACAGTAAAAAAGGTTATGGCTTTATTCAAGCGGAAACCGGCGGAAAAGATATATTCGTGCATGTAACCAAACTGGAAGAAAAAGGAATTAAAAAATTGTTCGATGGTCAAAAAGTCAGTTATGAAACTTATGATGACAGAGGAAGAATAGCTGCCGGAAATATTGAAATTTTATAAAAATATCCCTTTGTAAAATCCTTTACAAAATAAAACCGACTGTGATTACAGTCGGTTTTATTTTTGAAATTTTGCTTATTATATTTCACCGATATACATACCCAATGACTTAGCAGTTTTAACATAATCACCATTCGGGTCGAGCAATGTTGTTCCGCATTCGACAACTTTATCTAATGGATAAGATTCCACTTTACCATGACTTAAGCCAACCATAATACCGGTATGATTTTCTGCCAAAAGCTCAACAGCCTTTGTTGCCAACATTGAAGCGAGCATTCTGTCAAAATATGTCGGATTTCCGGCTCTTTGAACATGGCCCAAACGAGTAACTCGGGTTTGAAAACCTTTGTATACACTGTTGATGCGCTCGTTCAAATAATCACCGATACCGCCCAAAACTTTTTCACCTACCATATTTTTTGCAGATGATAAAGTTTCGCCGTTTTCGGTTTTGATACCTTCCGAAACCACGATGATGGCGTGAGTTCTGCCACTTTTTTTCACTTCTTCAAGTTTGTTTACAATGCCTTCTAATGTATAAGGAATTTCGGGAACTAAACAAATGTCGGCAAAACCTGCAATTGCCGAATGCATTGCCAAGTGTCCGGCATCTCTGCCCATAACTTCCAAGATAAGAGCTCTGTGGTGTGAACGAGCGGTGTTGTTTAAACTGTCAACGGCTTCCATACAAACCTGACAAGCAGAATCGAATCCGACAGAATATTGTGTTAAAGGTGTGTCGTTATCCATTGTTTTTGGAATACCGACCATTTTTACACCGGCATTTTTGCAATAGTTACTGACAATGTTCATTGAGCCGTCACCACCGACAACCACAACGGCATCAAGACCTAGAGCCTTTACACCTTCACCGAATCGTCTGGACATTTCAGCTTGAGATTCCATTTTTACGCCTTTATTTAATGAGCCTAGATATGAACCGGAAATTCTTGGCCACGGTGTGTCACAAAAATTGTGAACGGTGAGCTTTTCATAAGAAAGCGGAGTTTCGGTTAAACCTTCGGTACCATCGTGGATACCATATACTTCCCAACCCTTATTTTGAGCAGATTTAACAACTGATGCTATCACGGCATTTAAGCCCGAACAGTCACCACCACTGGTTAAAACACCGATTTTTTTAATAGTACTCATAAAATATTCTCCGTTAGATTCTTTTTAAAGTTGATTTATTTCATATTATATTGTATCATTTCATACAAATTTTATAATGAAAATTCCAGTAAAAAAACATACTTGTTATAAATTTTCTTACAAAAGGTACTAAATCAGAATGATAAATAATGATAACTTTAATAAACTTCAACAACAATTATGCGAGTTAAAGCTCTACCGACAATTGATATAATTATCCAGATAATCTTGCCAAATATCTAAATTTTGTTCTTCAAAAAATTGTCGCAAAAATGTTATCATAAATTGATGTCTCTTGTCAGCTTCTTGTTTACCAACATCCGTTTGCATTGCACCTTTTAATAATAAAAGTTTCTCAAAAAAATGATTAATCATATGTTTCTTATTATTTTCTTCGCAAGGTAATTCTCTTTCATTAAACAGATTTTGGTGGCGAGAAACACTAAAACTTAAAGCTCTGCATATACCAATTGCTCCCATAGCATCTAATTTATCGGCATCAGATAATAATTTCATTTCTAATGTTTTAAAATTCGGATTTGCTCCACTTTTAGAAAATCCAATTGCATTAATTGTTTCTATAATTGTTGAAATAATATTTTCATCAATATCAAGAAACTGTAAAAATCTTTCTGTAACTTTACCATCCGTGTTCATTTTATGGTCATCAACATCATGCAATAATGCACACATTTTACAAATAAATCCATTTGCAGCAGGCTCTTTATCTAACAACTTGTTTATATTGGCATAAACTCGTTTTATATGTTCAAAATCATGTCCTGAATTATCTCTTGAATGATATTCTTTAGCGAATTCATATGTTTTATTTAAAATTTCTTCTTGCATTATAAACCTCCCCAAATTTTGCTTTTTCTGATTTGCTGAATAAACAAATCATTTTTATTATTGTTTTCTGCTTTTATGGTTGATAAAAAATCAGTAATAAGTTCTTTTTCTTCTTGTTTTGTTAAAGTGTTAATTTTTGTACTTGAAATATTATTTTCTTTTTCTAATTTTGATACACACTTAAGCAATGACGAAAAAGTTAAATAAATATACGGTGATAACATTTCATTGCACAGGTTAGGATATACAAAATTTATAGCATTACCCTTGTTTAAAAAGTTAACTTGTTGAACAGGATATATTTTATTGTTATTATCAGGAAGTTGATTTAACCGAATTGAAGAAAAGTTAAATTCATCTTCTGATGATGTGCATGAAGCAATATAACAACCTTTTTTTATATCTGGAAAATCGTTATCGCTTAAAGACTTATTTCCTGTTGCACATATTAAGATATCCGAGCTTTCAAGTATGTTTGTTTTAGAAGAATACTTGAATCCAGATGCTTCTATAAGTTGCTTGACATTATTATTGCTATCGAAAATTTGCACATCCAATTTTAAGCATTCTTTAAGATAAAACGCACATCCTCGTCCAACTTCACCAAACCCGATAACCCCGATTTTTTTATTTCTAAGCATTACACGATTTTCGGCTAAAAGTTGTTTTGTCGCAGAAGCAATAGAACGGCCAATTAAATAATCTTCAAAATCCTTTGCTCTACTTCTTGCTACAGAAAATACAGGAAGTTTATTGTCAGGATATTCTGATAACTTTTGTTCATATTTTTGCAATCCATTTTCTGTATCTTCGACAATTCCCATTATTTGAGGATATTGATTTAATTTTTTTAGTGAGGGAGCAAAATATCCTCCGGTATCAATAATAATCAATTTTTCTCCTTCATGTATTAATGGAGTTATTTTGTGACTAACAGTTGAATTAATTAAAAAATCCGTTCTTTTCAAATCAAGAATATTAATTCCACTTTGTAATGCTCGTATTTTAGCTCTTTCATCAATAGAATTCGGTTTTGCTATTAAACCGGCTACCCTTCCCTTAGTAGAAAGAGTGTTTAAAAAATCAACCGTATTATCAACTAAATGGGATACTACAATAAAACACTTCCTTGAATCAGAAAAATCAGATACAAGTTTGTCCATAAATTCAATAGCCTGTCTTTGTTTATCACAGTTAATCATTTACCCTCAAAATTAATTTTGCTTCGTACCTTTGTTTAGCGATTAAAATTATTGAATTCATTTTTTTATTGCTTTATTAAAAATATTCTCCGTTAGATTCTTTTTAAAGTTGATTTATTTCATATTATATTGTATCATTTCATACAAATTTTATAATGAAAATTCCAGTAAAAAAACATACTTGTTATAAATTTTCTTACAAAAGGTACTAAATCAGAATGATAAATAATGATAATTTTAATAAACTTCAACAACAATTATGCGAGTTAAAGCTTGAAGAACGCAGAGTCTGTTCCGATATTTCTCGTTTGGTGAACAAAAATCAAACCATTGACTTTTATCAGGCACAACAATTAAATAAGATGCGTACGGGTATAAAAAGCAAAATTAAGACCGTTGAAGCAAAAATTATGCCTAATATAATAGCTTAAAAATTTTGCTTGCAAATGAAAAAATTGTGTGTTACAAGGCACGCATTGTTTTAACTTCAGATATTTTGGAAAAGAGGTGATTTAAGTGGTTCAAGTTACTGTTATCGGCAATGATGTTGCTCAGTCTTTGAAAGTTTTGAAAAAGAAAATGCAACGCGAAGGTATTTTCCGTGAAATGAAATTGCGTCGTTGTCACGAGAAAAATGCTGAGAAAAAAGCTCGTCGTAAAGCTGAAGCTGTTCGCCGCGCAAGAAAACAGATGCGTAAACGCTTAGATATGGAAGGCTTCTAGTCTGAAGTTTTTGTTTAAAAGTCTCAAGATGCTCCGGTTTAATGCCGGAGTTTTTTGTTGTTAAAACACAATTAAATCCGAACACCTGTAATTAGCATAAATTCTACCGGAGAGAGTAAATTTGAGAGTAATATTTTTCTTAGCAGGAGGATAGTTAGATTGCCTAGGAATTTGATAAGATTTA
>SUUV01000057.1 GCA_015062345.1 Alphaproteobacteria bacterium | reverse complement strand
CCCTGGATACCGGTGTCTATTCCAAGCTAAAGCTTGGGCACCGGTATGACCGTGATGATAGAGACACCTCTACATCATTTTTGATTTAAATTCTTTAAACGACTCTTTTTACTTGCAAAAAAAAAAAACGGTTTATGATGTGACCTGAGAGGCTGATTTTTAGCTTTTCAAGTACATTTAAACTTAATTTTTGTAAAGGAATTTTAAAAATGAGAAAATATTTTCTTTTGAGCGCTGTGGCACTCTTGGCAACAAGCACAGCAAATGCCACTACCGACTATGCCGAAGTAACAGCAAAGGCTACAATCGAAGTGGCCAATATATTTGAGTGTGGTGATATTGATTGGGGTACTATTGTTGTTAAGCAAAACAATGAACCCATGACTTTAAGATATGCTTATGGCGCTGGAGTAGTCTCAACATCCAATGATTTTATATCAGCCAATGGTAAAAAAATTACTTCCTCTTGTACAGATATGCCTACAACTTCAGATGTTTATGTTACCACAGAATTAACAAGTAATGAGGGAAATAAACTCTCTCTTAGTGCCAGATTAGATGATGGCGGTACTTTAGAGACAGAACTTACAATTCCCGCCAAAGTTCCTGCAGGAGAATACACAGGAAGTTTTACAGTTACTATAGTTGAATAAACTTAAACCCCGCCTTATGTTTCAAAGGCGGGGTTTTTACTTAAAACATCTGAAAGACTTAATCTTCCATCAAAGGTTCATCATCGCCCATCATTTCGGTGGTTAGATGACCGGCATCGGCTCTGATTTTGTTTTCAATTTCTTCTGCCACTTGTGGGTTATCTCTTAAAAAGATTTTGGCATTTTCACGACCTTGTCCGAGTTTGTCTCCTTTATAAGAAAACCATGCGCCCGACTTGTCAACAATGCCGGCTTTAACACCTAAATCAATCAACTCGCCGGTTTTGGAAATTCCCTCGCCGTACATAATGTCAAAGTCAACGGTTTTAAACGGAGGAGCAACTTTGTTTTTCACAATTTTAACTCTGGTTTGTGAGCCGATAACATCTTCTTTGTCTTTAATGGCGCCGATTCGTCTGATATCCATACGAACAGAAGCATAAAACTTTAAGGCATTACCGCCGGTTGTGGTTTCGGGGTTACCAAACATTACACCGATTTTCATACGAATTTGGTTAATAAAGATAATCAATGTATTTGAGCGAGAAACGGTAGAAGTAAGTTTGCGCAAAGCTTGGCTCATCAACCTTGCTTGCAAGCCCATATGCGAGTCACCCATTTCACCCTCAAGCTCAGCCTTAGGAACAAGAGCAGCCACCGAGTCAACAACCAAAACATCAATTGCCCCCGAGCGTACCAATGTATCGGCAATTTCCAAAGCTTGTTCACCCGCATCGGGTTGTGAAATCAGCAAGTTATCAATATCTACACCGATTTTTTTGGCATATGAAGGGTCTAAAGCATGCTCAGCATCAATAAACGCACAAGTTCCGCCGTTTTTTTGTGCCTGTGCAATTACACTTAAAGCCAAAGTGGTTTTACCCGAACTTTCAGGACCGTAAATTTCAATAATACGACCTTTGGGAAGTCCGCCGATTCCAAGAGCAATGTCAATTCCTAAAGAGCCGGTTGAAATGGCCTCAATATCAATGTTGGTATTTTGCCCCAAACGCATAATTGAGCCTTTACCGAATGCTCTTTCAATTTGGCTAAGCGCCGCATCTAATGCTTTATCTTTTTCCATATTTAACTCTCTTTCCTTAAATGATTATTTTACACATAATATGTTCTGTTTTTGTTCTGATTGCAAGAACTTTTTTTACTTTTTACTTGGTTTTCCTCCGACAATAATTTTATTTAAGTTTCTGCGGTCAAGCTCTTTATATTCTTGCACGGCTGCCGTAACCACCGCCCCAAAAATAACTGCTGCCCAATACAGATACATCCAAATCAGCATCAAAGGCACAACCGCAACCGCACCATATAATGTTTTATATACATTATTTTTGAGCATAAAGAAAGCAAAGCCGTTTTTTAGCACCCAAAACAAAAACATTGCCACCAAAGCCCCGACCAAAGCATTTAAAATACCCACTTTTTTATTGGGCACAAAGATATAAACTCCGGCCAGAACAAGCCAAGTTAAGACAAAAGGCAAAATCGAGCCCAAAAACACTTGAAACTCAGGCACGGAATCTAACACAAAATTAGCATAACCTTTTAAGGAAAATGCCGTTCCCAACAACAAAGGACCTAAGGTTATAACCGTCCAATAAAGAGTAATCTTGGTTGTGATTCGACGCGGTCTGCTGACCTTAAAGATAAAATTAAAACTGTTTTCAATGGTCGAGAGCAACAAAATTGCCGTTAAGGCAATACCGATAACACCAATGGTCGTCAGTTTTGCGGTTGCATTGATAAATTCGCTAAAATAGACACTTATATCGGCTCCGATATCCGGCATCACATTGTTAACTATAAAATCCTGTGCTTGTTGTCTGACTTCGGAAAACACCGGAAATGCCGAAAAAATTGCCAATGCAATGGCAAGTAAAGGCACAAGTGCAATCAGCGAGGTATAACTTAATGATGACGCCACTCTTAAAACCGTGTCGTTTTGCGCTCTTTTTATCAAAAAATAAAGAAATTTTCTTGTAATTTCAAAATATTCTAAAAGTTTAGTTTTCCCATACATTCCATAAATCCGTAAAAAACTGTTTACAAATCAAAACAAATTGGCTAAAAACCTATTATAAAGAAGATTATATTAATTTTTTATAAAACGCAAAGGAAATATAATATGAATACAGTTACTCCGTTAATGGCAGGCAAAAAAGGCCTTATTATGGGCTTGGCAAATGATAAGTCCATCGCTTGGGGAATTGCCAAAGCTCTAAATGCACAAGGTGCTCAAATTGCTATTTCATATCAAAATGAAGCTTTGGAAAAAAGAGTTTTGCCGCTTTGTGAACAACTTGATAACCAACCTATGCTTATTAAATGTGATGTTACCGATTCGGCCTCCATGGAAGCTTGTTTTAAAGAGCTCGGCCAAAAATGGGGTAAGATAGATTTTGTTGTTCATGCAATTGCATTTTCGGACAAAGACCAATTAAAAGGACGCACCATTGACACAACTTTGGATAACTTTTTGAACACCATGCACATTTCTTGCTATTCGTTCATTGAAACTTGCCGTCATGCATCGAAAATTATGAACGAAGGCGGTTCAATTGTTACTTTATCATATTTAGGTGCCGAAAGAGTTTTGCCAAACTACAATATTATGGGTGTGGCCAAAGCAGCTTTGGAGGCTTCGGTTCGTTATGCTGCGGTTGACTTGGGCAAACAAGGTGTCAGAGTTAATGCAATTTCTGCCGGCCCGATTAAGACTTTGGCCGCAGCCGGAATTGGTGATTTCAGAAAAATTTTGCGTTGGAATGAATTAAACGCACCATTATTGCGCAATGTTACACAAGAAGAAGTCGGCGCTGCCGCTTTATCGTTGTTGTCACCTTTGGGCATTGCCATCACCGGCGAAGTGTTACATGTAGACAACGGTTATAACAAAATTGCCATGTTAAATATGGACAATGCCAAAGAAACTGCTCAAATTTTGGCTGATTTTTAAGTTTAATGTACAACAAGTCCGGTAATATATGCCGGACTTTTTTATTTTATAGGATAAAAAATGATAAAAATTTCTGCATATATTGTTACTCTAAATGAAGAATTGCGTTTGGATAAAACCTTAAAAGCAGTATCAAAAATTGCTGACGAAATTGTAATTGTTGATAGCGGAAGCACCGATAAAACCGAAGAAATTGCAAAAAAACACAAAGCAAAATTTTTGTTTCATAAATGGAAAAATATTTCATCACAAAAAAACTTTGCGCAAAACAAGTGCAAAAATGATTGGGTAATTTCTTTAGATGCAGATGAGGTTTTATCCGATGAGCTGATTGCCGAAATTAAACAAATCAAAAAAAATCCGCAAGCCGATGCCTATAAGGTAAAAATATGTGATATGCTACCGGGGGATAAAAAACCTCGTTTGCTTGCAAAAACCTACAATCAGGTGCGCTTGTATAATCGTAAAAAAGCCAATATGCCCGATGATTTAACTCATGACAGAGTGGTGTTAAATGAGGGCTGTACAGTTTGCCAATTAAAGAAAAAAATTCATCACTATTCGTATGTATCGCTTACTCAACTTTGGTTTAAGCTCAATATGTACACTGATGAATTGGTAAAAGTCGCCATAGGAAAAAACAAAAAATATACAAAACTTCGTTTATATACCGAGTTTCCTCGTCAGTTTTTGTTTTACTATTTTATGCGCCGTTATTGTATGTACGGCACTTGCGGATTCTGGATGGCAACATCATATGCTTATTTCAGATTCTTAAAAATAGCAAAATATTTTGAATATAAAGCCTTAAATAAGAAATAAACTAATTTATAATTTGTTATCATTTAAAAGCATTTTCAATGCAAAATTAAAGAGGTTTTCGATTAGTAATAACTTTAAACCGTCATCGCTCCTCACATTAAAAATGTGAGGTCAAGCGATATTCAAATTAGTAAAAAACACAAGATTTTTGTTTTAAGCCTCATACTTTGCAACATACCTCCTAACTGTCACTCCGGCACTTGATGCCGGAGTCCAGGTGGTAATATAGCTTTAGTTATTCCCTTAGATACCGGTGTCTATTCCAAGCTAAAGCTTGGGCACCGGTATGACCTTGATGGGAGACAACACCGCTACCTCATTTTTGATTTAAATTCTTTAAACGACTCTTTTTACTTGCAAAAAAAAAAAACG
>SUUV01000015.1 GCA_015062345.1 Alphaproteobacteria bacterium | reverse complement strand
CCCGTTTACGGGTTGTAAGTAACCAATGCAAGAGCAGGTTGTTATGCGCTCTTCAGGCGCCGCTGGTATCTTTAGCCTTTCAGGCGCATATGAAGAACCACCGGCTAGGCCGGTGGGTTCCTTTTGTTGACCCTAGGGACTCGAACCCAGGGTTCGCCAATTCCGACTAAATTGTTGCTTCGCTTCATTACATTTGCTCTCAACAATAAGTCTCAT
Organism: Alphaproteobacteria bacterium; assembly: GCA_015062345.1. Taxonomy (GTDB): domain Bacteria; phylum Pseudomonadota; class Alphaproteobacteria; order RF32; family CAG-239; genus JAFTYO01. The sequence goes on along the minus strand of SUUV01000015.1, from coordinate 37,436 downwards.
TGCGTCTCCTTGAAAAAAGCAAGGTTGCTTGCTTTTTTCTGCGGCCGTCCGTTGGTTTCACCAATACAAACAGCGCTTTATTTAAGGCGTCGTTTTTCTTTTTAACTCAAGCACTTAACCGAGTTCGAATGTTGTGTTTTTAAAAACAAGCATTTTGGGAAATTTTACGAACCAGATAGATAAAATACCCTTATTTATCAAAAAGGGATACTGGTCAGCCAATTTTGTAGACAGAAAAACAAATCAAGAGATTGTTTTTCTGTGTCTCCTTCAAACCAGCGATAAGCACCATTTATTTCAAGTTCAATTGCTGAAACATCAAAATTTGAGTGTATCCATTTGCTCATAATATTATCGGAAAAAGCCGAAAAATATTTATCTATTGAAGATGTATTTACGCCGAATTTATTTTCTATACATTTTTGCAAGGTCGAAACATAAGTCATATCGTTGACATTTTTTCCCTTATCAATACAGATATCCACAATGCTGTCACGCTTACTTGAAAGTCCGTGAATATCAACAAACAATTTAATCTTATGTTCTTGCAAAAATTGATTGATGGCGGTTTTGTAGGAACAATAAGCATTGTCAGTGTTTGGGTCATCATTTGTTGTATTTTCAATTAAATATTGTTTTGTAATGCAAGCACATCCTATTTGTTTTGCCAGACATTCAACAATTGCACCGGTATAAAATTCGTGTGCTTTAATTTCACCGTTTCTGATTTGTTTAACAGCATGAGGAGCAGAAAGCAAAATTGGTAAATCTCCATATTTTTTCACCACACAAGAGCAAAGAGAATTTCCTTTATAATCATTTGCTTTAAATTTTTGTTCAGTATCTTTAATTTGTGATAAAATATTTTCGTTTTGCATTAGTTCTTCCAGAGATTACTTGTATTTTTGTATAATGGTACAGTAAAAAAGTTAAAATTTATCTTAAATTTAGTTCGTAATTTGCGAGACAAGTATCACCAATAAAAAAACAGGAAGTATAACTTTATGTTTTTTTGATTTTAAATCATTCGTTATAATCGGACATAGTCTTTAAAATATGCTATAATGAGGGCATCGGATGCCCTCTTGGCTAATCGCTAAAAGTGGCATAATCTTAAAACTTTACATTTATAAAAAAACAAGTTATATATATCCCATATTTAAACAATTGTGTCACTTAAAAATTATTTTATATGAATATAGATTTGAATGATAAAACAATTATGGAAAGAATGGGTGTTCCGTTTTGGCCATATGCTTGGTGGTTTGGAATTAGTATCAGTCAAACAGATTTAGACTATATTGAAAATGTTATCAAAAAAGATAAATGCTTTTCATTAATTTATTCCACCTACAAACTTGAAAGAAAATATAAATCGTCACTGTCTGCCTTGCAAAGAGCTTATGCAAAAATAAATATTATCGTATTTTTTGATAAATTTTACAATAGCCCGCAATGCACAAGAGGTGTTAAGTCGATTTTATTTGTTATGTTAGGATTATATCGAGATTATGTTAATCAAGACTATCCTGATTTGTTATCTGAGCGCTATGCTTATGTCGAACGATGGTTTAAGACCATAAAATACTGATTAGGGGTTTGAGAGATGTCTCAAACTCCTTTTTTATATTATTTTTCTTGCCAGTCTTTTGCGGCTTTGTTTATCTTATCAAAATATGTGTGTCTGTCATATATCACTTTTTCTCATGGATATCAAAAAGAATTTCGTAAAAAATGTACAGAATGTTTGCAATTTGTAAATTAGCAGTTTGAATAAATATGTTTCTAAAAAAATATTGCATTTGCTTAATTTAACTTCTATTATCCTTGTAAAGGGTATAAAACTGTTTATGAGGAAAAAGTGAAGATAAAATATAAATTCATAATGTGTGTTGTTTTTTCTTTATGGAATTCTATGACTTTTGCTAAAGTAACTCAGGATTGTGAACTTGTTATAAATGGTCGCTGTACAGATTGCAATTCTTTAGCCGGTTTTGAAATTAATACAGATGAAACTTGTAAAGCTCTTTGTCCAAACAGAAAGGTTTTTTACCCGTGGCGACAAAAGTATTGTGCTTTGGAAGAATGCCCACAAGAATATCCTGTAAGAGATGAGGAGTATGGACACTGTTCTAAAGAAAAAATTGAACAACAAGATATGTATAAGCAAGAGTTTAAGGAAATAGATGCAACAGATAAAAAATATGCTGTAGGTACGAAAACGGGAAAATGTCCGCCGGATAAGCCCTTATTATCAGGTTCAAGGTGTTATCCTTGTGATTATCCTTTAGATGTGCGCATCACAAAAGATTTTGAAAAACTTTGTCCTGAGCGAATTTCTATTCCTTATCCTTGGATTAATGATAACACTACCATAACATATATGCCTTGTCCGGAAGATAAACCGCTTCGTTCATGGTATGGAAAATGTTTCAGTTGTGATTATCCCGATGTCGTAAGAGTTATTACGCAGTGCTTGGAAGATGATAAGCTTTGTGATGTATGTCCAAATAGAATTATTTTACCGCAAGCAGGTGGAAATCGTCCGAGTATATTAAAGTGTCCGTCGGATAAACCCTTGACAGATGTAAAAGGAATATGTTTCAGTTGTGATATAGAAATTCCGATTGAAACAGTCAAAGATGGCGATTGTGAAAAATATTGTCCATCAAAAAGAAAGAGTTTGAATAATTACTGTGTAAAATTAGAAAACAATACAAAATAATAAGTAAAAACAAATGGTAAATTCAAAATTAAAAAATGTTATAAGGTAAAGAAAATAAAACAGAATATAAAATTAATATTTTGAATAAGAACGACAATATTGACCAATGTGTCAAGATTGTTGATTCTGTTTTGGGTAAAAATTACATAAATGCTTCGCAATTTATCTCTTTGATAAAAAATTTATTGTGTTAAAAGCTTGTGTTGATGATAAATTGGTTGCACTATGTTGTTTGATGAAGCAATAAAATATTTGAAAGTTAAAGAATCTGATATTGAACAACCAAACTTGTAAAAAACATAAATTGTCAATATTTACTGCTTTGCGAAAGATTTATACAAAGAATGTCTGATATTTTTTGTAGTACACAAAAAATCCAAAGGAGTCTTTGAATTAGTAATAATCACAAGCTTTGCTTAACGCATTTCAAGATGAGATGCTTTATCGACCTGATGCACAGCGCAGGTCGTAACATTACTTTTTATTTATTTCATTACCTCATTTTTGATTTAAATTCACATTTAGACTCTTTTTACTTGCAAAAAAAAAAAACGGTTTATGATGCGTCTTGAAAGGTGATTTTTGCACCTTTCAAATTAAGTTTAACTATTTTTAAGGATTAAAATTATGAGAAAATATTTTCTTTTATCTGCTGTGGCTTTAATGGTTGCAACAAATGTAAATGCCGCTACAGATTATGCTACAGGAACTCTTGAAACTAAAGCCAACATCATACATCATACAAAAATCTCTTGTGATGCATTAGATTTTGGTACAATTGCCGTACCTGAAAACAATGGTGAAGGTACTATTAAATTGCTTCCTGAAGATGGCGGTGAACTGTATACAACTGGCGATATCCTTCATCTTAATGGTGCAAAACTTGGTCATTGCGGAGGTGTGGTTTTTGAAGATGGTGATAATTATATAAACGAACTTACTGGTGATGTGTCATTAAGAAATCCGGATACTGAAGATGAATTAATTTTAACGACATACTACGATGCTAGTTATACTTCGCTATATATTGGTGGAATATTAGAGATTCCTGCAAACATTGAAATAGGTGAGTATACTGGATCTATAGAGATAATTGTAATTAGATAAACACCATATTTGACCATACTCATTATTGAGATAATTTTAAGCCCCGATTTATCGGGGCTTTTTAACTTATTTTACCTGATTTATCAAATAAATTTCAACTCGGCGGTTTTGTTCTCTGCCTTGAGCAGTTGCGTTACTTGCAATCGGGTTTTGTGCACCCATACCAAAAGCATTGATACGAGCTTGGTTTACACCTCTTAAAACCAAATATTCGTTTACGGCCATTGCTCTTTTTTGCGACAAAGGAATATTGATGGCATCATTTCCGGTACTATCTGTGTATCCGATAACCTGCATTGAGGTTTTATCATATTCTTTGGCAACTTTTGCAACCGAATCTAACACCGGATTGGCGGTGAATTTCAAAATTGCTTCATTGGTATTAAATGTAATGGCATTGGGCATAATCAGGCGAATGTTCTCTCCGTCTCTTGCTACCTGAACACCTGTTCCTTGCAATTCTTGACGAAGTTTTGAGGCTTGAATATCCATATATCCGCCTGTGGCTGCACCCATTCCGGCGCCGACACCGGCTCCGATTAGTGCTCCTTTTTCACCGCCGATAAGAGCTCCGACACCGGCGCCTAAGGCAGTTCCGATACCTGTACCCCATGCGGTTTTGGAAACCTTTCTCTCACCTGTGTACGGGTCTGTTGCACAAGCAGATAAAAATGAAACCATTACAATTGATAACAAAAGTTTTTTCATAAATTTTCTCCTTTTTTATAAGTCTTTAATTCGCTCTAGAGCCGCAATAACTTTGGCCTTGTTTTCCAATGCTTCGGCTTGGCGGCGCTTTTCTTCGGCCACAACATTTGCCGGAGCTCGTTCAACAAAGCTTGCATTTGAAAGTTTGCGTTCATAACCTTCTAAATTGCGGTTTAAGGTGTCAAGTTCTTTGTTTAAGCGCTCTCTTTCGGCGGCAAAATCTACCACACCTTTTAACGGAATTAAAATTAAGCCTTCTCTGAACACGCTTTGAACCATATCTTTGCTGATTTCTTGTTTGTTTTCGAAAACTTCAATTTTTTCCAAACGAGCCAATGAACAAACAATTTTTTCCATTTGCGGCAAATATGAAATGCTTGTTTGTGACATATCTTTGAGATATACATCAAGCTTTGCACTTGCCGGCAAATTCATACTTGCACGCATTGAGCGAATATTGCTGATTAAGTCAATTGCCCAATCAATTTGTTGAGTGTTGTCATCGGCAGATTTGATTTCAGGCCATTTTGCATGTATCAACTTAACTTCACGATTTTCGGTATTATCCCAAAGTTTGGTTGTGATAAACGGCATAAACGGGTGCAAAATGATTAAGATTCTATCCAAAACCCAAGCGGCGGTTGCTCTGGTTTCGGCAATTTGCTCAGCATCCTCACCGTAAAAGATTGGTTTTGAAAGCTCAATGTACCAGTCGCAGAATGTTCCCCAAACAAATTGATATACCGTATTGGCTGCATCTGAAAAACGGTAATCGTTTAGGTTTTTGGTTACTTCCGATGTGGCTTGATTAGCTTTGGCTACAATCCATTTATTTACGGCCGATTTAACTTCATAAGGATTAAAATCTTTGCTATATTTGCATTCGTTCATTTCGCAAAAACGAGCGGCATTCCACAATTTTGTAGCAAAATTTCTGTATCCGGCAATTCGTGAATCAGATAAATTTACATCTCGACCTTGAGTTTCCATCGCTGCCATAAAAAAGCGCAACGCATCGGCACCATAGGTATCAATGGTTTCCATCGGGTCAACGGTATTGCCCTTTGATTTGCTCATCTTCTGACCATGTTCATCTCTTACCAGTCCGTGAATGTAACATTTTTTAAACGGTACGCGTTTCATCATGTACATACTCATCATCATCATACGAGCAACCCAGAAGAAAATAATGTCAAATCCGGTAACCAAAACCGAGGTCGGATAGAATGTATCCAAAAATTCGGTTTTATCAGGCCAGCCCAATGTTGAAAAAGCCCATAATCCTGATGAAAACCAAGTATCTAACACATCGGTTTCACGAGTTAGTTCAACTTTTTTTCCATAATGCTTATCAGCTTTTGCTTGAGCCAGTTGTTCGGTTTCTTCACAGAAAATTGTACCATCGGGGCCATACCATATCGGCATTTGGTGTCCCCACCAAAGTTGGCGAGATATACACCACGGCTGAATGTTGCGCATCCATTCAAAATAGGTTTTTTCGTAAGACTTGGGAACAAACTGCATTTCTCCGTTTTCAACAACCCTTAAGGCCTCAACCGCCAATTTAGGAGCATCAACAAACCATTGATCGGTCATTAAAGGCTCAATTACAACACCTGTTCTCTCACCATACGGAATGACCATCGGGTGGTCTTCAATTTTTTCCATTAAACCGAGTTCTTCAAGTTTTTCAATGGTTTTTTGACGAGCTTCTTGTGTACTTAAACCTTCAAACGGAGTGTTTTCGTTTAAGGTTGCGTCTTCGTTTAAAATGTTTATCATCGGCAAATTATGGCGCTTTCCGACCTCAAAGTCATTAAAGTCGTGAGCAGGGGTAATTTTTACCGCACCGGTTCCTTTTTCTGGGTCTGCATGGTCATCGGCTACAATCGGAATTATACGATTTGCAATCGGCAAAATACAATTTTTACCGATAAGATGTTTTAATTTTTCATTGTCTTTTGAAACCGCAACTGCCGTATCGCCGAACATGGTTTCCGGTCTTGTTGTGGCAATGTGGATAAACTCGCCTTTTTCTCCTTCAATCGGATATTTATAATAGTACATTTTTCCGACAGTTTCTTTTTGTACAACTTCCAAATCAGAAACCGCCGTGGCAAGTTTGGGGTCCCAGTTTACAAGCTTTTTGGCTTTATAAATCAACCCGTCTTTATAAAGTGAAACAAAAATTTTGAGTACGGCTCTTGATAAACCTTCATCCATGGTAAAACGCTCACGACTCCAATCGCACGATGCACCAAGTCTGCGGAGTTGTTTGCATATTGTGCCGCCGGAATGGGCTTTCCATTTCCATACCGTTTCAATAAACTTTTCACGACCTAAATCATGACGAGTGATGCCTTCTTTGGCCAAATTGCGTTCAACAACCATTTGAGTTGCAATTCCGGCATGGTCTGTTCCGGGTTGCCACAAAACTTTTTTGCCGAGCATTCGGTTGTATCTTACCAAAATGTCTTGCAATGTGTCATCAAGAGCATGTCCCATGTGCAAATAACCGGTTACATTCGGCGGAGGAATTACAATTGAAAATGCTTCACTGTCACTTCTCATATCAGGCTTAAAATCGCCGTTTTCTTCCCAGTTTTTATAAATTTCTTCTTCAAAATCTTTCGGATTATAATTTTTTTCTAACATATTTTTTTCCTGCTTTTATTAAACACAAAAACCCTTAAAAAAAGGGCAGACATAACATTTTCAAGAAAGATTAAAAGGCAAACGCACTTTTTAATAACCTTTCTTTACCATCACTCGGACGCTTTCTTTCTTGTCATTTGTTTCTTGCATGGCAAAAAACTCAGAATATTTGTGCAAAATTCTGGCTGCAACATCATCAAAATCCCAATTTGCATATTCGTAAGGGATATCCCAGTTTTTTGCAAGCATTTGCGGTGTCAGAACAAAAACATCGCCTTCGCGTTCTTTGGCATAATCTCTTATGCATGAACGCGAGGCGCTTTTTTCAACCTGTTTTTCCCATAAAACATTTCTTATGGAAACAAGTATTTCATCTATTGATAAATCTTCTTGGTCTTTGTTCATGGTTTACCTTTAATTTCCTGCTTTTTTTATCATCATAGCAGATAAATTTTATTTTTCAACAGATAAAGACAACCATTTACCGGCAGTTTCTTTTGAATGCTTTTTGGCATCGTAAATATCAACTCCGAGTTTCAAATCTTGAGCGGTGAGTTTGCCCATAGACATCAAAAGTTGCATACCCGAAACATAGTAATCTCGTCTGGCTCTAACTTCTTCAACCTTAGAGTTTAACAGCGATTGATAAGCATCCAAAACATCTAAAACCGTTCTGTTACCCAATGCTTCTTCTTGCTGAACACCGTCTAAAGCAATTTCATAAGCCTTAATTTGGTCTTTAACCGATTGGATACGAGCCTTATTTGATACCATATATTCCCAATTGCTGTTAACTGATGAAATCATCGCCCTTTCGGCCTCCAAAACCTGTTCTTGAGCTTGCCATTTTTGATATTTGCTTTGGCGAATTTTGGCTCTGGTCTCACCAGAATTATACAACGGAACAGACATACGAGCTTCCCAAATATAGCTGTTGGTCTCGGGGTCTTTGGTTGATGAATTATACGATTGTCCACGAGTGTTCATAGCCACAAAGCTCACATTAGGCAACAAAGCGCCTGTATTGGCATTTACCGTATGTTTTCTTGATTCTAAGGCACTTTGGGCTGCTTTTAAGCCATAGTTGTTTGTTTTGGCATAGCTTAAAGCATCATCAAGAGAGGTGGGGAACAGAGCCGATAAACCTTCGGGCTCAACCAAATCTGACGGATTTTCCCCCACAATTTGAGTATAAATTGCTTTTGAAGCTGCCAAATTTCCTTGAGCGGCAATACGATCCGAAATAGCCTGTGAATGACGAGCCTCGGCTTGAGAAACATCGGTTCTGGTAACTTCACCGACATTAAAGCGCTCAATTGTTTCATCTAAACGCTTTTTTAACAGCTTTTCATTGTTTTCTTGCAAATCAACAATTGAAGTATCACGCAAAACATTTAAATATGCCGTTGAAGCTTCCAACAAAATTTGTTGTTCAACATTTGACAAGTTGCTTTGTTCGGCCTTCACGCCTTCTTTTGCGGCTTTAACACTGTTATAGGTTGAAAAACCGCTGAAAATTGATTGTTCTGCTTGTATGCTTACGCTTTCATCATATCCGGTATCGGTTTGAACGACATCATTATGCAAGTGAGTGTCACGATATGAGCCCTGAACGGATAACTTTGGTCTGAAACCCGATTTTGCAATTGCAACATTTTCATCAACCGAGCGCAAATACGCACGACTTGCTTCCAATGTGGGGTTGTTGTTATAGGCGCTGCCCATTGCATCAAAGATATCACCGCAATATGCGTTTGTGGCAACGGTTGTAGCTGTAAGCAATGTAAATAAAAAGCTTTTTTTCATCGTATATTCCTGTTCAAATTTGTATTAGTCCGGCAAATTATCTACTAAAATCGAGCAATTTGCAACTTTTATTTTTAAAAAAATAATCCTATATTGTTAATTAAATTTCAAACATTTTTATGTAGCATATTGGATAATTGGGTATTTTAAATAGGAGAAAATCGTGAAAAAAGAAGCAACTAATGTAATCAATGAAATTGATAAAGCTCGCTTAAAACTTTCCATTGAACACTATATCAAATATTTTATCGGCAAAAGAGCCTGTGAACTTACCAAAGAGGAGGCCTTACAAGCTATTGCCTTGGCAGTTAGAGAATTTGCCATGGATAAAATGTATCAAACCATTGCCAGATATAATAAAGCCGGCAGTAAGAGAGTTTATTATCTTTCGATTGAATATTTAATCGGTCGCTCGCTTGAAAACAATCTGCACAACTTAGGTTTGTTTAAGCTCATTGAAGATATTGAAATTGACGGTTTTCCAAATCTTACCATGGAAGAAATTTATAATGCCGAATATGACCCCGCTTTAGGTAACGGTGGTTTGGGAAGATTAGCCGCTTGTTATCTTGACTCAATGGCCTCATTGGGATTGGCCGGTTTCGGTTATGGTATTAACTATCAATTCGGTTTGTTTAAGCAAAAGTTTGATAACGGTTGGCAAATTGAACAGGCCGACAGTTGGCTCGGTGAAGATTCGCCTTGGCAATTTGCCCGCAACGACAGGAAAGTTTCTATTCCGATTTACGGAAATGTCGAAAGTTATATGGGTGCAAACGGCAAACCCTATTTTACTTGGGTAAATACGCAAACTTTATACGGTATTCCGTACGATTTTCCGATTGTCGGTTATAACGGAAAATCGGTAAACTATTTGCGTTTGTTCTCGGCAAAATCCGATGCCGAACTTGATATCAATGTGTTTAACGAAGGCGGATATATTGAAGCCGTAAAAGCAAAAATAAAATCTGAAACCATATCTAAAGTTTTGTATCCTTCCGATGCGGTAGAATCGGGTAAGACACTTCGTTTAACCCAACAATATTTCTTTGTATCTTGCGCAATTCAAGATATCATTCGCCGATTTTTGGAAAAAAGCAATGACTTTGACAAGATGCCCGATTATGTTTGTATTCAATTAAACGATACACACCCTGCGCTTGCCATTGCCGAAATGATGCGACTGCTCATTGACCAATATGGTTTGGAATGGGACGAATCGTGGGATATTACCTCAAGAATTTTTGCTTATACCAACCATACCTTACTGCCCGAAGCTTTAGAAACTTGGCCGACTCGCATTTTGGGTAAGTTATTGCCTCGCCACTTGCAAATTATATATGAAATCAACCGCAGGTTTATTGAATTTGCAAAAACAAAATTTGGTAACAATTCGCCCAAGCTTGCAAAAATATCCATTGTGTCCGGTGAAGGCGATTCTCAGATTATCCGCATGGCAAACTTGTCCATTGTCGGTTCTTTCTCGGTCAATGGTGTGGCAAAGCTCCATTCAGACCTGATTAAAACTTCACTTGTACCGGAGTTTTACGAGCTATGGCCGGAAAAATTTACCAATGTGACAAACGGCATAACACCTCGTCGTTGGTTGTTGCACGCAAACACTGCTTTGGCAGATTTAATTTCGGATAAAATCGGCCAAAAGTGGATAACCGATTTAGATGATTTACATAAACTTGAAAAGTTTGTTGATGACAAAGATTTTATCAATAAATTTGATGAAATCAAAAAGCGCAATAAAGAACGCATGGCCTTTTTGGCCTTTAAGGCCACGGGTACGGTTATTAATGCCGACAGTATCTACATTGTGCATGCAAAACGCATTCATGAATATAAACGCCAATTGATGACCATATTGCAAGTTATCGGCGATTATTTGGCCATCATTAAAGACAATGTTCGCCCCATTAAGAACAAAACTTACATATTTGCAGGAAAAGCCGCTCCGTCTTATACTTTTGCCAAGCTTATAATTAAGTTGATTAACAATGTGGCAGATGTTGTAAACAATGACCCTCGAATTAATGATGCCATTAAGGTTATCTTTATGCCCGATTATAAAGTGTCATTGGCGGAAAGACTAATTCCGGCCGCAGATATCAGTTTGCAGGTTTCAACCGCAGGCTTTGAAGCTTCCGGTACCGGCAATATGAAATTTGCCTTAAACGGCGCTTTAACCGTTGGTACATATGACGGCGCAAACATCGAAATCAGAGAAGCCGTCGGCGAAGATAATTTTTATCTTTTCGGTTTAAGAGATGAAAAAATCAAAGAGATGAGAAAATCTTACAAGCCAAGAGATTTGTACGAAAAATCGGATTATATCAAACGCATCTTAAATGCCCTAAATTCGAGTATGTTCTGTGAAAAAGACAAAGTGTTGTTGTTTAAGCCGATTGTAGAAGAACTCTTAAATCGGGATTATTTCTTCATTTTGGCCGATTTGGAAGACTTTAACAATGCAATGCATAAGGCTGAAACAGACTATCTTAATAGAGAAAAATGGAACAAATCAGCCATATTGAATGTGGCCAGAATCGGATATTTTTCAAGCGACAGAGCCATTATGGATTATGCTAAAAACATTTGGCATATTAAACCGGTTGCTTAAACATTTTGTTTAATTTAGCAAATAGCCACATTAAACTAAAAAAAATGTGGCTATTACATTTTTAAACTTGACAAAAGCACAAAAAAGACATAAAATCCAAGTCAGAAACCAAATAATTATTCATATTATGAACAAAGTACAAAAACTAGCGGAAAATGTAATGAAAAATTCCGTAAATCTCGTCCCCGGCGAGAAGGTCTTTATTGACGCCAAAGGTCTTAAATCTATCCCGATGTTTGAGGCATTTATTGAGGCAACTGTTAAGTTAGGCGGCATTCCGTTCTATTTTTTGAACGACATTCGCTTTACCAACGCAATGCTAAAATATGCCGACAAGGAGCAGATTGACGAACATTGCAAAATTCATCTGGAGCTGATGAAACATATGGATGTGTATATCGGATTTTCAAGTATGACAAATCCGTATGACGCATCTGATGTGTCAGATGAAAGTCAGGCTGATTATAGTCAGTGTTTCGCAAAAGTTCTGCGTTACCGAGTAGATAACACTCGTTGGTGCGTACTTCGTTACCCCAACGATGTGATGGCTTATGAGGCCGGTATGTCAACCAAGCAGTTTACAGACTTTTTGCTTGATGCATGTTTGCTTGACTACTCAAAGATGGAGCCTGCTATGAACAAACTGGCCGAGCTGATGAGCAAAACCGATAAGGTTAGAATCGTCGCTCCGGAAACAGACATTTCGTTTTCGATTAAAGGCATCGGCGCAGTTGTATGCTCAGGGCACAGAAACATTCCGGACGGAGAGGTATATTCGGCTCCGGTAAAAGATTCGATAAACGGTGTTATCCGTTTTAATACCACTAGCCATATGGACGGAAAGAAATTTGCCAACATCAAGCTGTGGTTTGAAAACGGAAAAATCGTCAACTGTGAGCATAATGGTAACAAAGAAGACCTTGAAGACATCTTTAACATAGATGCGGGCGCTCGTTATGTCGGCGAGTTTGCCTTAGGTGTAAATCCTTTCATCACCAAAGATATTTGCAATATTTTGTTTGATGAAAAAATTGCAGGCTCTTTGCATATGGCAATCGGTAACTGCTATAAGAGTGCACCTAACGGCAACAAATCGGCAATCCATTGGGACTTGGTGCTTATCCAAACACCTGACTATGGTGGCGGTCAAATTTATTTTGACGATGTTCTTATCCGTGATAACGGTTTGTTCGTGATTGATGAGCTCAAATGCCTTAATCCCGACGAACTCAAACTTACGGCAATGTAAAAAATTCCCCTTCGTTTATTATAACGAGGGGGTTCATTTTAAATGCAATTTAAATATTTTTTCTTGCTTTTGCCTCAAACTTAATTATACTTTGAGATATAAATCATAATACCATTAAATAATTTAATCAAACTCAAGTAGTATGAGGTAAAAATATGATATTTGATATTTCAAAGTTTATTCAAGTTAACCGAGCATATTTTATTTGGGCAACTTTTATGGGACTTTTATATCTTTTTCGAGATATGTTCGGTCTGGTGTTCATTACATTCATTATGTGTTTTATCGTATCGGGTATAACAGGTTATATTCGCCAAAGATATAATATAAACCGTAAAGCCGTTGTAATAGGAATCTATATTTTATTTTTAATCGGGGTAATTGCATTTTTAACTATTGTACCGCCCAAATTATTGGCTGAGGCCATGTCGTTTACGGACCAATTGCCAAATAGCATTAAATCTACCAAAGAATGGTTAAGCACAAACCTTGCCGGAAATGAATTTATCTCTCCTCTTTTGCCACAGATAAAAGAGGCACTGTTTCCGGATACATTGCTTGTAAGTGTTTGGACTGTGGTCAGAAGCATAATAGAAAAAGGCCTGCACTATTTTGGTTGGTTTTTCTTGGCTATGTTGTTTAGTTTTTTAATTATGCTTGATTTACCGCATTTATCCAAAGGGGTTAAAAATTTACGATATACAAAACTTGCCGATTCATATAAAGAAACTGCCGATAGCATAATGCTTTTTGCCAAAGTTGTCGGTGAAAACTTCAGAGCCCAACTTTTGATATCTACAATAAACACCATTTTGACGGCTATGTGTTTGTATGTTTTAGATATTAAAGCCATTGCTCTGTTGTGTACAATTGTGTTTATGTGCGGACTGATACCGGTTTTAGGTATGATAATATCTTCTGTGCCGATTGTCTTAATGGCGGTAAACACAGGCGGTATGGAGCTTGGTTTTTGGGCAATCGTGATGATTATAGGCATTCATATGATTGAAACATACATTTTAAATCCGCGTATTGTTTCTTCAATTATGCGTATAAATCCGGTGATGACACTTATCATTTTGTATATAGCTCACAGTGTTATCGGGTTGTGGGGTATGCTTTTGGGTGTGCCGATAGCCGTATATATGTATCGTAAAATAAGTTTGCCGAATCGGAAAAAATCCATCAGAAAAATATTAAGCAAAAAAGAATAGCAATCAAAAAATTAACCCGCCTGAAAAAGCGGGTTAATTTTTACAACAGCAAGCAAAAGTTTACTTGGGTGTTTTAAGTAATTGATTGATTTTTTCATCTCGGGCCAAAAGCAAATCCACATCAGCATTCATACTCTCAAACAAAGCTCTCACTTCTTGTTTATTCCCCCGATTGATAATAAGCGCCGGATTGTGAATATACTTGTTTTTGGCATAATGAACAATCACTTCGGTTAAGCCTCTTTTGATAATGATTTTTTCTTCCGCTTCATCAATATCAAACTTGTCGATGTACGCAATGAGTTCCTTTGATGTTCTGGTTTTCAAAAACTTATGCACTATGGTATAAGCAAAACCTTTACCCTCAGCATTTGCATCAACATTTGTGATGTAAGTCAAAATTTCTTCTTCAACCGCACGAGCAAGCAATGATTTTTGCGCCATAATCGACATATTGTCTGAATTTTTCGCATTCATGAAAGTAATTATGTCTTCAGTACTTGCCCATTTGATAAAAGCAAGAGTGGCAGCTTTGGACAACCTCCGCCGATAAATGTAAGCCATAATTTCTTCTCTGTTATGCCTGTTTACAAGCAATACCTCATTTTTATCAGAGAAAAAGCCTCCAAACAATATATAAGTCTTGATTTCGCTATGAACACCTCGATTTAAGAGCATCGTCTGAGCTTTTTTGGACAGAGTATATGCCTGACGAGAACAAAGATATGCATTTATTTCATATTCGTTTGCTCTTTCAAACAAAAGAACATCTTGCTCACCTAACCAAAACTTTTGTAAATAAGCTAAGATTTCCTCTTTGACCTCTCGCTCAAACAATGGCCTGACATCTGAAAACCTTTCGTTTGAATGCGAAATATAATCCAAGACTTGCTCAGTGGTTGCCGTTTGCAAAAATGTTTTTTGAGCCTTAGGGGTCAGAGGTGCACTGACAAGCATCTTATTAATTTCATCTTCATTGTTGCGCTTTAGAACAATCAATTGCGCATATTCAGATGTAAAAAAAGCATAAGTCATAAACATTTTATGATTTTGCCTATCCGCCACGGCATTTTGTGCTTTTTCAGGTAATAAAAAACCTTTTTCGAGTTGCAACATTACAATTTCGTCACAAGCCGTTTCACATAAAAAGTTCACTGCATCTTCGCTGAATTGATACCTATGCTTAAAAAACATATCAATCAAATTGATATCGCTTCGCTTAATCAACTCAATTTGTGCTTTTACTGATGGTCGTCTTTTTTTAATAAAGGAAACAACCTCGTCAAAGGTTCCGTCGTTTATTATCAGACACTCACTTGCTACAGTAAGTCCGCAATTGCGTAGAGCATCATCTCCGACAAACGATAATATCCTTTGTCGTTCTTTTTTGGTAAAATAATCTTTCATAACTTTTAATATTTAAATTTTACAATAATATTTCTTACAGTAGTGACAATAGCACGAATATGGTTGGTGTGTCAAACAAAATATCATGGCTCGAATTTTAAAAAACAACCTGTAAATAATGGTAAAAAGAAACATAAAGCACACGACCAAAAAATAATATGTGTTGACATTTGATGTTAAAACTTATAAAAATTCAGCAGTGACTAACTGTATTTTGGAGTAACTTATATGAAAAATTTTATTAATGAATTTAAAAAATTTGCCATGCGCGGTAATGTTATCGATATGGCTGTCGGTATTATCATCGGTGCCGCATTCGGTAAAATTGTTGATTCTATGGTTAAAGATGTAATTATGCCGCCGATTGGCGTGTTGCTCGGAAAAGTTGATTTTTCTGACTTAAAATTGATGTTAAATGATGAAGTTGCCATCAATTACGGTATGTTTATCAACAATGTTATCAGTTTTATCATTGTTGCTTTTGCCGTGTTTATTTTGATTAAGGCAATTAATACATTGCAAGAAAAAATGGCGGCTGCTGAGAAAAAAGAAGAAGCCAAAGCTGCTCCGACAACAAAAAAATGTCCTTATTGTTGTTCGGAAATTGCTCTTGAGGCAACTCGTTGTCCGCACTGTACATCAGAATTGGAAGCTGTTAAAAAAGTTGTTAAGAAAACAACCAAGAAAGCCGCAAAATAACAATTGTTGCACAAAAAATTTAAGCCACCTCAATGGTGGCTTAAATTTTACTTTCTTTCCAAGGTATAAACCTTGTCTTTGACGATTTTTACAAGCACCGTGTCGCCTGATTTCAGATTGTTGGCAGAACTTTGAGGTATTTCATACGAACCGTAATCATCAAAGTGTACGATATGTATGTTACCTCGCCGGTAAACACCTTCTACCGTTGTTGTAATCGGCTTTGTGTTATTAATCAGTTGTTGTTTTTCGTAATCCACTGCGATACATCCAACTCCCAGAGGAATCATAATCACTTGCGCAACAATACCGATGATAACACACTTAGCCGGCGTTTTATATTTTAGAACACAATATAAAAACACCGTAGCCATAAACAATATCGGTATCAATGCTCCTAAGAGCATAAATCCCAATCCGTCAGGCATAACCCATGCTACCAAACCCATAAGAGCAAGATACGATAACCCTGTTAAAAACCATAATAACGGTTTGTTCATATTTTCAGTGTTATCCTCACTCGCAAGATAGCATATATACGGAGTGTATGATAACATGATAAGCGGTATGGAGATGTTAGCCATTGCCGATTCGTGAAAGCAGGCAATCACCCAAGCACCGATAATACAAAGTGCCGTTAAGACATAATAGACAACAACAGCATAGTTGTTCTTTTTAGTTTTTGTTTCCATAATTATGAGATTTAAAAATTAGTAATAAAAATTTGAATTGATAGTTTACTATACACTATTTGTCAAATATGTCAAGAAGGTTGTGCAAAAAAATTTATCTACAAGTTGCCTTCAATAAATTTGACGGCAATTTCCACATCTGCCTCATTTGTAAAGCGGTCTTGTCGGTCACAAACACCGTCTGTTACATATTGTCTTAATTTTAATCCTCCGGTACAAACGGCGGGCATAAGGCCGAGTTTGTCAATTTTATTACCGCCGGGGGTATAAAAATATGATGTGGTGATAGCCATGGCGCTTGACGAAGCATTTTTTGAAACATTTTGCACCGTACCTTTGCCATATGTTTGCGTGCCAATCAAAACAGCTCGGTTTTGCTCGCTTAAAGCCGAGGCCAACACTTCAGAAGCCGAAGCACTAAAGCCGTCTACCAAAATTACAATCGGTTTGTTGGAAAAAATATCTCCTGATGTTGAAGTATAAAATTTTGGTAAAGTACCGTCCTTTGAAAGCGTATAGGTAATAATTCCTTCATCTAAAAACATATCCGTAATTTTTATGGCTTCATCTAACAGTCCGCCGTGATTTCCTCTTAAATCCAATATAAGAGCTTTGCACTGTGAACAATCATCAATTTCTTGTTTTACTTTTTGGCTGACATCTTTTCTGAAAGCCAAAATTTTAATCAGCAGAATGTTATCGGAGACAATTCTTGAGGCAAAATTTCTTTTTGCAACTTTTGGCGTGTCGGCTAAATCCGAATAGGCGCTATAATAGTGTGAATATCCGTCAAGGCCGGTAAAGACCTCTTTTGCAAACCTGTCCGGAATTTCAAAATCTATCAACTCAATTTTATCGGAAACTCCGATTGCCGTAGCAATTATTGATTTTGTAAAATCTGCCCAATCCTCAGGTGATAAAGTGTTTACGGGCATTTCAAATTGCTTGACCATTTTAGGTCCGTAATAGAAAAATATTTTGTCATTGGTATATTTTAGATATACGGCTTTATCAATCGAGCTTAACACATTTAAGCCCTTAACCATAATGTCTTTGGGGCTTTTTTCATTTATATAATCGGAACTTATAACCACAAAAACATCATCTATCGCATCAAAATCGGCATATGCGGGAACGGAAAATAAAAATATAAAAATTGCAACTAAATATTTTTTCAATGCTTTTTCCTTATCAAATATCAATTTCGGCAGAAAGAACAGTGTGGTCGGAGGGCTTTTCTTTAGCTCTTAAAGTTTTATCGACATAACAATTTGTTAAGGCATCGGTGAGCGTTGGCGAAAGCAACAAATAATCTATCCTTAAACCTAAATCTTGCTCAAAGGCTCTGTTGGCATAATCCCAATATGTGTATCCGATTTTTTGCGGATTGATAACCCTGTATGCATCATAAAAGCCTAAATACATCAGGGCTTTGAGCCTTCTTTTAACACTGTCTTTATAAAGAGCATTATTGGCAAAAAGCTCCGGATTATAAACATCATTGTCAGTTAAAATCACATTAAAGTCACCACCGATAACAATTTTTTCGTGGTTTACAATTAAGCTTTGCATGTGGCGATAAAAAGCATCGGTAAAATTTAATTTGTAGATAAATTTCGAGTTGTCACTAAGGTTATTATACGGCGGATTTCCGTTCGGAAAATATACACTTATAACTTGGATATCAGTTCCTTTTACATTAATCGTTGCTTCTAAATAGCGCGCATTGTCATCATCAAAGTCAGGGAGTTTTTCACAAACGGTCTTAATTTTGTGTCTGCTTAATATTGCCACGCCGTTATAGGCTTTCTGAGCTACGATTTTGGCGTCATAGCCGGCCATATTAATTTCAAAAAAAGGAAAAGAATTAAAATCGCATTTTAACTCTTGCAACAAGACAATATCCGGCTTTTTTTCATTAAGCCAAGCAACAAATTGCTCTAACCTAGCATTAATCGAATTTATGTTAAAAGTTGAAATCAGCATATTTTATCCTCAAAATTTATCCCAAGTTTACTTAACTTTTTATTTTTTTGCAACAACGATGTTAAAGGATTATAAAGTTTTTTGGTTTATTATACTTAAAAAATGTTATTATAAGGGCATAGAGAATGTTTAAAGAATTGTATAATGATAAAGATGAAGATTATTTAAGCGAATTCAGGCAAAAAGTTGCCTCCGAAAGACAAGCTCAATTGCAAGCCAGAAAACAAGAGTTGCAACGCTCTCGTAACGGTTTTATCGGTACCGTTGCCGGAGTTGCTCTTGCCGGCATTGTCAGTTGGGTTTTGCTCGTGCCAAACTTTAACGAAGTTAAACAAACTGAAATTCCGCTTATCAAAAGACCGATTACTCCGGTAAAAATTCAGCCTAACAACCCCGGCGGAATGGAAATATTAAATCAGGATAAACCGGTTTATGCGTTGGTTGAAAAACAAACTGCCGAAACCATTAAAATCGAGAGCATTTTGCCCACTCCCGAAACTCCGAAATTGCCCGAAATTGTTCCCGAACCGGAAGTTGAAGAAATAACGGTTGCCGAAGAAAAAATATTAAATGATAATAAATCGGATTTACCGCAATTGTCGGTTAAAAATCTTGATGAGTTGATTGAAAAAGTTGAGACAACCGACAACAAAAAAATTGCAATTCCGCAAAAACCTCAAGATATCAAATTAGAGGTTAAGGTTGCCGATAAAACTGACAACAAAACTAAAACGGTTGAAAAAAACACGGTTGCACAAAAAGGAGTTTGGCAACTTCAACTGATGGCTTCGTCTGATGAAAAATCAATAAAGAAAAGTTGGCTTGATTTAAGCGCAAAACATACTGATTTGCAAAATCTTGCATATGAAATCGAAAGTTCAAAACAAAACAATAACAATCCGATTTATCGACTTAAAGCCGGAAATTTTGCCTCTAAAGAAGATGCCGATAAATTGTGTACTAAATTAAAATCTCAAGGCTTAAATTGTTTTGCAAAACAAAAATAGGAGATAAATTTGGAAAAACCGATTCTGGCCGCTTTGTTATCCGTTAAGTCCGACAAATTAAGCGATGCGGAAAAAAAACTGTTTGAAAAATTTAATCCGTTGGGAGTTGTACTCCTTAAACGAAATATAATTTCTGCTGAGCAAACCAAAAATTTAATTTGTTCAATAAAAGAAACAATCGGTCGAGATGATGTGATAATTGCCCTTGATGAAGAAGGCGGAAGATTAACCCATCTGTTTTATGAAAACAACAGCTTGGCATCACAAAACATTTTGGGACAAGTCAACGATGTAGAAATTACGCAAATACATGCAAAACTTGTTGCTAGGCAAATGCAAAAAATCGGTGCAAATATGGTACTTGCGCCGGTTTTGGATATTGATTATCCGCAAACTACCATAGCCCTTAAAAACAGATGTTTCGGAAACGACAAAGAAAAAGTTTTAGTTCATGGCAAAACTATGTGTGAAACATATATCAATAGCGGAATTTGTCCTTGCATCAAACATATCCCCGGACACGGCAGAGCCGTTAATGACCCGCATGCCAAGCTTCCCAAAATTTGCTCTGATATGAAAGATTTGGAAGCGGATTTTTATCCTTTTAAACACTTAAATCATATGCCATCGGCCATGACTGCGCATATTTTGCTAACCAAAATTGATAACAAAAAACCTATAAGCATATCAAAAATTGGTATACAAGAAATTATAAGAAAAAATATCGGCTTTAACGGAATGTTGTTTTCTGATGCAATTGATATGCATGCCTTAAAAGGAGATGTTATCAAAAAAGCGCAAAATGTATGGCAATCGGGTTGTGATGTCGTGACATATTGTTTGGCTGATGAACAAGAAATGATAAATTTATGCAACAACGGAATATACCTTCAAGACAAAGCCTTAGAACGGTTTGAAAAAATAAAAAATATAATTTGCTCAAAAAAAGAAACAATTATACTTGATAATCAAATAAAAAAATATTATAGTGGACTAAGTAGTTTTACTGAAAATAACATAAAATATGATGCGATGGAAGTTTTGCATCAAAAACAAAAAGGAGAAAAATAAATGTTTGGTTGGTTATTGGTAATTATTTTAGTGGTAGCAATTTTTAATGCTGACAAATTGCCTAATTTGAAAAAAACTATTGAAGAAAAAACAAAAGAGGGTGTTGCCGCAGTGAAAAAAGGTCAGCAAAAAGCTCAAGAAAAGCTTGCTCAAGTTAAAGAAGCTAAATCTAAAAAAGATGAAAAATAGTTAAATTGTTGTTTATCTTCGCCCACCAAATCGGTGGGTTTTTTGTTTTGTGAGTTTTAAATTTTACATAACATAAGAATCGGTATTTTGATTAAAAAGTTCTTGATTTTTAAAAGTTTTGTGATATAGATGTTTCACCTTTTGCAAAAAAGGCAGTTTTTTGTTTTAACATTTTCGTGGGAGAACAGCCATGTTCAAAACCACGAAACCTAACTAAGAGGTATGAAAAATGGCTAAGTCTAAAAAGAAAATTTTAGGTTTAATCAAGCTTCAAATTGCCGCCGGAAAAGCCAATCCTTCTCCGCCGGTTGGTCCTGCTTTGGGTCAAAAAGGCTTGAATATTATGGAATTTTGTAAAGCATTTAATGCTGCAACTCAAAAAATGGAACCCGGTATTCCGGTACCGGTTATCATCACAGCTTATGAAGATAAAAGCTTTACTTTTATCACAAAGCTTCCTCCGGTTGCATATTACATTAAAAAAGCTGCAGGTGTTCAATCTGCTTCCAAAGAACCTGGAAAATCTTTTGCCGGCCAGATTACTCTTGCTCAAGTTAAAGAAATTGCTCAAACCAAACTTCCTGATTTGAACTGTTCAACAGTTGAATCTGCCATGAATATGGTTAAAGGTCAGGCTGTTTCTATGGGTATTAAGGTAGTGGAGTAAGACGATGGCAGGAAAAAGAATTGTAAACGCATATAAAAATCTTGATAAAAATCAAGCATATGCATTAAAAGACGCTGTTAAAATCGTTAAAGAAAACGCAACAGCAAAATTTGATGAAACAATTGATTTGGCAATTAACTTAGGTGTTGATCCTAAGCACGCTGACCAAATGGTTAGAGGTGTTTGCCCGCTTCCGCACGGAAACGGTAAGAAAGTTCGTGTTGCAGTGTTTGCTCAAGGTGAAAAAGCTGATGAAGCAAAAGCGGCAGGTGCTGATATCGTTGGTGCTGAAAACCTTGTTGATTCAATTTTGTCAGGCAAGATTGATTTTGATCGTTGCATTGCAACTCCTGATATGATGGGTATGGCCGGTCGTGTTGCTCGTGTTTTAGGTCCTAAAGGCTTAATGCCAAACCCGAAACTCGGCACTGTTACCGTAGATGTTGCAACTGCTGTTGCTAAAGCAAAAGCCGGTGAAGTTCAATATCGTGTTGAGAAAAACGGTATTGTTCATGCTGGTGTTGCTAAAGCATCGTTTTCTGAAGACAAAATCTATGACAATGCCAAAGCATTTATTGAAGCAATTATCAAAGCTAAACCGCAAGCCGTTAAAGGAACTTATATGAAAAAAGTTTCTATAAGCTCTACAATGGGTGTTGGTGTTAAAGTTGATACATCTGCTTTATAATTGAAAAAGCCATAAAAAAACTCCCCGTTGATGAAAATCAGCGGGGAGTTTTGTTGTGATTAATAAGTTGCAGTAACGGTAAAGGTACCGATATAATCACCTGCTGTTACCTTTTGAGGTACTGTCAGTTTCGGTATGATGTAGAGCATATCTGCATCTTGTCCTGTATCTAAAGTAAGCGTCATTTCCTTTTCACCATTTTTTAACTTAGTTGATGGTGGAATACTATAGGTTGCCCCTTCAACTCCATCTGTGGTTACATCACAGCCCACCGCTCCGTTATATGAACCTTCTACAAAATTGTCCGGATTTGTAAATGCTGATACGGATAAAATATCACCGGTGAAGCTACCGAGCTCAAAATTGACAGTCGATTCTGCATTGTTTGCTTTTACAACAATAGTTCCAAAATCAATTGAATTGGTACAATCTAACTGACCTGCCACTTGAATTGTAGCCTTAGCGGTTACTTCGGCATAATCTGTGGTGGCATTTGCGGTGCTTGTTGCCAAGAGTACAACAGCGCTTAAAAGAAAATATTTTCTCATAATTTTTAATCCTTTACAAAAATTAAGTTTAAATGTACTTGAAAAGTGCAAAAATTTACCTTTCACATCACATCATAAACCGTTTTTTTTTTTTGCAAGTAAAAAGAGTCTGTTTGTAGATTTAAATCAAAAATGAGGTAAAAAATATTAAATGTTATGCTTTTTAAAATAATAACAGGGAGCTTTTAAGCTCCCTGTTTTACTAGCGATGTCGCTGATTGTGATTTGAACTTCGGCTTGAAGAAGGTCTTGAATGGCTCGAACTTCTTGAAGGCGGAGCTTGTCTTACGGTTGCAGAGCCTCTCGAATGTGGCATACTCGGTCTTGTTACATTAGAGTTGCGTGACGGCGGAGTGCTTGGCCTTGAATAAGCATTTCCTCGGTTAGGTTGTCCGTGTGGTCTTGAAACATTCGGATTTTGAGGCGGTCTGCTTGGCGGTCTGACACCAGGTGCCGGTCTGGAGTTGTGAGGCTTTGAATAGCCATCATTTTTCGGCGGTCTTGGTTTATCATATCCGTTGTGCGGGCGATGAGGCTTGTCATAATGATGATGCGGACGGTGAGGCGGTTTCCACAAATGGTGATAATGTCCGTGTGGTCTCCAATGCCAACACCTTAAATCTATATGCCTGTGTCTGTAAATGTTATAGTAAAAATTATAAAACACGGGGACATAAGACAGTCTTATACAAACCATTGTTGACGGACAATAAAAATAATCTTGATAAATACAATCCACATACCACCCGAAAGCACCGTTATAAACATAAGGTTTATAATAGCGCACTCTGTCGCCGTAGCGCATTTCAAAATCAAACACACTAAATGGCGGTAAGTAATTGTAATAATACCGGTTTGGCGTAATCACCAAATAGTTATTACCCGTTGCCTCAATGACCGAATAGTCATCAAAATGCCACTGATTGTCCGATAAGACAACATCATTGCTCAAGTAAATGTCATTTAACTGAGCACTTGAGATGTGCACTGTGAGTACACATACCAAAAATAATAATACCTTTTTCATAACTTATGGATTTAAAAATTAATAATTCGGAATTGTGTTAAGTTTATCAAATTGCTGATTGATTTGTCAAGAAAAATGAAAAAAGCAGCCGACTTTTGCGTTTGACTGCTTTTTTTGATTATAATTTCAGATTTTTTAACCTATATCCAAATTAAAAAACACTTTAGCGCCCCAACCGATTAAAAAGGCAATTAGAGCCACAGATAAACTGATGCCTGCCATCTCGGCAAACTTAGGTAAAAACGGCTCCGATTTTACAATGCCGATATAGTAGTTAAAAATAAAAATTAAAAACACTACAACCGCAATCATACAAGCAAGAGCTGTTACATACATATTTACAGGCAACAAAAGATATGGCAAAACTAAACAAACAACCGTAATTAAATAAGCAATTCCGGTATAAATGCTTGCTTTTAGTGCATTGGGGTTGCCATCGGCTCGTTCTGCCAAATAGTTTGAGGCCGCCATTGAAAGTGTGGCCGACACACCGGTTATAATTCCGGCAAAGGCAATTAAGGTCGTATTTGCAAGCACAAAAGTCATACCGGCAATTGTACCGGTTAATTCAACCAAGGCATCGTTTAAGCCCAAAACCATGGCTCCGACATAGTTTAACCGTTCTTCATCAAGCATATCCACAAGCTTTTTTTCATGTGCTTTTTCATCTTTGATAATGCTTTTAACCTCCGGGATTTCAGTTTCAAGCTGTTTTAATGCTTTGATACCGTCATATTCATGAGCTTCTAAAAGTTTGATAACAAAAGTATAGCCCAAAACATAAATCAGTACCCGATATAACCAAACCTTAAACATATTCGGCTTAACTTCCTGTTTGGTGTATTGTGCCCAAACTTTGGCATGAGAAGCCTCATCTTGCGCAATTTTGGTTAAAATTTTGCTGTCTTTTTTGTTTTTAACTTTGCCGGCAAAATACGAATAAATATGCGAGCTGGTAATTTCATCTTTTTGAAACATCAGCATCAATTTTTTTGCTTGTTCCGAAAAATTTTGTTCTTTTTTCATTATACCACTCCGATACCCTTAATTTCAAACCCTAAACCAATGGCCTTGTCACGATTTATAATGTTTCTTAAATCAACAATTTTGGGGGATTTAAGCAAAGTTTTTGCCTTTTGCAAATCAAGGGCCTTAAAATCTTCCCATTCGGTGAGAATGGTCATAATATCGGCTTGGTCAAGAGCATCATACATATCAGCAGCATAATATACCTTATCGCCTAAAATTTTCTTGGCATTTTCAAGGGCTTCGGGGTCATAAAGTCTGATGCTTGCACCTTTTTCCAACAGAACTTCAATAATCTGCATGGCAGGAGATTCTCGACAGTCATCGGTTCCGCCCTTAAATGCGGCTCCTAACACTCCGATAACAGGGTGTCTTAAATTTGACACTTCTTCCAATATGCGTTTTGCCATATTAATTTTGCGCTTGTCGTTTCCTCTGATGGTGGCTTCAATTAAGGATAAATCAACCCCATTAACTCGTCCCATATAGGCCATGGCATTGGTATCTTTAGGGAAACAAAAACCGCCATATCCGGGGCCGGGGTTTAAAAACTTATTACCTATTCTGCTATCTAAGCCCATACCTTTGGCTACTTCATACACATCTGCTCCCGATTTTTCACAAAAATCTGCCATTTCGTTAATATATTGAATTTTCATGGCTAAAAATGCATTTGATGCATATTTTATGGTTTCGGATGAACGGCGTTTTACATATAAAATGTTGGTTTTACCTTCAAAAGGCTTGTAAAGTTCTTTGATTTTTTCTTTTGCTCTTTCAGAGTTTGCTCCGACCACAATTCGGTCAGGATTAAAAAAGTCATGTACGGCAAAACCTTCACGCAAAAATTCGGGCAAGGATACAACATCAAATTTAGCTTTCGGGTTTTGCAAGGCAATAATTTTTTCAACTTCATCACCTGTATTTACCGGAACGGTAGATTTTATGGCGATAACCGTATAGTTGGTGATATGTTGAGCCAATTCTTCCGCGGCTGCGTGAATATACTTCATATCGGCTTCTTTGGTAATGGGGTTTGGCGGAGTTCCGACTGCCAAAATTACCACATCGGCATCTTGAACGCCATCTTTTGTGGATGTTGTAAACTTAATTTTACCGTTTTGAACATTTTTGGAAAACAAGTCGGGCAAACCATCTTCAAAAATGGTTAATTTACCGTTTTGTAAAGCCTTAATTTTGTTTTCGTCTCTATCAATGCAGATAACATCATTTCCGAGTTCTGCCAAGCCGACACCCGTGGGTAATCCGACATATCCGGTTCCGATAACAGCAATTTTCATATTTATGCCTTTCATCAAGTTAAAATGTAGTTCAACTATATAACAAGCAATCGATTTTGCAACAACGAAAACTGCCTTATCTACCATCATTTGGAAAAAATATTTTTAAAAGCCGTGAACTTTATGTTAAAACTTTTCGTTATAGCATATTGTAAGGAGAAACTTTATGGAAGATATTTCAAAACTCATACAACAAGCAAAGCCGTTATATTTTGCCCGCAAACGCAGACGCAAAATGATAAACTCGGCAGGAGCTATAATGTGCGGTTGTTTTTTGGTGTTTATGACATCATTTAAACAAGAAACCGTAATTTATGATGTGTGGATGGATGAAGTTTACAGTGCATCAAATGGCTCCGTGATTGAAGATTTGGGCTTACCGGTTGATGAATACGGATTATTGTGGGTAGGATAATGAAGCATCTTATTGAACAAAACAAAAAATATGTTAAAGCCATAATCCGCAAATTTACCGGTAATTTCAATGAAGACATTGAGCAGGAAGTTTACATAAAAACTTGGCAGAATTTGCCCGAATATAAAGAAGAAGGCAAATTTAAACAGTGGATTTGTACACTTACCGCTAATGTGTGTAAAGATTATTTTCGTTCAAAAACTTATAAGAGCTTGTCAAAGCAAACCGATGACAGCGCACTTGAATGTTTGAGTGCAAGCGACAATCCGGAAAAAGTTTTAAGTGAAAAAGAACGGCAGAAAATAATCTTGAAAGCGGTTGATTCGCTTTCAAAAGAACACAAAAAAGTGATAGTATTGTTTGAGTTTGAGGGATATTCCATTGAGCAAATATCTTCTGGCTTGAAAATACCTGTCGGGACAGTTAAATCAAGGTTGTTTAATGCCCGAAAAATTTTAAAAGAAAAACTAATTTTTTTACAAGGAGAAACAAAATGAATAAAATTTTATTATCAACTCTTTTGGCAACAACAGTAATGTTTTCAACGGTTGTAAATGCCGCTGAACCGGAAATGGCACCCGAACGAGCCAAAATTGAGCAAAGAGCTCATGAAAACAGAGCTAAAAAAATGGCTGAAGAATTGGGCTTGACACAAGAACAACAAGAACAAGCAACCGCCATTCGTAAACAGGGTCAAGAAGATATTAAACCTTTAATGGAAGAAATGAAAGCTTTGCGTCAAAAAATTGATGAAAAACGCAAGGCAAATATGGAAGAATTTGAAAAAATTTTGACAGATGAGCAAAAAAATAAATTTCAAGAAATGAAAGAAAAAGAGCGTGCAAACAGACCTGAGCTTCCGATGAGAAGGGGTATGCACAAAGCTGATGCTCCAAAAACAAAATAGTTGATGAAAAATTCACAACCTCCTTTTTGATGAACTAAAAGGAGGTTGTAATTTTTGTGGACTCCGGCATCAAGTGCCGGAGTGACAGTTAGGAGGCGGATTCCGGTAATAATTGCTTACTAAAATTGTTAAGAGGTGATAAAAATAAATTTGTTTGACTATTACCTCAAAAATGATTAAATATCCACAAATAGGCTCTTTTTACTTGCAAAAAAAACGGTTTAGAATGTGAACAGAATATAATATATGGAGTTAGTTGATGAGAAAAGTTTGTGAGCTTGGAAGAAGTATGGTTGAGATGCTTGGTGTTCTTGCCATAATCGGGGTGCTTTCTGTTGGCGGAATTGCAGGATATTCCAAAGCGATGTTCAAATATAAACTAAATAAACAAACGGAGCAGTTAAATCAACTGATGAGTGCGCTTTTACAGCATTATCATAAGTTCTCATTTACATCAGATAAGGAAAATCTTACCAAATATTTTGTTAAAATGGGCGAGGTGCCTGAAGAAATGATTGTTAAAAATGATGAAAACAATATATATGATATTTTTAGTAATCGTGTAAATTTTACTTATGATAATCCTTATATAGTTATTACCATGTTATTAGAATTGGAAAAAGCGAGTGTAAAAGATATGGAAATCTGCAAAAATGTTGTTACTGCAGCGCAAAATGACAGTGGTAATATATACAATATTTCATCTGTGGCCAGCAATGAAGATGGCGGATATGATGACAAAGCTATTTGGGGTGATAAAAATTGTAAAACAGGCCGGACTTGTCTTAACAATATGACAATTGACGATACCTACAAATTTTGCAACGCACATATCGGTAAATCGGGTGGTCATTTAAAAATATACTATAGATTTGATTAATTATCATATTTAACCAGATTTTTTGCAAACAGGTTTTTATCCATATTGTTTATGGTTTCAATTTTTTCGTTTTGCAAAATGTTGGGCAATTCCACACTCATAAACACACTGTCTTTATGTGCATTTTCAACAAAAGCCGTTATGTTGCCCGAAGCGGCATTGATAAATCTGCGAGATGCTTCAACCCAAATCATTTTTATGTCTTCTTTGCCTAAGGTGTTAAGGCACTCAAAACCCATTTCCACAAGTTTTGCTCCGCAATCGGTGTGTTCTATCAGCATTTTATCGGGATTGTTTTTTATAAATTCAATTGCATCGTCACGATTTTTTGTTGTCGGTTGATAACTGATGCTATACACAACAACCGAATCTTTTTTTGAAGACACATCAAATGTGCGGGCAATGGTTAAACCTTCACTTAATTTGGAACAATCAGTCATTTTGTTTGCCGCCTCTATTGATGATTTTTGATGAGTTAAGATTTATCAAATATTGTTTTAATGTCAATTTTTCATCATCAATTAAAACAGTTTGCATACCGACTTGTTTTGCCGAATCCAAATTTCTTTGCGTATCATCAATTAAGATGCAATCTTGAGGTAAAACACCAAGCCTG
Source organism: Alphaproteobacteria bacterium (assembly GCA_015062345.1). Taxonomy (GTDB): domain Bacteria; phylum Pseudomonadota; class Alphaproteobacteria; order RF32; family CAG-239; genus JAFTYO01. The sequence continues at coordinate 8,217 of SUUV01000015.1, read as the reverse complement.
TCAGCGAATATTTCTAATGATTTCGGGTTTTGTTTAGGATAAAAGACTCCGTTTCTCATGGTGGATTTTATATCAAAACATTCAATACCGGCATCTTGAAATTCAAAAACATTTTTACCAAAACGCTGATGCAAAACTTTATCAAGATGTGACATATGATTGTTGGTTAAAATGACCACTCTGCTTTGTTTTGCTTCAGCACATAATAAGTTAAAAAGAGCATCATCACGACTGATTTTGGAATAATCGGTCTTTTCTTGCATTTTAAGGCAAAAAGCATCAAAATCATATCCGACTTCGTTGCATAATGCATTAATAAAATTGAACATACCTAAACGATTTTTAGCCAAAGTTTCTTTTGAAACTTTTTCTTGAGTGGCGCCGTCAATTTTTAAATCGTTACGATAGGTTTCTTTCATTGCAGTAACAAATTCTTGCAATGAGAGCATTGAAGTTGGATATAATACTCCGTCACAATCAATAATCAGGGTTTTATTTTTCATTTTCTTTTCTCTTAAAATTAAATACGGTTATATCAGACGGAGCAAAAATGCGCATCGGCGGTCCCCAATAGCCTGCACCACGAGTGATATATAAACTGTTGTTATTTACCTGATACATACCGGCAAGAAAATCATTAGCTGATTTTACAATATAATGAAACGGATATATCTGTCCGCCATGAGTATGTCCGGAAACGGTTAAATCAAACTGATTTTCTTTTAATTGTTTAATAATGGCCGGAGAATGTGACATCAATATTTTGTAATTATCATCGGTTGCATAATATTCGGCTTTTTTAAAATTCGGTTCAACGGAATACATATCCGGAATGCCGGCAACAAAAATACCCGTGTTGTCGATTTGTTCACCTGTGTTGTACAACACATCAAAACCTAACTCGGTGAACTTTATCAACCATTTAGCCGGAGCATTGTAGTGTTCATGATTACCGAAACTAAGATAAATCTTTTTGGCTTTGAGCTTTTTGAGTTCGTCAAGTTTTTCATCTAAACCTTCCGGCTCCTCATCAATGATATCACCTACAAGCAACACATAATCGGGATTTTGCGCATTTATCAAATCAACAATTTGTTTAATCTGCCACAAAGGTGTTGCCATATCTATGTGTAAATCACTGGCAACTACCACTTTGGTATCTTGTTTGATTTTGTTGTTTTCGATTGTAAAGTCAATTACATTCGGAGTTTTATTGGCTTCATACGCACTATAAAAAGCAATCAGCACGGCTAATATAACCGTAATCAAATTGTTGCGATTAAGAAGCGAAACATTATCAGGGCTTAAAGATTCATTTTTTGAAATATAGTAAATAGCATACCATACAATTTCACGCATCAATAATAACATAATTAAAATAAATGCAATACCCAGCATAAAATAGGCGGTTTTGGCAACAATGGCATATGCAGTTCCGCTCAGCAAATTATAATTGCGAATCAGCCTTAATATAACCGGAGAAAACCAAGATACGGCAAGCCATAAAAATATGCCAAGTTTTGCCCATAGAGGAAAATTGCTGTAATTTGCCAGAATACGGTATGTTATTAATAAGCAAGAAAAAGCAACAATAAATGTCATAATAAGAAAAATCGGCATTTTAACCTCCTATACGGCTTCCGATTGATTTTTTGTATCTTCGGTTTCAACTTTTTTGCGTCTGATGATGCGTTTGGGTTTTACGGTTTCTTCTTTGGTGGCAGAAACTTCATCTTGTACTATATCTGCCTTGGTTTCTTTGATTTCTACAATTTTAAAGGTCTTTTTTCGTATCGGCATCGGAGTTTGTACAACAGGCTCAACAGGACTTTCGGTACTTTCGGTTGTTTGTTCATTTTCAATAGATTCCGATTGTTTTGTCGTCTGCTCTAAAGCATTTTGTTGTTCTTGCCTAAAATTTTTGCGTTCATTAATTTCGGTAACAATTTTGCGATAATGTTCTGCATATTGACGATATACTTCCATAGCAATATAGTCACCTGTTCCGTGAGCTTCTTTTGCCAGCTCGTTATATTTTTTAATTAAATCAAGCGCTGTACCGCTAACTTTTCCGGCCGGACTGACACTGTCAAATTTATAGTTAAGAGAGTAGGCATTACTATTGCCGTTGTTACGGAATTTATTATTTTTTTTCATATTTTATACAATCAAAAAAACTAAGCTTAAAGCTTATGGGTTAAACAAACTAAATTAAAATGAAAGTAAAGTGCATATTAAAAAACAAACACAATCTTGCACTAAAAACGAATAATATTCATTTTTTTTTAAATTGCAACAGTTTTTTACATTTTTAATTACGATATTTTTTACAGTTTTCTGATTAAAATATTTTGCATCAGTATAACCAAAAGTAAAAATATCAATCCGGAAATGTTAACATTTATAAAACTTAGTGCAAATGAAACAGCTAAAACCAGAATAAAACAAACGGCACTCAGGCGCATTTTTTTATCAAAATCCAAAGATTTTTTGCTTGTTTTTTCAGCTATGACGGCGCAAAAAGCATAAAACATTGTTACAAGAAAATATACAACAAAATATGCGAGCCACATTAAAACAAAAACCGACAATACAAGCCATTTGACATTGTTTTGTAAAAATTTGGTATAATCTTTTTTATCAAGTTTTATGTCACCTTTTAATTTGGTGGATTTTATCTCACCTTTGGTGTTGTCAACGGTATAAAAATATGAACGAGTAAGATATAATCCGGAATTTAGGCCGGTTGTATCCATAGAATCAATATTTGTATCTATGGTAAAATTGACATCACCGGTTTTTTCATCAGAGTATATCGGATAAACTTTTTTGGTATTATACGGTTGCGTAATTGTGCCGTTTACCATTTCAATGGGTAAAACTTCATCGGCAATTATCTGAATATACGGAATCGAATCTATAACGGCTGTTCTTGTTACAACTGAAAAATATACACTTATCAATGCGCTGACAAGCATAATTAAAACAGCGCCGACACCTTTACCGCCGGAAATATAATTTAATACCTTATTCATTTTATCCTCCATATTAAATACAACTTATTTGCTTTTTAATATAATCAAATAATTTTGAATCGTAAATAACAAAAACAGACTCGGCGGATAAAAATGATAAATTTTGCCGATAAAATGCAAAATTGTAGCCTTAAAGTCAGTTTTTCTGCCGTAAAATCGGAAAAAAATCGAAAAAAAAGCATAAAATGTGTAAAAAAGTAAGTTTTTTGTTTGACATAATTAAAAAAAGCAGTTTCAATTTAGGTGTGGAAGGCAATTATAGGCCTTGCATTTGGTTATTAACTTAATTTAGTGGGAGTCTCACCGTGAATAAAAATGAACTCATTTCTAGCGTAGCTAGCGAAACAGGTCTTACAAAAACAGATGCAGCTAAAGCTGTTGACGCATTTGTAGCTTCAGTAACCAAAGCTTTGAAATCAGGCGACGAAGTTCGTCTTGTTGGTTTCGGTACTTTTTCAGTAGCAAAACGCGCTGCTACAACAGGTCGCAACCCTCGTACAGGCGCAGAAATCAAAATTGCTGCTCGTAAACAAGCTAAATTTAAAGCAGGTAAAGCTCTTCAAGAAGCTGTAAACTAATTTTATAGTTTTTTGTATTCGAAAACCCCGCATATGTTGCGGGGTTTTTGGATTTTTGGTGTAAACCTTACAGAAACATCTCCAGTCTGCAGACCATTGTGGCAGCTTTATACTTTGTAAGCTCTTTATCGAAGCATGTTTTGGCGATTTCGATAAACTTATCTTCAAGGGAAGCATTGCTTTTGCTATACACTTCGCTTGGAAGAATGTTGCCTTTTGGAAGAGCGCCAAATTCTTTTACGCAAAACTTGTCGATTGCGGCACCGGGGATTTCTTTTTTTAAACTTTCCATAAAATAATGATTTTAATTAAACATAAAAGTAATAAACTTTTTGCAAACTACCTTTGTTTTCTTGTTTTGTCAAGTGTTTTTTGGCAAGTTTTAATATTTAATTTTTATTCTTGACGATTGGGAAGAAAAATCGGATAATGAGCTGAATTTTAATTTGTTTTGAAAGGAATTTTACTATGGGAAAATGTAACAATCCTAATTGCAATTGTGAAAACTGCAATTGTGGTGATAATTGCACTTGCGGGAATGATTGTAACAAAGGTTGTAATTGCGGTAAATAATAAATTTGTGGGGCTGATATGAAGCGTGTTTTTATCTTGATGATGGATTCTTTTGGTATCGGCGGTGCCAAAGATGCGGCTGCATTCGGAGATGAGGGTGCAAATACACTGTACAATATAAGTTATGCCAACAATGGTCTTGAAATTCCAAACTTAAATGCTTTGGGTTTGTCAAAGGCCGCTTTTTTATCATCAGGTAAAATGCCTCATATAATCGGAAAATCCGGCATTGAGATTTCGTCAAAATATGGGGTAATGCAAGAAATCAGCAAAGGTAAAGACACTTCTTCGGGGCATTGGGAAATGGCAGGAGTTCCCGTTTTGTTCGATTGGGGATATTTTCCCAAAACTTATCCTTCGTTTAACGATGAGTTGATTGCCTCAATTGTGCAAGAAAGCGGTATCAACGGCATTTTGGGAAATGTGGCGGCATCGGGCACGGCCATAATTGAAGAACTTGGCGAAGAACATATCAAGACCTTAAAACCCATATTTTATACATCTGCCGACAGTGTTATGCAAATTGCCGCACATGAAAAGTATTTTGGGCTTGATAATTTGTACAAGCTCTGTGAAATTGCTTTTGAAAAGGTTAAACCGTATAACATTGCCCGCATTATTGCTCGTCCGTTTGAGGGTGAGAAAAAAGGTGAGTTTAAGCGCACAAAAAATCGTCATGACTACTCGGTAACTTCTCCGGCTCCAACTGTTTTGGATAAGCTCAAACAAAACGGAGGCAGGGTGGTTTCTGTTGGTAAAATCAGTGATATTTATGCCGGTTCGGGCATTACAAAAGCAGTTAAAGCAAGCGGTTTACAAGAACTTTGGGATGTGACGCTTGATGAAGTTAAAAAAGCCGAAAACAACACTATTGTGTTTACCAATTTTGTTGATTTTGACATGACTTGGGGGCATCGCCGAGATGTTAAAGGTTATGCTCAAGGCTTGGAATATTTTGATAAGCGTTTGCCTGAACTTATTGAGCTTTTACAAGATGATGACATTGTGTTTATAACGGCTGACCACGGATGCGACCCGACATACAAAGGAACGGACCACACCAGAGAAAATGTTCCTGTGCTAATGTTCGGTAAAAATGTCGTAAGTGAAGATTTAGGCATTCGTCAAACTTATGCTGACATAGGTCAAACCATTGCAGAATATTTTAATTTGGAAAATATGAAATACGGAAAGAGTTTCTTGTAAAAAATGAAAAAAAATGCATTGCCATATTTTAATCAAAGAAAAGCCGATATTGATATGCTTGTTATTCATTGTCAGGCTTTTGATGAGAAACAAAGTTTGCAAATATTAAATGATGTTCAATTAAGCGCTCATTATATGATAGGGCTAAACGGTAAAATTTATCAATTGGTAGATGATAAATATAGAGCATGGCATACAAAAACCGGTGCTTCATATTGGAGAAAAGTGGAGGATATTAATAGCCATTCTATCGGAATTGAAATTTGTTCACTATCTCTCGGTCAGGAACAATATACTCAAAATCAAATACATAGCCTGTTAAGATTATGTAAAGCTTTAACCAGAAAATATCACATCAAGAAACAAAATGTGGTTGGACACAGCGATATTTGCCCAAGCCGAAAACCGGACCCCGGAAAAGCATTTCCTTGGAAATATCTTGCTCGTCACGGCATTGGTTTTTGGTATAATATTAATGATGCCAAAAAAGTTAGCAAAACCGATGAAAGAATGATGTTGTCCGAAATCGGGTATAATGTGGCTGATTTAACCGCTGCCAAATGGGCATTTAGCAAAAGATTTTTACCCGATGTCATACCGACAGACAATGTTAGAACTTTAATTGACAATCCGGTGCCGGAAAATGCGCAAAATTTGATAGAGCAGGGCAATTTTAAAAAAGTATTAAAGGCGGTTTATTACAAAATAAAATCAAATTCAAAGAGCTTTTAACTTTGCCACTTCGTTGCGAGCCAGAGCATCAACCCTTTCATTTTCTGCATGACCGTTATGCCCTTTAACCCAAACCCATCGGATTTCGTGTTTTTTTATCAATTCATCAAGTTTTTGCCACAAATCGACATTTTTAACATCGTTTTTTTTGTTTGCGGTTTTCCAAGAGTTTTTTTTCCAATTTTCAAGCCATTCGGTAATGCCGCACATAACATATTTGCTATCGGTATAAAGGGTTATGTTACAAACGGTTTTAAGGGCCTTTAAAGCTTCAATTACGGCGGTTAATTCCATACGATTGTTGGTGGTTTCAAGTTCGCCGCCGCTAAGTTCTTTTTCAATGGCTTTATAGCGCAAAAGTGCGCCCCAACCACCAATTCCGGGGTTGCCTGAGCATGCACCGTCGGTAAATATTTCAATTCGGGCTGGCATGGTTTAAGACCTCATCAAAAACTGATTGAAAAATTCGGTACACAGTTGTTCGGTGTTGTCTTCTTCTCTTAAGGCTTTGGCAACAAACGAACGCAGTTTGTTTTTAGGAATATAAATTCTAAAATCTTTCGGAACGGCATTGTCGGCACCGATAACTCCGTTTAAGCAAAAATCATCATCGACATAGGGCGATAACACAATTTGTATATTGGCAAATTTTAACATTCCTCTGGGCGGAAGTCGTAAATCGGGCTTTGTAATCAGATTTAGGTGTCCGGATATGGTATTAAGCGAATCCATCTGGTTATAGTTTGAAAAACGAACTTTGTTATAGTCGCTTGCCAGATTTTCGGTGGTACAAGAAAAATAAATTTCTCTGGCGATGGCATTGCTCTCATTGTTTGCCTGAATGCTAAAGCCGATTTTTACATATTTTTCCGGCGGATTGTCAATGGTGTGCGGATAAAGCATATCTTCGTCGGTGTTTTGTAAAATTTCCAAACATTTATCCTCAAATATGAGCTCAATGTCAGGTTGCGGGCGCTTGCCGAACATACCGGCAATGACGGCATATGGGGCAGGGACATTGTTTGAGCCCGAGCGAATGTATATTGCTCCGCCTATGGTACTCATCAATGGTGTAATTTCAGATTTGGGGATATAGGTGGCAATAAAACCGTCACCGTTCTTATCACAACTTATAATATGGTTTCTGACTTTGTTATGACTGGGGATTGTGCAACCTGAGATTGCTCCTTCAAGCCAGCTTAAAAAACGATGTACATTTTTAACTTTTACTTTGGCTTTGGCCACATCGCCGATTTCGTGGTCTCTTGAACATTCAACACCCCAAACGACCACACCGCCTTCGGAGTTGCCGAAACCTGATATGGCTTTGGCTAAATTTTTGCGGTCATCACGATGCAAGGTGTTAAAGTTTTTTCCGGTTGATACGGCTTGCTTAAAATCTAAAAACAACTCCTCGGTTTGAAGTGTTAAAATAAACTCATCAATGGCATCTTCACCAAAATAAATAAGTTTTTGAAAAATATCTTCCGCGCGTGACATTATAAGTCTCCCATATTACATATAAAAAATTTATCAGCATAAAGATAATAAAGAGTTAAAAAACATAAAAAAAAGAGCTTTGACTCCTAAAAGCCAAAGCTCTTTCGTAGTTTGCTATGATAACATAATAATTTGTTAAAGGGTTTAGCAACTTACTTTGCGATAATATGTGTCATCACAGTCATTAAGGCATGATTGACAAGCATCACAATAGCTGCCAAATTGATCACAATCACCGCAACCTTGGTATTCACAATCACTAATACAAGACTGATAGTTACGACAGTTATCGGCAGGTAAATATTTACTGTTACAAGCATAGCATCTGGGACTATCTGTTCCACAGCCATTATAAATACTATCATCATCTATCCGTTTGTATCCCGATTTACATTCCCAATTTGTAACAATACTGTTTGTTTGACCGCAAGCAGTACAATTGGTATATTTTAATTGTGCGTTTGTCGGCATAGATGCGGTTATTTCATATGTTTTATCAACGCAAATATCATTATAAACGCATTGACCGACACAAGCGGTTAGGGTGATATTATTAGGGCAGGTGATAACATTTGTACACCAAGCCGTTTTAT
>SUUV01000014.1 GCA_015062345.1 Alphaproteobacteria bacterium | reverse complement strand
GATAGTATTTTAATCCCAAGTTGTACATTCGGCTTTTGCAGATAAAGCAACTTTGGCTTGTGCTTCTACAGTATATGTCATGCTTTCAGCATTAACATTTGTTGCAGTGAGGAGTGCCACAGCGCTCAAAAGAAAATATTTTCTCATATGTTTTAATCCTTAAAAATAGTTAAACTTAATTTGAAAGGTGCAAAAATTTACCTTTCAGTACGCATCATAAACCGTTTTTTTTTTTTGCAAGTAAAAAGAGTCTTTGAAAACATTTAAATCAAATTTGAGGTAAAGAAATTAATAAATGTCATAACCTATTAATTACATCTTTAAGCCGAAGTTTTATAACTTCGGCTTTTACATTGCATTGCTTTCTTTTATCAGAATATCTCGTTCGGAAATCAGGCTCAAATAGTGCTGATAATCTTCATCGGTGGCACTGTCTTTTTCAAGTTTTATCCGATATTCATTTATATCCTTATTGAGTTCCTTAATCTGCACCGCAATCATCAAGCAGTCTATTTGTCTTTTTATCTCATTAATTCGGGGATTTTGTGATTTTAGCATACCCACTTCCCACAACGAACCAAAATCTTTTTCAAAATTGGTTTTCAGCGACTTAATCAAACTTTCTGATGTGATGTCTGTATCTTCGTGAAAAATATCAACTGCATATTGTAACATATTGTAAAGCTTAAATTTTGTTATATCGAACATCAAAAGTTTTTCTTCAAAATCTCCGATTAATTCAGGATACACAATCATTGATGCCAAAATAAACCGGATATCAATGTCGGTAAGCGGAGGCTTTATAGATGAAGATTTTTTTCTATAATTTCCTGATTTTGCCGAATATGCCCTCAATGTACCTCTGCCGTAGGTTTCGTATATTCTTTTTTGCATTTCTTGCAAATAATAGCTCTTAACTTTTTCATCTTTGATGTTTGCCACTTCTTCCATCAAAGTTTTTTCAATGAGGGCTTTTTGCTCAGGTGTTGAAGATGCTTTATCCTTGGTGTTCTTATCCCACAAAAGTTGCATCAGCGGGGTTGTATTTTGCATCAAATTTAAAAATTCGTCTTTGCCTTTGGCTTTTAAAAACTCATCAGGGTCCATTTTATCGGGCAAAAACATAAACCTTAACGAATATCCGGCTTTGAGTATGGGCAAGGCTCTTTCAACCGAACGCAAAGCTGCCTTTTGACCGGCATTATCACCGTCAAAACACAAAATCGGCTCATTGACAATTTTCCAAGCTTCCATAATTTGGTCTTCGGTTAAGGCTGTACCCATCGGAGCTGCCGAATATGAAAAGCCAAATTTATCAAGAGCAATGACATCCATATACCCTTCGCATATGATAAAATTTTTAGCCTTATAGCCCTCATCACGGGCAAAATTTATGTTATAGAGCATTTTTCGTTTGTTAAACACCGGTGTTTCGGGCGAGTTTAAATATTTTGGTTGCCCGTCACCCATAATGCGTCCGCCAAACGCAATGACCTGATTTTTTTTATCTCTTATGGGTATCATCACTCTGTCACGGAAAAAGTCATGCGCCGTATGAGAGTTGCCCTCCGGTGTGGAAATTAAACCAAGTTCGGACATATCGTGTTCGTTTACACCTTTGGAACTCAAATAGGCTTTTAATCCGTTGTTATTGGGGGCATATCCTAAACGAAATTTCTTAATCAACTCATCATCAAGCCCTCTTGCATAAAAATATTCAAGCGCTTTAGCACCAACCGACAAATAAAGGTTTTTTTCATAAAATGCCGCCGCAAGTTCCATAATTTCGTACAAACTTTTGCGTTTTTCCTGCTCGGCGGAATTGTCTTTGGAAAACTTCGGCATTGAAATTCCGGCTCGGTGTGAAAGTTTTTCCAATGTGTCCATAAAAGGCAAATTGTTGGCTTCCATTTCAAATTTAACAATGTCGCCATGTGCTCCGCAACCGAAACAATGATAAAAGCCTTTGGCCTCATTTACGGTAAACGATGGTGTTTTTTCATTATGAAACGGGCAAAGACCTAAGTGTTCACGGCCTTTGCGAGTGAGCTTTACTTTTTGGGACACAACATCAACAATTGAAATTTTGCTTCTGAGTTCGTCCAAAAATTTTTGTAAATCCGTTTCCATAATTTTCGTTTAAATCCTTTTAAGACAACAAAGACTTAATAACACCTGAGGCTTTACCGAAATCAAGCTGTCCGGCATAATTTGCTTTTAAGGAAGCCATAACTTTTCCCATATCTTTAATGCTTGTTGCTCCGACAGATTTTATGGTTTCTTCAATTACGGCTTTAACTTCATCATCGCTTAGTTGTTTAGGTAAAAAGCGTTCAATTACCACAATTTCGGCCTGTTCTTTTTCGGCCAATTCCGGACGATTGCCCTCAAGATATATTTTTGCCGATTCCGTTCTTTGTTTAATCATGGTTTGCATCATAGCCAAAAGCTCTGCATCATCGGCTTTTTCTTTGCCTTTGCCTCTGGCTTCGACATCTTTTTCTTTTAAGCCGGCAATTATCATACGAACAGCTCCGACAACGGGCATATTTTTTTCTTTCATAGCTTCTTTTAATGCGTTTTGTAAATCATCTCTTAACATAATTTTCTCCTAAAATTTTAATTATTTTTTTCCTCAAATGATACATATACCGATTTTGCCTCTATGGTCGGATTGACCACAACCGTTTTAAACAAAATATGATATCCCGATTCTAAGCGAGGCAAAGACAAATCTTCAACTCGACTTAACAACAATCTGCCGTTTTTATCAAAAATATCTATTTTTACGGGAGCAAGCAAAACCGCATATTTGCTTTTGTTGGTAACCATTCCGCTGATTTCGATTTTTGATACATTGTTTTGTACATATTCTTTAGTGGTAATATTGTTAAATTCAAGTCCGGTTGCATACGGTACGGAAGATATATTCAGCTTTTTGTACATTTGCTCGGCATTAGGAAAGAATCTGACAACATCAAAACGATATGCATACAGCAAAATCGATACGGATAAAAATATGAGCAAACCTATTATTAAATTTGCAACAAAATTTTGTTTTTTTGCATGTTCCGTGCGTGCTTTTTCAACCGATTGAATCGGTGCTTTCTTAATTTCTTCAGTAAACAAAACATCGGTTTGTTTAGAAAGTTGTGTGAACATTTTTTGTATGTTTTTTGGTGAAACATTCACTTTTTTTAAGCCATCTTCAGGATATGCCGTCCAAATTTCCAAACATTTTGAACAGCGCATTTTAAGACCGTCATCGCCGATTAAATTATCCGGCAAATCATAAACCAAGCGACACTTAGGACATTTTATCAGCATATTTCCTCTGATTACTTTTTTTAAAAAACATCATTTATTGTGTATTATGCACAAAAAAGCTTAAATTCCAAGAAAAAAATGTGTTATTAAATGCATAAGTGGTATATCTTGTTAAAAAGATTAAATCTGATAAGGAGGAAAAATGCCGACACTAAAGACATCTCAATGTGATGCTATTGTTGATATGACCAATGTTTGCATCAGATACGGTACTGACCCTGAGGTTTTAAGTGATATTAAATTGGAGTTGAAAAAAGGCTCTTTTCATTTTTTGACCGGTAAAAGCGGTGCCGGTAAAACTTCGCTTTTAAGTATGATGTATTTAGCCTTGAAACCTTCAAGCGGAACGGTTAGCGTTTTTGGTACAAACATCGGTTTTGCAGACCGTAACACTATGGCAATGTTGCGTCGTCGCATCGGTGTTGTTTTTCAAGACTTCAGGTTGTTGGAACATTTATCGGCCTATGACAATGTGGCTGTGCCGCTTCGAGTCAGAGGTATGAACGAAAATGAAATTAAAAAACGCGTAAAAGAGCTTTTGCGTTGGGTTGAATTGGATAAAAGTATGGATAAAATTTGTTCAACCCTCTCAGGCGGTGAAAAACAACGAGTTGCCATTGCCAGAGCCGTCATTAATCGTCCGGACATTCTACTTGCCGATGAGCCGACGGGAAATGTCGACGATGATATTGCTCAAAAATTGATGAAACTTTTTGTAGAACTTAATCGTTTGGGTACCACGGTTGTAATTGCCACGCACAGTCAAGATTTAATCAATCAATATAATTATCCCAGAATCCACCTTGAAAACAAAGGCTTGAAAGTGTTTCCCGCTTTAAGGAGAATTAATGATGAAAAATAAAAAACTTGCCTATCATTCGGAACTACCTTTAGAAAAAGACGGAGCTGATTTGTTTTTAAAAATTATGAGCTCAATTTCGGTGTTCTTGTTTACCATAACCCTGACCGGATATTTTTTGGTCAGTTCATTGGTTGACAATTGGGATAAAGACATTGTCAACGGTTTTACTATTCAGGTTATGCCCGATGACAAAGATTCTGCTCAAACCGATTTGCGAGTAAATAAGGTTATCGGTTTTTTTGAAAACTCGGAAGGCATTGAAAAAGTGCGACTTATTGGTGATAAGCAAATAAACAAGCTCTTAAAACCGTGGCTTGGTGAAAAAGTTGATATAAACTCTCTGCCAATGCCTAAATTGGTTGATGTAAGAGTTAAAAAAGATTTTAAGGCCGATTTTGATAAACTGGCTGCTGATTTAGTCGACATTGCCCCTTATACTTCGATAAATTCTCATCAGGTTTGGTTAAATAAACTGATTAATTTTGCCAAATCAATAAAAATATTGGCGTTTGGGGTTTTGATTTTGGTATTTTCAAGTTGTACCTTTAGCATTTTTTATGCCACAAAGACAAGTTTGGGAATACACAAAAACATTATTGAAATATTGCATATTATGGGTGCAACCGACGACTATATCGCAAAACAATATGCTCGTCGCAGTTTCTTCATCGGTTTGTTTTCGGGACTTTTAGGCGTGATATCGGCCTTTATTGCCCTAAGGTTTATACAAGTATTTGCCTTAGAATTGCAAGGCTCAATTTTTGATAAGGCTTCGCTTGGTTTTAGCGCATATTTCAGCATTGCCTCAATTGTGATGTTTACGGCTCTTATCTTGATGCTAACCGCATTTTACACCGTTAAAAGAACTTTAGGAAAGATTATGTAATGAAACGATTGAAGTTTTTTTGTTTAATATCAGTTTTGCTTATTTTTCTGCTCTGGTTGGGCGGGTTTATAATGTTTGATGCTTACATCAGAAAATCGGCCGACACTGAGCAAAAAACCGATGCAATTGTAGTTTTAACCGGCGGAAAAAATCGGATTTTGGAGGCCTTAAAGCTCTATAACAACGATATGGCCGAATTTTTGATTATTTCAGGTGTTGACAGCAATGTTTCATTAAAAGAATTACAAAAACAAAACAATATCTTCTTAACAAAAAACGATGCTCATATCATTTTAGGAAAAGAAGCTACCAACACCAACCAAAATGCGGTGGAAGTCAGCGACGCCATAAGACGCAACAATATACATTCGGTCAGGCTTGTAACATCATATTATCATATGCCGCGCAGCAAAGAAGAAATTTTGGCTTATAATCCGGATATTGAGGTTGTCGTGCATCCGGTTTATTCGCAAAATGTTTCGGCTAAGTGGTGGAAAAAGTGGAACAGCTTTAAATTGGTAGCGTCCGAATTTAATAAATTTTTGTTTGTTTATGTAAAATATTTTACCTTACGACTAATTGAAAGGAACTAAAAAATGATATACATTCGTTCATTGTTTGCAAACTTGTTTTTCTACACAACATTGGGTTTGGGCTGCATTTTTTGCCCGATAGTTGCCTTATTTCCGGAAAAATACACGCTTTTTTATTGGGATAGAATTGTTATGCCGAGCGGTTTGTTTTTTGTAAAACTTTTTGCCGGATTAAAATTAGAATACAGAGGCTTAGAGCATATTGCAAAAGAACCTGTGGTATATGCCGGAAAGCACGAATCGGCTTTGGAAACTTACGCTTTTACCCAACCGGTGCCGACAGTATGTTATGTTTTGAAAAAAGAGCTCACTTACATTCCGTTGTTTGGTTGGGCGCAATATTTTTACGGTATGGTTCCCGTTGACCGCAAAGGTGGTGCAAAAGCGATGAAAAATATGCTAAAAGAAGTTAAAAAACGGGTGGGTCGCAATCGTCCGGTAGTAATTTTTCCTGAGGGAACTCGCTGCAAACCCGGAACAACAAAAGGCTATAAATCGGGCTTTTTGTTTGTGGCCGAAAATTTAAACTTAAAAGTTGTGCCGGTGGCGGTAAATACCGGACTTTTCTGGGCTAAAAGCTCATTTTTGAGATATTCGGGTACGGCAGTGTTTGAGTTTATGGAACCGATGACCATTACCAAAGATACCGATAAAAAAGAGTTTATGAAAGAACTTGAAGATAGAATTGAGTCAAAATGTAAAGAACTTAATGAGGAAGCAATTAAAAAATATCCTTGGGTAAAAAAGAATATGGGCTAAGTTAAAAGGGCGGATTTTCCGCCCTTAAGTTTGTTTTAATGTGTATATGTGATGGTGAAAGAACCTGTGTAAGTGTCATCAGATGCACCTTCAGGAATTTCTAAATAGCCACCAAGAATAAAATCATGTACATCCATATTATCAACCTTATCCTTTACAGATGGTCGTAATATTAATTCATCCCCAGATACATTACCAGAAAGAATAACTTCTTCCGGAAATGATAGATCGTTCACAACACTTTGTTCCATACCACTATAACATATGAGGTCGCCTCCACTATCTTCTACTGCAAGGATATCACCTGTTCCTGATGTGGAGCCTAAACGCACTGTTCCACCACTATGGTTTGCTTTAACAATAATAGTACCAAAATCCATTTCATCTGTTGTTCCGTTACCGCAATCTATAACTAAAGCTGTTTTAATTTTTGCCTTTGCGGTTACTTCGGCATAATCGGTTGTTGCATTTGCTGTACTTGTAGCCATCAAAGCAACTGCGCTTAAAAGAAAATATTTTCTCATTTCTTTAATTCCTTTAAAAAATAGTTAAACTTAATTTGAAAGGTAAAAATTTACCTTTCACATCGCATCATAAACCGTTTTTTTTTTTGCAAGTAAAAAGAGTCTTTTAAAGGCTTTAAATCAAAAATGAGGCAAGAAAATAAAAATTTGAGGATAAACATAAAATTGTTGCATTATTTTTTTATTTTGTGTATTAGATTACACCCAAACGGGTTTTAAAAACCTGCAATGTTTGTTTTAAATAGAAATAAGGATGAAAAAATGGTATCATTAGCAGAAAAAATGGCGGCAAATATGGATATGTCCGCTTTTAGTAAGGCTGACGAACTCAAAAGAAGATTGTGGTTTACGATTTTGGCTTTAATTGTGTTCCGTTTGGGAACATTTATCCCGCTTCCGGGAATTGATGCTCAAATTCTTTCTGAAGTGTTCACAAGACATTCAGGCGGAATTTTGGGTATGTTTAATATGTTCTCCGGTGGTGCGTTGTCTCGTATGACCATTTTTGCCTTAAATATTTTCCCGTATATTTCGGCTTCGATTATTTTACAACTCGGTCAGTCGGTAATTCCGTCACTTGCTGCCTTGAAAAAAGAAGGTGAGGCCGGACACAGAAAAATTACGCACTATACCAAGATTCTTACCGTGTTGATTACGGTTATTCAGGGTTACGGAATTGCAGTCGGTCTTGAAAGTATGAGTGGCGATACCGGAGTTTCGGCCGTGGTTATTCCCAGCTTTGTGTTTAGATTTACTACCATTGTATCATTAGTTGGCGGTACAATGTTTGTTGTATGGCTTGGTGACCAAATTACTTCTCGCGGTGTGGGTAACGGTTCTTCATTAATCATTACCGTCGGTATTATTGCCAATATTCCGAGTGCATTGGCACAAACATTTGAGTTGGGTCGAGTCGGTTCTATGTCACTTGGCGTAATTGCAATGTTAATGGTTATGGCTCTGGCTTTGATTTATGTGATTGTGTTTGTTGAAAGAGCACAAAGAAAAATTGTGATTCAATATCCTAAACGCCAAATGGGTATGCGTATGATGTCGGCCGAAAGTTCTCATCTTCCGCTTAAAATTAACCCCACAGGTGTTATTCCGCCGATTTTTGCGAGCTCATTGTTGTTGTTACCGATTACGGTTGCCAATATGTCAGCGCAAAACGGTCCGTCTTGGGTGCAAACATTAAGTCAGTGGCTTGGACACGGTCAACCTTTATATTTGTGCTTGTATGCATTTTTGATTGTGTTCTTCTCGTTTTTCTACACTGCTGTTGTGTTTAATCCGGAAGATACTGCCGATAACCTAAAGAAACATGGCGGTTTTGTTGCCGGTATTCGTCCGGGTAAAAATACGGCCGAATATCTTGATTATGTTATCACTCGTTTAACCGTTGTCGGTGCTGCATATTTAACCACTTTGTGCATTTTGCCCGAATTGTTGATTTCTAAGCTTTCGGTTCCGTTTGTCTTAGGTGGTACAACACTTCTTATCGTGGTACAGGTTACGATGGATTTTGTTACCCAAGTTCAATCGCACTTGATAGCATATCAATATGAGGGATTGCTTAAAAAAGCGGCTCTTGTTAACAAGAAAAGAAAATAAAAATGGATAAAAACAAAAAAGGTTTGCGTGTCGTATTCACCGGAGCCCCCGGTTGCGGTAAGGGCACGCAAGCTCGCATTTTAAAACAAAAAATTGATATCTGTCATCTTTCAACCGGTGAAATGCTTAGACATGAAGCGCAAAAAGACACTCCGCTCGGGCGAGATTTGAAAGCTGCCCTTGACAGGGGTGAGTTTGCCACCGATGAAATGATAATTCAGATGGTATCGGCCAGAATTGATGAAGATGACTGCAAAAACGGTTTTATCTTAGACGGTTTTCCGAGAACTCTTCCGCAAGCGGAAGTTTTGGAGGTTATCTTAAAAGAAAAAGGTGTTGTGTTAGACAGAGTTGTTGAAATTCAGGTTCCTGATGAAATCATTATGGAGCGAATTTTGGGGCGCTATTCTTGTATGCGTTGTGGTCAGGGATATCATGATAAGTTTCAAAAGCCTAAAGTCTACGGAGTTTGCGATGTTTGTGGCGGAGTCGAATTTTCAAGAAGACAAGACGATAACAGAGCAACCGTAAAGAATCGGCTTATAAATTACAGGTCGTTAACATATCCGACAATTCCTTATTTTGAGAAAAAGGGGTTGCTTACTTGTGTTGACGGTACCGGAACAATTGAAGCAACCGGCGATAAAATTGCGGTTGTTTTGGGACTTTCGGAAAAATAATATCAGAGAAAACTAAAATTTGTTAAAAAAGTTGTTTTTTTGATAAAAATGTTGTTGACTCTGAAAAAAAATATAATATAATCCCGCTTAATTTTGAAAAGTGGTGATCAACTTTTTAAATGTTTTAATTTTTTAGAAAATGGAGAGTTAATTTGGCTCGTATAGCTGGCGTAAACATTCCGACAGCCAAGAAAATTGAGGTTGCTTTGACTTATATTTTCGGTATCGGAAGAAAAACTGCTCAAGACATTTGTACTAAATCCGGCGTAGCTTCTGACCGTCGTGTACATGAACTGAGTGATGAAGAAGTTGCAAAAATCCGCGAAGTAATCGATAGAGATTATTTGGTGGAAGGTGAACTTCGTCGTGAAGTTGGTGTTAACATCAAAAGACTTATGGATCTTGGATGTTACAGAGGTTTAAGGCATCGTAAAGGTTTGCCTGTTCGTGGTCAGAGCACAAAACAAAATGCTCGTACCCGTAAAGGTAAACGCAAAACTGTTGCCAATAAGAAGAAGTAAGGTGAGGTAACAATGGCTAAAGCAACAACACAACGTGTTAAGAAAAAAGAAAAAAAGAATATCACTTCGGGTGTTGCCCATGTGAATTCTACATTTAACAATACCAGAGTAACAATTACCGATGCTCAAGGCAATACTGTGGCTTGGTCAACAGCAGGTGCACAAGGCTTTAAGGGGTCTCGTAAGTCGACTCCTTATGCTGCACAAATTGCTGCTGAAGAAGCAGGTAAAAAAGCTCAGGAAAACGGTATGAAAACTTTGGAAGTTGAAGTTAAAGGTCCTGGTTCCGGTAGAGAATCGGCAATCAGAGCTTTACAGGTTATCGGATTTACCATCACATCAATCCGTGATGTAACCCCGATTCCGCACAACGGATGCCGTTTGAAAAAGAGACGTCGCGTTTAATTATAAGATTCTACAGCGGAGAGCGTTGTTACAATCTCCGCTGTTTCAATGTTTTTTTACAAAATATATGCATATATAAATTAGAAAGAGGGTATACCGGTGATTCAAAAGAATTGGCAAGAATTGATTAAACCAACTAATTTGGAAGTTAATTCCGAAGATGGAAAAAAATCTAAAATAGTGGTTGAACCCCTGGAGAGAGGCTTTGGTCTTACTTTAGGTAACGCATTGAGAAGAGTTTTATTATCATCATTACAAGGCGGCGCTGTTACAGCCATCAAAATTGATGGTGTTTTGCATGAATTTTCAGTTATCCCCGGCGTTAGAGAAGATGTTACCGACATCGTCTTGAATGTTAAGGGTTTGGCTGTTGCTGTTCATAGCGAAGGTCAAAAAACAATGACCTTAAATGCTCAGGGTCCGTGTACGGTTACTGCTGCCATGATTGAGACAGGTCATGATGTTGAAATTATGAATCCTGATCATGTTATCTGTAACTTAGATGCCGGTGGTAAAATTTCTATGGAACTTACGGTTGATACCGGAAAAGGCTATGTTCCGGCATATCAAAACAAACCCGGTGATGCACCTATCGGCTTGATTGCTGTTGATGCAATTTATTCTCCGGTTAAAAAAGTTTCTTACAAAGTTGAAAACACTCGTGTAGGTCAAATCACTGACTATGACAAGTTAACAATGGTAATTGAAACTAATGGTGTTGTTACACCTGAAGATGCAATTGCATATGCTGCTCGCATTTTGCAAGACCAACTTAAACCGTTTATCAACTTTGATGAACCTGAAGATACTGCAGTTGACATTAAAGAAGAACTTCCGTTCAATCGTAATCTCTTGAAAAAGGTTGAAGAACTTGAACTTTCAGTTCGTTCTGCAAACTGTTTGAAAAACGACAACATCGTTTACATTGGTGACTTAGTACAAAAAACCGAAGCAGAAATGCTCCGCACACCGAACTTTGGTCGCAAATCCTTAAATGAAATCAAAGAAGTGTTGGCTAAAATGGGCATCCATCTCGGTATGGATACTCCGGGTTGGCCGCCTGAAAACATTGAGGAGTTGATAAGAAAGTGTGAAGACCACTTCTAAAAAGTTCGTATAACGGTCAACTACTTGAAAGCCTTTTTACTTATGTACGCTTTTGTACACTTCGTAAAAAGGCTTTCTTCGTATTTGTCTCGTTCTCCAAACTTTTTACACTTAAACGAGCATTTGGTAAAAAGAGCTTCTTCGTATATACACACCAAACAAACTTTTATACCGTAAAAAGGCTTTCTTCGTATTTGCTTCATTCTTATAACTTTTCAGATAACAAAAAAGCCCACTGATATAATCAATGGGTTGTAGATTATGCAACTATTTAGTATGTAACAGTTAATGTAAATGCACCTTCATATTCATCACTTACAATATCAGCCGGAACAGTTAAATCCGGTTCGATTACTAAGTCATATATTGATACTCCATCTCCACCTTCTTGTATACCGAGGCTAACGGCAAGAGTCTTACTGTTGTTACTTTTTTTACCATAAAGAGTTACACTACCGGGGACTTCATAGGAAACAATATTACCTGTAGCTATATGGCATGTCGCAGAAGCGACTCTTCCGGGAGATTTTATTACATCTCCAGCCTCATCATCAACAACATCACCATTCAAATCAATATCAAATGCTTCGTTACCTTGTTTTACAACAATGGTACCAAAATCAATATTGCCACAAGAAATTTGACTGGCCACTTCAATTGTTGCCTTAGCTGTTACTTCGGCGTAATCGGTAGTTGCATTTGCGGTGCCTGAAATCATCAAAGCGGCTACAGATAAAAGAAAATATTTTCTCATTTTTTTTAATTCCTTTACAAAAATTAAGTTTAAGTACATTTGAAAGGCAAAAATTTACCTTTCAGATTGCATCATAAACCGTTTTTTTTTTTTGCAAGTAAAAAGAGTCTTATTGTGGATTTAAATCAAATTTGAGGTGTGATATAATTTTTTATTGAGTTTTTTTTCAAAAATGTTAAACTCGGTGCAATTATGATTTTATACAGGGGGAAAATTTATGCGTATTTATTTATCACTTAGTGTATTGTTGCTTAGTTCTTCGGCAGTTTTTGCCACAGTTGATGCAAATGTACAAGATTATGCCGATTTGATGTATTCGGCAGAGGGTGAAAATATTTCTTGCACTGTGGATAAGGGTTTACGGCTTTGCAAAGATAAAAACGGATTGCCATATACCGGTATGGCTTTTACTCAGTATGAAAACAGTTCTTTGGCAAAAAAAGATTTTTATAAAGACGGACATCTTGACGGTGTTTCGAGTAGTTATCATGAAAACGGTGAGCTAAAAGAAGAAGTTACTTATGTTAACGGAATTGCAGACGGCATGGCTAAAGTGTTTTATGATAATGCCGAACTTAAAAATGAGGGAACATATAAAAACGGTAAATTAAACGGAGTGATAAAATCTTATTACGAAAATGCTCAGTTGCATAAACAAGGAAATTATGTTGACGGCATATTAAACGGAAAAGCACTGACTTATTATGAAAACGGTCAGTTGCAATCGGAAGAAAATTATGTTGACGGAAAAATTGACGGTAAAGCCGTTCAATATTATGAAAACGGACAATTGCGACAGGAAACCAATTTTGTTGAAAATCTGATGGATGGTGTTTCTCTGGTTTATTATGATAATGGGCAGTTGCTTTCGGAGGCAAATTTTAAAAACGGAAAATTTGATGGCGAATTTAACGAATATTATTTAAATGGACAATTAAAACTTAAAGGTTCATTTGTTGATGATTTGAAAAACGGAGTGTTTACCATTTATTATGAAAACGGTAACACCTTGTTGGAAGAAACTTATGTAAATGGTGTAAAAGACGGAAAATCTTTGCAATATTTTGAAAACGGTCAACTCGAATTGGAAAAGCATTATGTGAATAATGCGCTTACCGGCTTAGTTAAAGAATATTACTCAAATGGTCAATTAAAAGTTGAGGTATATTACGAAAACGGCAAAATGGAAGGCTATAAATATATGTATTATGAAAACGGACATATGATGGCAGAAGGTAATTTTAAAAATGATTTGCCCGACGGAATTGTTAAGGCATATAATGAAAATGGGGAACTTATAGCCGAAAATATGTTTGTTGACGGTAAAATGGTAGAAGATGTATCACAGTCGGTTTCTGATGAAAGTTTGGCTGATGCTATTGATAAAGAATTAGAAGCAATGAAAAATTCGGATACGGAAAATTAGGCAAACAGATTGAAATTTTGCTTGTTTTTTTTTGTGGAATTTGTTATGGTGTGCCTCTAGATAAATATTATGATGTGTTACTTAAATTATATTGCGTATGAAAAAATTTTATTATTTTTTGTTGGCACAGATGTTAATGTGTGTCAGTTGCATCACTGCTCCGGATACTTCTATCATGGGAGTTGGCGAGGTTGAACTTGATGATAATGGAAATTTCGTATGTCAGGTGGGTTCACAAAAGCTTTTTTATGTTGATAGTGTTCTTGTTGTGAAAGACGGTACTTATACGATACCGGTTGTCGGTAATAAGGTAACAGTCTATACTGTTGAAAACGGTGAGGATTTCCGTTTTGCTCAAGGAGATATTTCACAAAATTTTCTCGATGAATATTATGCCGGAGGGTATAATTTTTTCATTGATAATGCAGTAGTCTTCTTTGCTTTTCTTATATTATGTTATGGATTTTTATCATTATCTATTGCAAAAGATAAAGAAAAAAGAAAGAAACAAGAAGAAACACAAAAAGTTGAACAGTCTTAAAAAATTTTTGGCATATGAAAAAGTTTTTGATTCTCATTGTTACGGCAATTGCACTTGTCTCATGCGATTTCTTGAAAGACCCGATAGTTCTTGGCTATTCGAAAGTGGAATTGACCGATAACGGAAAGTTTATCTGTCGTGCAGATTCGCAGCTTAACTGTTTTGTTGACAGTTTGCTTACTTTACAAGAGGGGAAAAAATCATATATTGCACCGGTTGTTGGTGAAAATGTTACGGTTTTCACCTTTGATGTTAATGACAAGATTTATTTTTACCAAGGTGTAGCCACCTCTGAAGATATTAAAAGTGTGTATTTTCAAGGTGATACCGCTAACAGGATGATAAATTTTGTTTTAATACTAATATGTATAATCATTTTTGGGACGGTGGTTGTGTCTAAAAAAAATCGTGAACATACTTAAGTTTGCAGATGTACATAGTAATGATATTGATTAAAGGACGGTTTTCAAAAGAACCGTTCTTTTTTATATAATCGAATATAAAATGTGGGTTATAAACATAGACTTTAGTTCATAAATCCTTTTTTTAAGTGTGAGAACGCTTATATAAGCTGTTGTAATAACGGAGGATTGTTATGGTTAAAGTTAATGTGGCTCAATATGTTATACACGATTTATTAAACAGATTTCCGCTTAATTCGGAAACAATTGCCGATGAGGATATTATTGAAGCGCTTATTGACAGGTGGTCGAAAAATAAATATGTCGTGCCAAATCCTTCAATTAAGGCAAATCATGCTAAAACCCATAATCAACGATATTTAGTATAGATTTTCCGAGTCGTTTGCTTGTCAATATAGCCTTGTTTATATCTTTAATTTTTTTTGATTTGGCATAATTTAAAGGAACTTTTAACTTTTTAATTATGCGAGGTAAATTATGAAGAATATGATTAAAGATGAAAAAAGTCTTCAAATAGAAAAAAATATTATGTTTGTCAGCACTATTTATGACAGTTTTGAGGCCTTGGAAGAAACTTTGGATAAGCTAAAAATTGACGAGTCCAGAATTTTGGTAACTAAAGCTAAGAAAAAATTTGCTGATGAGGTTATTAAATATGCCGTTGACAACAATATTTATGTCAGTGCCGAGAAAAATTTTCAAACAAAAAGAATTTCGCTTAATTAATAAGGACATAAAGAAAGGGGATGCAAATGCTTCCCCTTTCTTTATTTGAGATAATAGGTTTCTTTGTTACTACCATCATTCACAATGACGGCTGAAAACCCTTTCCCTCCATATATGTCTATGTTTACCGACAAATGTTTTCCGGTAAGGCCGATTGGTCGATACTCATCATGTATATTCTGTTGCGGAATACGCAAATCATACTGATTGATGAGTTGTCCGTTGGCATCATAAACATAAACCATAAGTCCGTTTCTTATAAGAGACATATTCTGCCACCTCATCTCAAGAACCGGATTTCCTATAGCAAATGTGCCGGAAGGTTTTAAATTCCGGCTGGCAACAAACACACCGTTCGGATCAGGCGTAGTCAGCACAGTTCCTCGATTGTAATTGCCATAATTGCCATAGTTGTAATCGTAATATCCTCCCTGTGAATATGAATACATACCACAAGAGGTTGTCAACACCATTCCTAGAACGATGGAGACAGAATATAATAACTTTTTCATAATAAATAATTTACATTTTGATGCTAACATATAAAATGAGATTTGTCCAGTTAAAATATTGTTACAGTTTATTTGATTTATCGGACATTTTCGGACATTGTCGTACATTATCGGACATTTTCGGACATTTGAAGACATTGCCGGACAAAATCGGACATTTTTGTTCTGGACATTTTCTGAAAAAAAGAGTTATAAAATGATTATGCTAGCGAAATTCGTTTGCTTGTTGACACTGCTGTTGAAATTGCAGTGTCTTTTTTAACCGGTCTTAAAAGGAAATGATAAGCCTTTTAAGGCCATTTTTTTAAACCTAATTTTTTAATGATAAGGAAAACAATATGGATTATGATTTTTGTGTTCAATCAGCAGACGATGAAATAGAAAATAATTTTATCAGAGCTAAAGAGAAAGAATTAAAACAAAGTTTAATATCACCGATTTATAATAATTATTACAGTCGATTAATGGCCAAACAGAGAGTTGACAATAGGAAAAATATATCATCATTATATCCTGACTATACTCAACTTGCTTCACTGGAATTTGATGGTAATAATCTAATATGGATTGAAAATGGTAAACCTATAAAATATTATCCGGCGCAATCCGGTCATGATGATTTTCAAAGCTCTATATATACTAACAAGGCTAATTATGGTCCTATACCTGAAGGAAGTTATGTACTTAAACAAGGAACCGGACAAGACTATGAAAATTTATCTTGGCGAGAAAAGGCTGGATTATATCGTGGAAACAGATGGTTTGAAATGCCAAATAGTTGGGGATATAGTCGAGTTCCAATTCAACCATTATATGGAACAAATACTTTTAATCGTCATAGTATGTATGTACATGGTGGAACTACTTTGGGGTCAGCAGGGTGTATTGACTTAACAAATTACAATGATGATTTTTATCATGATTTTAAAAATTATAATGACGATTTATTATTAAAAGTTCAATATCCTGAGAATTGGTAGATTAATTATTTTTAATATAAGTTTTTACTTGTGTTTCATATTGTAAATATGGTAGTGTGAGTATTATGCCGGTAAGTTTGATGTGAAAGTGCGCAAAATGATTTTCACCAGATGGAAAAAATATACAAATGTCTTTTTTTATATGATACTGTTACTAATAGGTATACTTTACATTAAAATTATTGCTTCATTGTGTAATAATATTAAAATGGTATATGAAAAAGGGTTTATTAAACTGTTTGATGAAAAATTTTCGGTTTGGTTTTATCAATCTGAAGAAAATTTAATTTTGTACAATAGTGTATTGATTTTTATTTTTATTTTGTGCTTTTGCTTAAGCTGTGTATTTATTAAAAAGAAACGCAAATTGTCTTTGTTAGTGTTAATAATTCCCATACTACTAATTTTATGTGAAATAGTTTTTACAAGATATATGTTGAGGTAAATCAACAAAATTATTTGACCGCTTTGAGTATTTATTCAAGGCGGTTATTTTTAACCGGTCGTGAAGATAGCTTCACGGCCATATTTTTTAACTTAAATTTTTTATAGGAGAAAAGAAAATGTCGTATAAGACCTACATGGGAACATTTATTGATGAAAATGACCATAATTTGCAAAGGAAATTCGGATATAAATATCGTGCGTTAAAAGGAATCTATCCTGATGCGTATAAATTGCCGGAAACGGAAGTTTCAAAGGCGATAGATGTATTTTATGACGGAGATGCAAATGAAGATGTTACCACAATGACAGATAGGGTAAGAAATTATACAACCGCCAAAGAGCCTGAGTGGAAAGCTAAATATTTTGGGGAGGCTCCGAAGCCAAAACCGCAAGAAAGCTATTCTTCCGTGACAATCAAATCACCTTCAAGCTTTGCTCAAAGCGGTGGTAATCCAAACAATGATGATAACTTAATTGAGAGGTTTGTAGAACATGCCAGACAACCAAAGATAGAAGGTTATGTAAATTATCCTTATTGTGATACTAAAGCCAAAGTAACAGGTGGTATTGGTACACTGATGCCCAATGCAAATTTTATGCAAAAATTTACTGTAACTTCGCAAAAAGCACCTGTGAGTTCATTAAATCCGGCTTGGAGTAATGAACAAATAAATACACTTTACAACAAAATGGATAAGTTTTGCAAAAGTTATAAAATCGGTGTTGATAAAGACGGTAATGATATTTATGATGTCGCCTATTATGACCAACAAAGAAATGACTACAGAGATAAGTATCAGGAAGAATTACCATATTTTCAAGATGCCGAGTTAGAGGCAGAAAGCAAAAAATATGTCAGGCAGAGTGTTTTGCCGGTTCTCAGAAGAAATTTATCAAAAATCGGATTAAATTTTGATACAGATTTTAATGATGACGGAAAAATGGCCTTAATGGATATGCAATATAATTTGGGTGAAAACAAGTTTAAGTTTATTAGGCTTTACGACAGAGATGATATCTTAAACAGTAATTTAAGCGATGCTACCAAAGTAAGACTTATAACAAACCCAAACGCATATTATTCTGATAAAGATATTATGGCAGAAGTGCTGGATAAGGGTTATTGGCCGGGGTTTACCAAAGCATTGATAAATAAAGATGCGGTTGAGCTTGCCAAACAGTCACACCGAAAAGGCATTCATGATGAACGAAACGATTGGACCTATAACACGATGTTGAATGCTTTTAACAAATAATTAAATAAAAGGCAGTAATAAATATTATATAAATCTTTAAAAGGATAGAGATATGAGAAAGTTGCTGCCTATAATTATAATTTTGCTGATAACATCGTGTGTACACAAAAAGACACCGGTAAAATTTGATAACCCGATATTTAACTCGGTACTTGAAAGTGCCAATAAGTTTAATGGAATATTTAGAATATATCCAAACTATATCAATAATTTAGGGGTAAGAGTTAATTCAGATAACAGATGTGAATTTTTAGACCAAGATGAGCATGCTGTGTTTATGGTAACAAAAGATACAATTCATGGCGAGCAAGCAGATACATATCATTTGTTTGTAAGTAATTTTAAATATCCCAGAAACTATTATAAAGAAACCAGATGTGAAGTAGATTATTGTATGTTTTTTATAGATGATGGAAAATTGAGATATAGTGGAAGTTATTGGCCTTTTAGCGCAAAGAGTGAGGGATGTAAAGATTATCCGGAGTTTAATTGGAAATCAAAAATACAAACAAACTGTTTGCAAGAGCTTTTAGACAGAGGGTGGGATAAATATATTCCGGTAGAAATACCTCAATGTATGAAAGATAAATATCTGAAATAAACAAAGGATAGAGATATGAGAAAGTTACTGCCTATAATTATAATTTTGCTGATAACATCATGTGTACACAAAAAGACACCGGTAAAGTTTGATAATCCGATATTTAACTCGGTGTTGGAAAGTGCCAATAAATTTGAAAGTATATATAAGATATATCCGACTTACATCAATGATTTGACGGTTAATTCAGATAACAGATGTGAATTTTTAGACCAAGATGAGCATGCTGTGTTTATGGTAACAAAAAAAACTATACATGGTAAACAACGCGATACATATCATTTGTTTGTAAGTAATTCTAAATATTTTTCATACTATGATAACGAATTCTACTGTGACGTAGATTATTGTAGTTTTTTTATAGATGATGGAAAATTGAGAGATGATTTAAGTTATTGGCCATACAGCGCAAAGAGTGAAGCATGTAAAGATTATCCGGAGTATGATTGGAAATCAAAAATACGAACGAACTGTTTACAAGAGCTTTTAGACAGAGGGTGGGATAAATATATTCCGGTAGAAATACCTCAATATATGAAAGATAAATATCTGAAATAAACAACAGTCAACCATAAACAACCGCTTTGAATATTTATTCAAGGTGGTTTTTTTTAACCGGTCTTAAAAGGAAATTGACAGCCTTTTAAGGCCATTTTTTTAAACCCTAATTTTTAACGATAAGGAAAACAATATGTCAAACAAAAATTTAGAAGCATTTGAACAAATGCGCAAGTTAACCAAAGAGGCTAAAAAATTTTATGCTGATAATTACAATCCTGGGAGTTTGTATCCGCCAAGGGATACAAAGTTTTTCTTAAATGAAGAATATATCCCGTTTGATTTTGAAACGGACTATGATGACCCGTTATATAAGGAATATCGTAGAGTGAGAATGTTACAAGACCCGTTTGAGGACACAATAGAGCGACAAGACATTACACATGAACAAGCCCAAAAAGATTTAAAAGAACAACTCCAAAGGGCAGAAAAAAAAGAAAATTATCCATATCTTGATTGGAATAATGCAAAAAACAAAACCTTTTGTTACGGACATAAAGAGACCCAAGAGAAAAGTTTTGCAAATCATCCATGGAAATATTTTGATGGATCAAAGGCTTGTGAAAAAAATTTTGATAAATGTCCTGATGCTACACCACAACAAATAAGAGACGGATTTTATGATTTAGGCAACTCATATAAACATAATCATGTGCCGAGATATTATAAAGGTAAAACGAAATTACGATTACCTGATGAGTATTGTAATGAATTGTTGGATAAAGATATTCAAACAAGGTATGATGAACTGTCAAATTATAAGTGGTTCAGACAAGCAAGTCCATCGTTGCAAGCCGCAGCACAAGAAGTATATTTCACATCAGGATTTGAAGGTTTTCCTAAGGCATTAAATTTTGCTAAAGAGAAAAAACAAAAAAAATTTTGTGAACATTTACATCGTAAAGATGATAGAGATGAAAATATGAAACAGCGCAACGAATGGGTTGACAATTATTGCCGGAGAGGGTATTTTTACGACTGGTAAAAATTAGAACAAAAGGATTAATCGGATGAAGATGATAAGACAAATATTGATAATTATCATAATGTTAAATGTCAGTGTATGTATAGCATCGGAGCCGGTTAATCCTTCGTTCAGAATGAAGTTAAAATTTTTAAGGGGGGATTCTTCTAACGGCTTTTATATTGAAGATGATCATAGAAATCAAACTTTATATCCCGGAGAAAATAGTATTGATATAGAATGTAAACAAATTACAAATACTATGGAAGAATTAGTTTATGATTGTTTATATCATAATAACAATAAGAAACATAAGCGCACATCTAATGTGATTTTTACTTATAGGGTAATTTATCAAGATGGGGGTAAGATTTTGATAAAATGTGAACAATTTTCAAAGTATTCAGATGAAGATAAAGATGAAACAAATACGGATTACAGATATTATGTTCCGTATGATATAAGCCAAGAAGACTTAAAAGCGGTAGAAGAATATTTTGACAGACCGATAGGGCCGGCGGATAAATTTGTAAATCCGATATTTAATATGGAGTTACAGCCATATTCAAGGCATACATGGCCGGTAAAATTAACACCAAATTCTGCGACGATGAATGTAAACGGCAGAATATGGAAATCAGATTGTTCAATTGTGGAAAACAATTTTTTACGCATTTTGTTCAAATGCTATACAGATTATGAAGAAGAAGGAATCCGATTAACATATGAAGAATATTTTATAAAAGAGGAAAGTAAAGATATGATATTAATCAGGCACGCCGATTATGATGAATATAGACACAGAAGTGGATTGAGTATGTATTATATCGATAAGAAGGATATAAAAAAAAGTATAAAGAAGAAGTGTGTGTTTGATAATTTGATTTGCTATTAGTTTGATAACAGTCAACCATAAACAACCGCTTTGAATATTTATTCAAGGTGGTTTTTTTTAACCGGTCTTAAAAGGAAATTGACAGCCTTTTAAGGCCATTTTTTTAAACCCTAATTTTTTTTAGAAAGGAAAACAATATGTCAAACAAAAATTTAGAAGCATTTGAACAAATGCGCAAGTTAACCAAAGAGGCAAAAAAATTTTATGCTGATAATTACAATCCGGGGAGTTTGTATCCACCAAGGGATACAAAGTTTTTCTTAAATGAAGAATATATCCCGTTTGATTTTGAAACGGACTATGATGACCCGTTATATAAGGAATATCGTAGAGTGAGAATGTTAAAAAATCCGTTTGAAAATGAAAAAGAACAAGGAAAAAATCTGGCTTTATCCGGTGTAAATGAAAGTCAATCCGAAACTTTGGCAACTTATCCGAGTTCTAATGCGCAAGCTTCAGGAACTGAGCCATATTTGGAATTTGACGGCAATAGCTTAAAATGGATTGAAGATGGTTCGGAAAAATATAAATGGAAAGCAATGTCAGGTGCCGATAATTATCAGAACAGAATGTATCAGGCCAGAAAAGGTCAGGGACCTTTGCCGGAAGGCGAATGGAATGTAAGACAGAATCAGCTGCAACATTTTGATGATGCAACTGATTTTCAAAAACTTTTAAGCCGGTACGGTAGAGGACAGTGGCCAAACGGTACATCAAGCTGGGGTAATCATCGTGTGTGGATTGATCCTGCGGAAAACACGCACACATATGGTAGAGGCGGCTTGGCTATTCATGGCGGTAATACATTCGGTTCAAACGGTTGTATTGACCTTGAAGGCGGAATGGACGACTTTAATGATAAGTATTCTACCTATGGTAAAGATATGAGACTTAAAGTTAAATATCCGCAAGATTTTTAATTATGTACTTGCGATTATAAATAATATGATGTATTAATGTAATGAGTTCAACCCTGAGGTGATTAATTTAATCTAAATATCATCTCAGGGTTGTATATTTTGTTACATACAGTAAAATTTTACAACCGATAGTTTATTTTTTGCTTGACTTCTATTTATAGTTGATATACAACAGTATATATAACTTAAAAGGAGATAGTGATGAAAAAATATTGGAATAGTACAAAAAAATATTTTTTGTATACATTGTGGTTGGTTGCAGTTGCAGTATCAATTTTGGATATAGCCGGTTCATCAATTGAGCTTTTTACACCTGGAAATATCACTTATATCGATTTTACCGGTTGGAAACTTTTTAATTCCGGATATATCTTTTTACTATGTATAATGGCCATAAATCTTGTTTCTGCAGTTTGTATATTTTTTTCATATAAAAACATAAAACATGATAGTCTTAAAGCAGTGCTCATTATGACTGTTCCGTTGTTAATCTACAATGTTTTTACCTATTTGAATTTGATGTAATATATGGAGAAAATTTATGAATAAGTATATGAAAAAAATTTTATCGGCAATATGGGCATTGGAAGTTGTTTTATCTTGCCTGGTTATTATAATATGTTTTATAACATTTTTTGATTTATATTCTTTTGAATATTACGGTTATAATCAATGGCCGTGGATTTATGACAATAAAGTGATATATTTCAGATATGTATTCGGTGAGATTTTAATTTGTACATTAGGTGTCGGATATTCTTACAGATATCTGAAACAAAATCTTAGCAAAGCATTGTTGATAATGACTGTTTCAACCATTTTAACATTATATTTATTTATTTTCTGAAGGTTTGTAAAATTTTTATGATAATTCAGGATAATTAATCGATAAGTCGCAAGGAAAATTTCTTTGCGATTTTTTTTAATAATTTAATTTAGGAGAAAACTATGATAGGAAAAACAAATGTTATATCACAAATTGGGGCTGGTGACGGAACATCAGCAACCCTTACGATTGTTAATAAAACAGGTTCAACAATTAACAAAGGTGATAAAGTTTGGTTAAATGAAGATGTAAGAACAGCTGACACTAATTTTTTGTTGGGGTCATATGCCAATAATACAACAAAATGCGGTGTAATTTCACCTAATGGTTTGTGTGCTGTGGCTGATTCAAAATTATATCTTATTGAAGATGATGTCAGTTCTTATGTGAAGTCGGCCGGTGGATTTGTTTACATTCGATATAACGGCCCATATGTGATTAGTTATAACGGACCTAGCGGAACGGCTTCTCAAATATTGTCATCTAATGATATTGTCAGTTTGGATGGCGGTTATCGTTATATTGAAAATTCGGACGGACTTTTTGTAAAGAATAAAGGAACAAAAGTTTATAAATTTGATTTAACGACAGGAGATCTTTTACAAACCTGGGACTATGGTGATTATATCAATCCTGATAATATGGGAGCTTATTATCAATATGGTAATAGCATTATAGTCAGAGGATATAAATATGAATTAAATTCTGATGGCACCATTACGGGGGCAACAGCGGTTGAAGGACTTTCCACACTTAACGATATGTTTTTAACAAAAGATAAAAATTATATTATTTGTTTATATGGTAGCATCATCAAAGTATTTAAAATAATTGATGATACGCATGTTGAAGAATTGCCCGAAAGCAATTTACCGGAAGATTTAAGAGATTTGACCGGTTATTCAAATTTTGTATATAATGCTAATAATGATATTATTACTCTTACAAAAAATTATTCGGCTTCAAAAGAACATATGGTTATAAAGTTCAATGACGGTAAATTAGAAAAATTATCTGTAACACTTCCTTTTAATGGTGAAAATGAAGGTATTACGGTTGGGTCTGATATATATAGCTATTTATTTGGACCGATAACTTTTTCTGATGATATGTCAAGAGCAATTATAACATTAAGTCTTGGATCATATTCAGGCGCATCTGCTACACAGGTTGTGATTAATTTTACGGGGACAACAGGTTATATTGCAGTGCCGTATAAAACTTATGCCGTGAATGAAGACTCAATTACCGGTATTGCAAGAGAAAATGCCGATAATGGCGCAACTCTTGAAGTAAATGTGGCTCAAAATGTAGTTGATGAATGAAAAAAGCCTTGCTTATGCAAGGCTTATCTATTTGGTAGCGAGGGAGGGATTTGAACCCCCGACACAAGGATTATGATTCCTCTGCTCTAACCAACTGAGCTACCCCGCCATCTATTTCGTGTTTCTTAATACTCTGATTAGAATCAGTTGTCAATAAAAAAATTACATATTTTTAAAAATAATGTAAAAGCACATTATTTAACCGGTCTTAAAAGGAAATTGACAGCCTTTTAAGGCCATTTTTTTAACTTTAATTTTTTTAGAAAGGTAAATAAATATGTCAAATAAAAATAAAGAAGCATTTGAACAAATGCGAAGATTAACTAAAGAGGCTAAAAAATTTTATGCTGATAATTACAATCCGGGGAGTTTGTATCCACCAAGAGATACAAAGTTTTTGCTTGGTGAAGAATATATCCCGTTTGATTTTGAGACAGACTATGATGACCCGTTATATACTGAATATCGTAGAGTGAGAATGTTAAAAAATCCGTTTGAAGATGAAAAAGAAGATAAAAATTCGTTACAAGATATCTCAGATGACCTTGTAAAGGATGATAATATAAATGAAAATTATAAATATCAAAATGATTGGAATAAAGAACAACGCATTGATGCGATAAAAAATGATATTTCCTTTAAACTAAAACTTCAACCTAATAATTATTGGAATAATAACAATTTTTTGTCGGGATTACAAAAACTTGTAGGTATAAATAAACAGGATTCAATTGTTCCTATATGGCCTAAAAGTCAAACTATTGGTTCTCATGGTGCTAAGTATGTGAAATTTTATGATAAAGATATTGAATTAGCAGCCCAAAAGCATAATATTGATCCTGATTGGTTAAGAGCTGTTATGTTTACGGAAAATGCAACAGGTCATTGGTATGGAGGTAATGAGTGGAAAAGTTACAAAACTAATTCCGGTAGTCAAGTACCAATGAATATAAACGGAAATATCTGGTCAACTATTGGAAATCAAAAATATAATACACAAAATGCTTATCAAAATATCGAAGCCTCTGCGGCTCTATTAAAAAGATTAAGTCAAACGCAGGATAATCCGAATAATTTATTGGCAATTGGTACCTTATGGAATAATATAAGTGCAAATAAAATTAATAAAATAGGAGTCAGAATTGATGATGCATACAGACGAAAACTGTGGGAAGATAAAAGAATATCGGATAATATAAATAATCCGTATAAAACCATACTGAATGGTATTTATGATAGGACAGGATTTTATGGATATGAAATACCACAAGGGGTAAGTCATAAATATAATGCTAATTATTTTTTCGATAATATTTTACCATCTGAGCGAAATTAAAATTGAATAAATAAAAATTAAGTGTATTATATCTCTTATAGTAGTGAGGTGATGATGAAATATGTAATTGGAATAATAATTGCAATTGTGGTTTTTGTTGTTATTTTTCTTAATTTAACAAGTAGTGTCCTTTGGCCGTGGTATTCATTTCCGTCAAACGGCATAAAAGCTGTAAAATATTATAATAAAGAAATAGAAATGATAGCCCAAAAGCACGAAATTAATCCCGATTGGTTAAGAGCTGTGATGTTTACGGAAAATACACTAAATCATAGATTCGGATTGGGTGAATTTGCCTATTATATCGGGCTTTCCGATAAAAAACCGCCTATGAATATTGATGCAAAAATTTGGTCAGATATGGAAAATCAAAAGTTTGATGTAAACAATGCTTACCAAAATATTGAGATTTCAGCAATTTTGTTAAAGAAATTGAGCCGAACGCAAGATAATTCTGATGATTTATTAGCAATCGGTAGTTTATGGTATGATATAAACAGTAATGAAATTAATGTGTTTGGTGTCAGAATTGATGATGCATACAGACGAAAATTGTGGGAAGATAACATGCATTAATACTAAATACCAACAATCGCTTTGAGCATTTATTCAAGGCGGTTATTTTTTTAACCGGTCTTAAAAGGAAATTGACAGCCTTTTAAGGCCATTTTTTTAAACCCTAATTTTTTAGAAAGGAAAATAATATGTCAAGTAGTGTAAAAGCAAAACCGCAGACCTTTTCAACCGGATTATACGGGTCTGCAACAACCAATAAATATGGAACAACATATAATCCGTCATCATTTGAAAATCAGTTGATTAATATGACGAATACTTACATTCCTCAATATATGGAGCAGTTGGTAAATCCGACTTACGATTCAGCTGTTTTTAAGGCTCAAACGGCTCAGCGCAACAGATTGGCTAATCAGAGTTTTGAGAACAATTTGATAAATCCGTTGGCTTTGAGAGGATTAACCAGAGGGTCATCCATTAATCAGATGAGCAATCAATTTGCTAATAAGTTGGCAGATTTGGAAGTTGATGCAATGGCAAATGAAGATGCCAGAAATTCGGCCATGTTAGACAATCTGTTTGGTTATTATCAGATTCCGTACAATATGATGATGGGAGTTTCAAATTATAGCAACAATCAATATCAGCAGGCATATCAAAATGCGATAGCTGAGGCTAAAATGAAAAATGAAGCAATGAGTAATTGGGCCGGTGCATTAAGCGGTGGTGCCGGTACTATGACAAAGTCTGCAACCACAAGCGGAGAAGATAAAACAGCTACTCAAAAAGAACCGTCATCTGCTTCACAATGGGGAAGTTTGTTAGGCGGTGGTGCCGGATATTATTTCGGAGGTCCTGCAGGTGCTCAAGTCGGTTCAATGATTGGCGGAAGCTTAGGCGATATGCTGTTCTGATATTAAATATTAACATAATCGGTCGTGAGGGAAACTTCACGGCCATTTTTGTATCTAAATACACCACAAGCTTAAATCATCTGGCAAATCAAATAAAAAAGTCTGCTCAAAATATGTCTTTGAGCAGACAGGTACCGTTAGGTTATGGCGGGGCAACATATACCCATCTCCCTAACTCAACCAGAAACAACATACCACTAAGGCAAGTAGTTGTCAACCCGGATATAAGGAATATAACAAATATATACGAAGGGTTAAATGCATATCAGGCGGGAAGCTTAGATGCAGCCATCGAGATAGGGGCATCAAGAAGTGCGAACAAAGTGGGAAGTTTAGAACATATAAACAAGGTAAAAGAAGCCTTGGACGATATGATAACAAGCCCGACAAATGCGTACTATCGAGATTCATTAATAGAAGTAAAAAAACGGATAGATGATATCTTGCAAACAAAAGCAGACAAGATACTAAGACCATATAATGCATATGAAAATTTTGTAAACTCCATTAGTGATAAGATGCAATATATATATCCTTATATAGGGGGATATTATATGCAAAACCGACAACCGCTTTGAGGATTTTATTCAAGGCGGTTATTTTTTTAACCGGTCTTAAAAGGACATTGACAGCCTTTTAAGGCCATTTTTTTAACTTTAATTTTTTTTAGAAAGGAAAAAATATGTTTGAATACATAAAAGAAACCGATAATTCAAATGTAAAACTTAACATTGAGCAAAAATTAAAAGTTGCTCAGCATATCGGAGAATTGTTTTCTGATTGGGATAATGTTCGTTCTAAACAAAAAAATATTGCGGACTTATTGCGTCCGGAAATTTATTTAGATGAGCGCAAACCAATTTATAAAGATAAAGATGATGATTGGAAATCGGATATACATTTAAATAAAATATATTCGCTTTTTCAAACTCAACAGGCATTTATTTGGGAAAATATATACTCTGATGTTGAAAATTTGTTTGATGTTCAAGGAGTTGACGAAGTGTCTGTACGAACTG
The DNA here is from genome assembly GCA_015062345.1 of Alphaproteobacteria bacterium. Lineage (GTDB taxonomy): Bacteria > Pseudomonadota > Alphaproteobacteria > RF32 > CAG-239 > JAFTYO01. The sequence continues at coordinate 10,373 of SUUV01000014.1, read as the reverse complement.
CAAATTTGCAAAAAGAAAAACTTGTGAACACTTTTTACAAAATAGGTTTGCAACGAAAACTGGATATGGCAGTTGAACACTTGGGAAGTGTCGGCGAAATGTGTCTGTTTATCAGTTGGAGTAAAAAATATAAACAGGTTAGACGACCAATGGATTTAATTAAGCAAAATTTCGGATTGCCTATTTTAAGGCAAGGTGCTTTTGGCATATTTAATCAGGAAATTTATAATGGTGCAAATGTTGAAGCCATAAATCCGCTTAATTTGGTTTTTGACCCCAGAGTTAATCCGGAAGATACCGCTAAATGGGATGCTTGCGGAAAAATTATTAAATCGTGGGAAACATATGACAGCATTGCATCAAATCAGTTGTTTAAATTAAGCGCAGAGGAGCTTGCAGACATTAAATTTATGCTCAGTTCGCCAAACAATGATAAAGACAAATCTGAAACACAAAAAATTGATGATATCATTGATAATGACAGAATTGAGGTTTTGCAATATTGGGGAGATTATACAACCTTAAACGGAAAGTTGCTTAAAAACTGGCATATTGTGGTAATTGCTCGAAAATATGTGGCTGTTTTTGAACACAATCGTTGGATAATCAATCCGATAATCAATATGGCTTTATTTAGAGATGTTGAAAGTAAACGGGGTATTCCGGAGCTTTGGTCAATTTATGATTTGTGCAAAGAACAGGAAAACAAAGTAAACTTGCAAAACGATGCTCAAGCTCTTAACCTAAACCCTCCAGCGTATGCTCCGGAGGGATTTTTTAAGGAAAATAAAGTAAAATTATTTCCGGGAAAACAAGTGGAATATAAACAAGGGCTTGAAGACCCGAGTGCAATTATTAAAATGAATTTTCCGCTGTTCAGCAATGAAAACATTATTCAATATTATGACAGTACGGCTTCAAATGTGTCGGGTATATTCCCCAATATGCAAGGACAACAAGAAGCTCATAGAGCCACTGCAACCGAAATTAATGTAAAAGTGCAGGGGCAAACAACCAGATTAGCTAAAACATTGGATACCATTAAGCAAAATGTTATTGTGCCGATGGTATCCAAAGTTGCCGAATTGGAAGCAAATATGAAATTCGGCGATGAAACTGTTTTGGTGAATGTGTTTGGTCAAAAAATGCTCAAAAGAGTTGGCGATATTGTTCGTCAGGGTAATTATGAATATAAATATACAGATAATTCGGGTATCCAAAGAAAGTTGATGCAAAACCAAACATTGACACAGATTTTAACGCCTGTTTGGAACGATGCGGCGGTTGCTTTAAATAAGCCCGAAATTGTAAAAGAGGCGCTAAATAATGCCGGTTTTGAAAACACCGACAAATATTTTATTAATCCGCCGGCAGGAAAATTTCCTTTTCCGGCACAAAGCAATATGCCCGCTAATATGGGAAATATGGCTTAAAAAAGTTTTTAATCATGATGGATTTAATTGAATTAAGGGAATTTCTGGCTTCGGATAAGGGTCGGCTGTTGTTATGCTACCTTACTGATTTTATGATAGAAATTTCCACAAAATCAAATACAAATTCTGAATGGATTAAAGGTATGGGCATGTTAATCAACCACTTAAAAGAAGTTGATGAAAAATGCCGAAAATTAAACGAAATTAACAGGAGATAAAAATATGAATGAAAATCAAAATTCAACACCTTTATCAGAAGACATTAACGACACCTTATCATCAAACAATGTTGACGATACCTTATCTACCGATGAGCCCGATACATTTGATGATAAGCCGGAAGTGTCAACCGATGAAGCTGAAAACACTACAACCGAAGACCTTATTTTCGGTAAGTTTAAAACTTTGGAAGAAGCTCACAAAGGCTATAAAGAAGCTCAAAAAGCCATTACAAAATCGGCAGAGCTTGAAAAACAAATTAAGCTCTATCAGGAAGAAGCTAAAAATTATGAACAAGATAAAATTGCTCGTGAAAAGGGTTTTTCTTCTTACTATGCAATGGCTTTAGATGACGATGTTTGGCACCATGAAGTAAATAATTATGCTTTAGCGGCCAGACATATGCTTTCACCTCAAGAGTGTCTGAAAGTTAATGCGCTGGTGGAACAATGTCACAAAACAAGGTCTGATATCGATTTGGCTATGCTCAGAAGATATTTCAATCCGGAAGTTGTTGCACTGGTTTCACAAGATACGGCAATTTTTAAAAACAATCGTTTAAGTGAATATCAGAAGATGTCCATAAATGATAAAAATTTGCGATATAATCGTAAATTAGACGAGTTTAGGCAGGTTAATACCAATTGGCTTGATTCTTCGGTTAAAAAAGATTTGGTTGCTCAAGCCCTTGAGATTAGCGACGGTAATGTTGACCTTATCGGGTTGAAAAGTTTGGTTGAACAAATTGAACAAGATGCAATCAGTAAGTATCGAAAAGACAAAAACACTCAACAAGAAAATTCGCAAATGCAAAATTCTCTTGTTGAACCAAGTGGTAACAATATGCCCAAAACCAAAAAGAAAAAATGGCTTACCAAAGACGAGTATTACAAACTTAGTCCGAAAGAAGAAGCCGAAAAATATGATTTAATTGTGGAACAGGTTAAACTTGAAAAAGCAGGCCGACTTCCACGCATGTTAACTTAATTTATTAATTTTACGAAAGGAAAAAACTATGTCAGAAAATGCAATTAATTTAAAAAGACAAGCTGCGGAAATTTTACCTGAAGTTTGGTCAATGTCTTTAACTAAAAAACTCGATAAATCGGGTGTGGGTATGAAAGTGGTAAATAAAATTTACGAAAAAGATACTTCACACTTTGGTGATACAATCAACATTGGTGAAATCGGCGATGTAAATGTGGTTGATTATTCGGAAGATGTTGATACCGGTGGTGTAACATATCAGAGAGTTGATGCAAAAAATCAACAGCTTAAACTTGACCAAAGTAAGGCTTTTGGTGTGTTTATATCAGATATTACATTGCGTCAGTCCGGTCAGCACGATTTGCAACGCAAATTTGAAGACAGGGCAAAAACTGCAATCGATTTGGCTAAAGATACATATATTCTTTCGGCCTTTTCGGAAATTCCGGAAGAAAATAAATTAACTGATGTGTCTTTAACTCCGGAAAATGCTTACAAATGCTTGGTATGGCTTGCTAAAACCTTAAAAAACAACAATGCCATTCAGCAAGCTAATGACCGAGTATTTAAGACCAATCAGGCAGCGGCCGGTGAGGCTATGCCGTATGTGATTATAAATCCGGATGTAGAAGCAATTTTGTTGCAATCCCCCGATTTTATTCACTCAACCAATGCCGGTGACCGAGTTTTGCGTGAGGGCTCAATCGGAACCATTGCCGGACTTGATGTTTTGGTTTCTACCAACTTGCCTACCGTTGAAAATAAGGTCAATATTATGGCCGGTATTAACGAGGCAATTGCGTATGTCGGCAATGTGTCAAGCATTGAAAGCATTCGTGATGACAAATTCTTTGGTAACAATGTCAGAGGTTTGTATGTTTACGGTATGAAAGTGGTATTACCGAAAGCACTTGCAGGTATAACTGTTGATGTATCAGCGGCTAACACCATTGTATAAAACCATTTTATTTAACTTAGGCTCGGCATTTTGCCGAGCCTTTTAACTTGGAGATTTTTTAATGAACAATAACTTTAATTTTATGAAAGGAAAAGAAAATGCCATATGAGACATATATGGGAACATTTAAAAATGAAAATGATCATAATTTGCAAAGAAAATTCGGATATAAATATCGTGCGTTAAAAGGGATATATCCCGATGCGTATAAATTGCCTGAAACGGAAGTTTCAAAAGCAATAGATGTATTTTTTGACGGAGATGCAAATGAAGATGTTACCACAATGACGGATAGGGTAAGAAATTACACAACCGCCAAAGAACCCGAGTGGAAAGCTAAATATTTTGGAGAGACTCCGAAACCAAAACCGCAGGAAAGCTATTCTTCCATGACCATTAAAATGCCCTCAAGCTTTGCGCAAAATGGAGGTAATGAAACGAAGTTAAAAGCATACTTTGATGGGGAAAATTTTAATGTGACAGATGGAAAAAAATTGTATGGAAGTTTTAGAGCTATGTCTGGTAATGCACAATATCAAAATAAACAAGCAACCAATGTGCCAAATAAAGGACCTATTCCTGAGGGTAATTGGTTGTTGAAATATTCAGATATTGAAGATTTTACTATGCCTTATGACAATAATTCTAAATTTTTAAATTCTTGGGGTAGAAGACGAATAAAATTAACTCCACTAATGTCTGAAGAAGATAGATTTTACCGAGACGGTTTTTATCTTCATGGTAGTTATAATGGACGAGGCTCTGCGGGATGTATAGATTTAGGTCTTGAAATGCCTGGTTTTAGTCGCATTATTGATGCTTATGGTGATGATATACCTGTTGAGGTAAAGTATAAAAAAGAATATTGGTAAATGTTTTTTAATATTTTGAAATATATAATATAGCCATGAAAAAAGATATTGTAATAAAATTTGTTTTTTTTATTTTAGGATTAGTAATCGCATATAGTTATTGCTCAAAATTTGATGTGTTTGAAGCATATAATGTGGGGCAATCTCTTTTTAAACAGGAATATATATGGCCATGCTAGAAAAAAAACTTTTATTCATTTTTTATATCTTTTGGATAATGGTTACTGCGTTTATCTTAATATATTATGGAATTTGCTTATATTTCTTTGTACATTCGTTTTTTACATTTTTTGTGCCTTTAGTAGGTATATACCTGTTATATTGCAACATTAAAATTAGCTATTTTTGTTTTGGAATATTAACTTTTTATACGATATCTCAAATAATGTATTCACCGTGGTTGATAAATATCACTCATACAATATTATCGTATAGTGTATATTGAAAAACGATTAAATTTTTTAACCGGTCGTGAGGGAGACTTCACGGCCATTTTTTTAATCTTAATTTTTTAATAGAGAAAAAGACAGCTCGGGTAAGAAATTACACAACCGCCAAAGAACCCGAATGGAAAGCTAAATATTTTGGGGAAGGTGAACAAAAAAATCAGTCTGTATTACAACAAAAAAGCCGTATTCAATCAGAAATGGAGCAATTGCAACATCAGATAAGAGCTAAAGATATTATAAGAAAAAACATAGAAAATTATAATAATAAAGGTTTTTACTTAACCGGTAATCAATGGCTTGATGTTGCTAAAGCAACCGGTGACGGTATGATTTCCGGAGCGGAAAGCATAATTGATGGTGCTACAAATGGATTTTATAAATATACAGATGCCATGTCTGATAATAGTGCCGATGATAGATATAATCGTTTGCGAAATGAAGCCTATCAAGCGGGAATTGGAGGTTTGTACGATACTGTCCAATATACTAATAATTTAATTGGTGATTATGGCACTAAATTAAAAATATTATCATATCTGAAATTTAAATAAATATTGTTAATTTGATTCAACACCATTTGTCAGTTAAATGGTGTTGACATTTTTATGTTTAACTATTACGATGTAAGCAGTATCCAAAAAGGTTAACAAATATGTTGAATTTTATAAAAAAGTTTTTTTCATATAAGCATTTTGATTTTACCAGAACAACTGGAATAATAGTTTTGCTATTAAGTTTAAAACTATTTAGAGATAACTTGAGTTTTAATGAGTGGTATTTCATCTTTATTCCTTATTTTTTGGCATATTACGGCAATCGTTGTTGTATAATTTTCTCATGCGTTGCATTTTTTTTATTATCGATGCTCGCAATTGTTACAAGTTATAATTCAGATTCTGATTTTTACTTAAAATTGTTAAGTGTTCTATTGATTTTTGTATTTTTTTATCGAGATATGATATTTATGTATCGATATAAAAAAGAACACAAACAAGAAGTTGCGAAAAAATACAATAATAAATTTTTGCTAATAGGAACAGGTATAATTGCTCTATTAACCATAATATGGTATATTTCGTTAGAAACAATCGGGTATTAACAATCTACTATCGGGTAACTGATTATGGCTGATATCAAAGATGAAATACAAGATATAAAGAACTACTTTAGGTATAATCCTGAAAAACCAAATACGGGTAATGGTTTTTATCTAATTGCATTGGCTCTGGTGGTATGTTTAGGTGGAACAAGTTTGTGGTTATTTATACTTCCATTGTTATGTATGTCATACATTGGTTATCGTATCATAATTATTCTATCGGTTGTGATGACGGTGTATATGGCATATTACATACAGACTATGCCGAATAATGAATTTGTGTTAAAAGGGCAATGGCTTTTTATATGGGGATATATAGACTATTATAGAGATATGTATTTTTCATATAAATACAAGGTAAATTCTTTTTATAGAGACGGAGCATTAGAAAATTTTGATAAAAAAATCTGTGGTTTTGCAGTATTGGTTACCACGGTTATATGCTCACTGATTTATGGCATAACACAACTTTGGTTAAATTAAGGAATAGTAATGATAAAGGCAATAAAGAACTACTTTAGGTATAATCCGGACAATATGTATTTAGGTATTGGAGGGTTGTTAATAGCGCATCATTTTGTAAAAATGTTTGAATATAATCCGTATTGGATAGGTTTGGTGGTGCTGACTTTTTTAACATATCTGGGAAAAAGACCACTAATATTAATATCAGGGATTTTGTTTATTGTTTTTTTATTAAATTGGAGTGATATGTATCTGATAAATAAAGCAGATATTATGATACCATTGATTGATATTACGATTAGTTTAGTATTTTATTTAAGAGATATGTACTTTTTATATAGGTATAAAATAAATGCTTTTTGGGATAAACAACATAATATCTTTGATAAAGAAAAGTTTGTTTTTTATTTTATATTAGTGTTGTTGTTTTGTGGAACACTAATTTTATTAAATCCGAATATAAAGATTTTGTAAACAGATAAGATATTTAACCGCTTTGAGAATTTTATTCAGGGCGGTCATTTTTTTAACCGGTCGTGAGGGAAACTTCACGGCCATTTTTTTAAACCCTAATTTTTTTAGAAAGGAAAACAATGTTAGGAAAAACTAATGTCAGTGTTGATAAAAAGATTGTTAATCAAGATATTACAATCTGTGAAAATGGTATTTATTCTGCACAGGAAGGATATTCCGGTTTGGGTACCGTAACGGTAGATGTATTGTCGACATCAATTATTTCTGCTCAGAATAAAACCGGAAAAGTCATTAAGAAAAATGATAAAGTGTGGCTAAGCTCCGCTCCGATAAATGTCGGTTCGTATAGGGTAACTTGGGGAACTTCCGCCTATAGAGGCATTATTTCAAGAAACGGAAAGTTTGTTTGGTGCAATCGTAAATTATATTCCGTAGGGGATGGTTCCTGTACCGAACTTTCTGATTGTAAGGTAAGTGTGTTAAACTTTAAATATATGGCGGATAATTGTATTGTGACAACAAGCAATTCGTCAACAGATACCCCGCTCAATCTCAACGATGACGAACCTTTTTTATATTCAATTGCTTGCGATCCGGTTGCAGATGACATTTTTTATGTTAATGAGCTTAAAACATTTTGCAAGTTAAATGTAAAAACCGGTGAAATATTGCAAACTTGGACAACCGATGAAGAAATTATGGAACATCATGGCAGATGGTTTAAAATCGGTAATAAGGTTTATTGTTTATATTGCAAAAAATATTATACTTTGCAAGATGACGGCACATTGAGTGCCGGAACAACTTTTACAATGAGCGGTAAAGCGCAAAATTTGTACACGGTACAGGCTACTTTGGACGGTAAATATATTATTACCGGAAGCTCGGTTTCGGGATATACCGGTGAACGATTTGAAATTTTCGAAGTTACAAGTGATAATGTAATTACTCGTATAATGTCTTCAAAATTACCGGCATTTTTTTCTCGCTTTATAAGTGCCGATTGTGGCGTCAGTTTTAATCCGTATACCGGAATTTTAACCGCATGTATCAACGGAACAAAAGATTATTTGTTTGCAAAATATGAAAACGGTGAGTGGAAACAAATTTGTTTACCGCTTCCGATACCGGCCGAAAAAATGATATATGCTTACGAAATATCGGTTACAGATGATTTATCTAAAGTGGCATTTCATACCAGAGAAGATTCTGTCAGTTATAACGGTACCAATTATGTAGGCTATACAAATGGTGATTTTCGTATTGCTGATTTTGTAAAGCCTGACGGTTATGTCGCAGTTGCTTATAAATATGACAATATTGATGAAAATATTGTAACCGGATATGCAAATAATGATGCTGATGCTGATAACGGTATTGAAGTGATTGTTGCAAATAATGATATTAGCGATTGATATTTAATGATAATTTTAATAACCGCTTTGAGAATTTTATTCAAGGCGGTTATTTTTTAACCGGTCTTAAAAGGACATTGACAGCCTTTTAAGGCCATTTTTTTAAACCCTAATTTTTTTTAGAAAGGAAAACAATATGTCAAACAAAAATAAAGAAGCATTTGAACAAATGCGCAAGTTAACCAAGGAGGCAAAAAAATTTTATGCTCATAACTACAATCCGGGGAGTTTGTATCCGCCAAGAGATACAAAATTTTTCTTAAATGAAGAATATATCCCGTTTGATTTTGAAACAGACTATGATGACCCGCTGTATAAGGAATATCGTAGAGTAAGAATGTTACAAGACCCGTTTGAAGATGAAAAAGAAGAATATAATAAACAAGACCAAGAAGATAAAGATACAACAACAGATGAGAGTTCTTACGATAATATTAATGATAATATTAAGCCGGCAAAGGGTATAACAGATTATTTTATAGATAATTTAACCGACATAGCATATGGGGCGGATAGAGCCTTATCGGGAGCCACATTTGGCGGATATGATTGGTTAAAGAAAAAGAGCGGAATAGGGATAGATGAAGATAAATACCTAAAGCATAAGCAACAGACAGACGGAAGCGATATGGCCGCGAGAATTGGCGGTACGATAGCCGAAATCGGAGGAAACATAATGGGCGGAGGCGGAGCCTTGGTAAAAGGGTTAAGCCAAGCCGGATTAAGCGGGGCAAAGCTGGCAACAGCAAGCGGAGCCATTGGCGGAGGATTGTATGGAATAAGTTCGTCGAATAGTTTAAGTGAAATGCCATATGATGCGGCAGTCGGAAGTTTAAGCGGCGGAGTCTTAGGCGGATTGAGTGATGTGGGTATGAGAGCTGTCGGTAGAATGGCAAGTCCGTATGTAAAGAAGATGTTTAATATACCTAAAAACACAAGTAAACAAACAGCATATAATGATTTTATACAAAACAATGCTGCTGATGAAATGGTAGATTTTACACCGTCCAGAGAACAAATAATAAAATACACACCTGATACAAAATTTAGTATACCCAAAACACCTATTTCATATGAACAATCTGAAAACATATTAAAAAATGAAGCATTAAAAAGTAATGTGAATATTGGTGGAAATATTCGGCATTATACTGATAAAGCTGATAGAGGACAATATGTTGGTACACTTTATAATACTTTGAGAAATCCTGACATTACATATAGTAAATATGTAAAAAATGCTAAAAATGAAATTGTAAAAAGAGATTATTTGGCTAAAAAATACAATGGGTTATCAGAAAATGGAGAATGTCCGTTTTTTGATTTTGTAGTAATGGAGGACGGTCAACTATATAATAAGTTTAAACCAAAAAATCTAACTTATATTAGTAATCAGCTAAAAGATGGCCCGCTAGATGTGTCCTTGACGAGCCGGATTATGAGCGCGGAGCCGACACATGGCCATCTCATAAACCATACTATGAATATACCACTAAGGCAAGTAGTTGTCAACCCAGATATAAGGAATATAACAAATATATACGAAGGGTTAAATGCATATCAGGCGGGAAGCTTAGATGCAGCCATAGAGATAGGGGCATCAAGAAGTGCGAACAAAGTGGGAAGTTTAGAACATATAAACAAGGTAAAAGAAGCTTTGGACGATATGATAACAAGCCCGACAAATGCGTACTATCGAGATTCATTAATAGAAGTAAAAAAACGGATAGATGATATCTTGCAAACAAAAGCAAACAAGATATTAAGACCATATAATGCATATGAAAATTTTGTAAACTCTGTTAGTGATAAGATGAAATATATATATCCTTATATAGGCGGATATTATATGCAAAACAGACAACCGCTTTGAGAATTTTATTCAAGGCGGTTATTTTTTAACCGGTCGTGAGGGAAACTTCACGGCCATTTTTTTAACTTTAATTTTTTTTAGAAAGGTAGATAAATATGTCAAATAAAAATAAAGAAGCATTTGAACAAA
>SUUV01000056.1 GCA_015062345.1 Alphaproteobacteria bacterium | reverse complement strand
TTTCATACGCATCATAAACCGTTTTTTTTTTTTGCAAGTAAAAAGAGTCGTTTAAAGAATTTAAATCAAAAATGAGGTATGGTTTTAGTTGATTTTATGTGAAAAATTTTGTATAAGAAAAATACAGTCTAAATTATTAATTTCAAATTTATATCATTATGAGTACTTTTTTAATTATTGTTAACATTATGCTTGTTGTAGCAACGAGCATATGTTTGGTTTGTTGTGCAAAACATGCCTTTGATTGTTTCAAAGTTTTAGTTGGCAGCACTAAATCTTTTGCGGTTTATGCGGTGCTATCTTGCGTTGACTTGGCAATAATGTTTTTGTCGTTTGTGTTTACAACTGTTTGGTTGAGGGTATTGTTTTTCGGCTTGGGGTTAACTTTTTTCCTTTTAATTTTCGTTGTCGGATATTATGTGGAAAAGAAAAAAGGAAATTGCCATGCATCAATACCGGTTTCTAAACATATCAGGGCTTTTATCTGTGCGTTTATGGCAACTCTTGGTTTATTGACCATAAAATTGGTAAATGATTATGATGATGCCGGAAAATATAACAGGTACAGCATTGAGACAATAAAAGAACTGAAAACAGTGACTAAAACTCTAGAAATTACCGATTACAATCATGAAGGACCGATGCGTGTCGGAACTCAAAAGGTAGATTTTGTTTACATTGTCACAGACAATAATGATGAACTTTTTCTTACTCGCAAGAAAGAAGGAGTTGATTATGAAACATTGTATCCGGTTGGTGACACAATCAGTGTATATAAGAAAAAATATATTCTTCATCAACGGCATTAGTTTATGTAAAAGCGACACTTTTTTATTAGGTGTCGCTTTTGTATTGCCTCAAATTTGGTTTAAATTATCCCCATAAGCACTTTAAAATTGCTAAAATATTTGCTTTTTAACAAGCCAAGGTATAAATTTATGACAATTGTGATTTTGTAAGATTTTTTGCAAAATAAAAGCTTTTAAAACTTATGAGGAATCCTTGATATGTCAGATATAAAATATAAAATGATGGATGGTAATGAAGCTGCCGCATCTGTGGCGCATCGTATGAATGAGGTTTGCGTGATTTATCCGATTACACCGTCTTCCCCGATGGGCGAATGGGCAGATGCGTGGTCATCGGCAAAACAAAAAAACATCTGGGGTGTTGTGCCCGAAGTTCAGGAGATGCAATCGGAAGCAGGCGCTGCCGGAGCTTGTCACGGAAGTTTGCAGGCAGGAGCTTTGACCACCACATTTACGGCTTCGCAAGGATTACTCTTGATGATTCCGAATATGTATAAAATAGCCGGAGAACTTTCGCCTTTTGTTATGCATGTTGCGGCTCGTTCGCTTGCTTATCACGCTTTGTCAATTTTTGGGGACCATTCAGATGTTATGGGTTGCAGACAGACCGGTTTTGCAATGCTTTGTTCAAATTCCGTGCAAGAAGCTCATGATATGGCTGCCATTGCCCAGACATCAACCTTGCGCTCAAGAGTTCCGTTTATGCACTTTTTTGACGGTTTCAGAACTTCGCACGAAATTAAAAAAATTAAGCTCTTATCTGATGATAATTTGCGTTCAATGCTTGAGGGCGTTGATTACTCGTTTGTAGCAAAAAATGCCTTAAATCCGCAAAAACCGGTTATCAGAGGAACGGCGCAAAATCCTGATGTATTTTTTCAGGGCAGGGAAGCCTCAAATCCGTATTATCAAAATGTTGAAACCGTTGTTCAAGAAGAAATGGATAAATTTGCAGCCATTTCAGGTCGCCAATATCATGTGGTTGACTATGTCGGCGCAGATGATGCCGAGGAAGTTATCGTAATTATGGGTTCAGGTGCCGAAACGGTTGAAGAAACGGTTAATTACTTAAATGCCAACAAAGCTAAAGTCGGTGTGTTAAAAGTTCATTTGTACAGACCTTTTCCGGAAAAAGCTTTTATCAAAGCAATGCCCAAATGTGTAAAAGTGGTATCGGTGTTAGACAGAACAAAAGAATCGGGGGCAACAGGTGAGCCGTTATATTTAGATGTTGTGGCAACACTTTCAAAAGCATTTGCAAACGGCAAAATTTCAGCCATGCCGAAAGTGTTGGGAGGCCGTTACGGTTTGTCTTCCAAAGAATTTACTCCAAGTATGGTCAAGGCGGTTTTTGATAACGGTTTGAGCCAAAATCCGATTAACGGTTTTTCGGTGGGTATTGTTGATGATGTAAACAATACATCGCTTCCGTTTGACGATACACTAGATACCGAGCCGGCAGGTGTTGTAAAAGCGGTGTTTTACGGACTTGGCGCAGACGGAACGGTCGGAGCAAACAAAAACTCAATTAAGATTATTGCCGAAGATGCCGGAAAATTCGGTCAGGGCTATTTTGTATATGATTCTCGTAAATCCGGCTCTATGACAACATCGCATTTAAGGTTTTCCGACAATCCGATTAAATCGGCATATTTAATTAAAAAAGCAGATTTTGTGGCCTGCCATCAATTTTCGTTTATGAGCAAAGTTGATATTTTGAAAGTGGCAAAAGAGGGCGCTACATTTTTGCTTAATGCACCATATTCAAAAGATGAAGTGTGGAATCATTTGCCAAGAGAAGTACAGGAGCAAATTATATCAAAAAAACTCAAATTTTATACCATCAATGCGGTTGATGTGGCAAGAGCGACCGGTATGGGACAGCGCATCAATACGGTGATGCAAACCTGCTTTTTTGCCATTTCGAACATATTGGAAAAAGATGAAGCCATTGCCCAGATTAAAGCGGCCATTAAAAAGACATATTCTAAAAAAGGTGATGAAATTGTTTTGAAAAACTTTGAGGCGGTTGATGCCACATTACAACATTTGCATGAGGTTAAATATCCGTTAAGTGTCACTTCAAACTTTAATCGTTTGTCGGCGGTGCCGGCAGATGCACCGGAATTTGTGAAAAAGTTTACCGCCGAGATAATTGCCGGCAATGGTGATGCTTTGCCTGTTTCGGCCTTTAAAGATGTTGTTGACGGCACATATCCCACCGGAACAACTCAATATGAAAAGCGCACAATTGCAACCGAAATTCCAATTTGGGATGAAAACACCTGCATTCAGTGTGGTAAGTGTTCTTTGGTATGCCCGCATGGTGTTATCAGAATGAAAGTTGCAAGCCAAGATGAGCTAAAAAATGCTCCTTCAAGCTTTAAATCGGCAGATTATAAAGGCAAAGAGTTTGCCGGCAAAAAGTTTATTTTGCAAATTTCACCTCAAGATTGTACCGGTTGCGGACTTTGCGTATCGGCTTGTCCGTCCAAAAATCGTCAGGATTTGAGCAAAAAAGCCATTAATATGGAGCACATTGAAGAACATATCGAAAACCAAAAAGCTAATTGGAAGTTTTTTGAAACACTGCCTTATGTTAAGAGAACAGAGGTTGTGAAAAATATGCCCAAAACCACACAACTTATCAGACCGCTGTTTGAATATTCTGGTGCTTGCGGAGGTTGTGGTGAAACCCCGTATATCAAATTGTTGACACAACTTTTTGGTGACAGAATGGTCATTGCCAATGCAACCGGTTGTTCTTCAATATATTCGGGCAATTTGCCGACCACCCCATATACCAAAGATGAAAAAGGCTGTGGACCTGCTTGGGCAAACTCTTTGTTTGAGGACAATGCCGAGTTTGGTATGGGTATGCGTTTTTCAATTGACCAACAAACAAATTTTGCAAAATCTTTGCTTACTCAGTTAAAAGAATCAGTCGGAGCAGAGTTGGTTGATGATTTGTTATCAAACGAACAAACAAACGATGAACAAATTGATAAGCAGCGTCAAAATGTTAAGGCTTTGCGTGAAAAATTGGCTCAGCTTGATGATGAAAAAGCAAAACATCTTGATAACTTGGCTGATTATTTGATAAAAAAATCTTTATGGATAATTGGCGGTGACGGTTGGGCATATGACATTGGATTCGGTGGTTTGGACCACGCAATTGCTTCGGGAAAAAATGTCAATATTTTGGTGCTCGATACCGGAGTATATTCTAACACCGGCGGTCAACAATCAAAAGCAACACCGATGGGAGCATCGGCAAAATTTGCTACATCAGGTAAGGCATTGCCTAAAAAAGATTTAGGCTTAATTGCAATGTCATACGGCAATGTTTATGTTGCGCAAGTTTCATTTGGTGCTAACGATATGCAACTGATTAAGGCCTTAAACGAGGCAGAAGCCTTTGACGGCCCGTCACTCGTGATTGCATATTCGCACTGTATTGCGCAAGGGTTTAATTTGGCAGATGGCTTAACTCATCAAAAAGATGCGGTTGAAACCGGCGCTTGGCCGCTTTATCGATATAATCCGGACAATACAAAAGACGGCAAAGCTCCTTTGATGCTCGATTCAAAAGCACCAAGTAAGCCGTTGGCGGAATATATGTCAAATGAGGCAAGGTTCCAGATAGTGAACAAAACAAATCCCGAAAGATATGAAACATTATTAAACAAGGCGCAAGAAAATGTGCATCAAAAGCGTTCTTTGTTAGAATATATGTCTCAGATGAAAAAAGACTAAAAGAAAAAAAATACCGCCTCTTTAACAGAGGCGATATTTTTTGTTGATATTTAGGTTAATTAACAATAGTTAATCTAATATTGCCATCATATTGTCCTACTCCGGGAACTTCTGTGAAGTTTAATGTTGCACCTAATTTTGTTCCATTAGGTACAATATCTGATAAAGTAAAAGTTCCTGCACGATTATCATCAGGATCCACAAACACCAGTTCTTGTGTAAGTTCCATTGTGGCATTAGTTAAATCAATGGAACATTCAGCAGCTTTTGCACCAATTATACTGACAATACCCATTCCTGACTCTATAGTAGCAGAACCATCAGTAGCCAATCTGATAGACCATGGACCACCAGCATCTGCACGTTCCGGGTCAATAACGATTGTACCAAAATCAAGAGCTTGTGCACAAGAGAAAGTTGATGCATATTCAACATCTACTCCTACATGTAGATCAGCGTAATTGCCGGCATTTACATTTGTTGCAGTGAGGAGTGCCACAGCGCTCAAAAGAAAATATTTTCTCATAATTTTAAATCCTTTACAAAAATTAAGTTTAAATGTACTTGAAAGGTGCAAAAATTTACCTTTCAGATTGCATCATAAACCGTTTTTTTTTTTTGCAAGTAAAAAGAGTCTGTTTGTAGATTTAAATCAAAAATGAG
>SUUV01000013.1 GCA_015062345.1 Alphaproteobacteria bacterium | reverse complement strand
AAACTGTTACACTTAATAATTCAAGTAGGTAACATTTTTGCCGAATTTAACGATGCGTGAAGCTATTAATACTTTTGCAATCAACACAAAACCTAATATACTCCATATGGCTGTAAAGAAACACCAAGCAACAAATGATGGATGTGTGAAACTTGCGTATTTCATCATTGTCATAGTCGTTCCGATGAAAGCAAAAGGAAATGGCCATAAATACCACACCATCATCCAACGAATTATATTTTGTTGGGTCTTATAAGCATTAATAACCTTCTCAGATGTAGCATAAAGATACGCACTTTGCTTCTCATAAATACCAATTACAGGAAAACCGGCCTCATTTGGAGTTTTGCTGTATGCATCTTTAAAAAGGTCAACAGCTTTAGGGGTTTGCTCCTGTAAATCCTTTCTATTTTCTAGCAATTTCCAAGCGCCACGATAAGTAACCACAAAGTAGATTGCTGAAAAAAGAACAATCGTAAATAGTATCAATTCACTATTTACAAGTTGATGAAAAAAATTTTCCATAACACAAGGTTTTTAATGGTTATTTACTTTTTTCTTTGATTTCTTCGATTTGTTTATTTATCTCAGCAAATTGCTTTTCTTGCATACAAGTCCAAGCAATACAGAAAGCGATAACCACTATTATAGTGACACCACCTAAACAATAAGCAACTATTTCCATAGTACATACATTTTTAATTGTTCGACATCATAATTTTTAATATAGGGTAGATAATAATCTACTTTGCCATCAAAATCAACTATTTTTTCAGCTAATTTACTAATTATATTGATTTTTATAAATTTTAGTGTTATGAAAATCTTCAGAAGGGAAGGATATATCCTATATTAAGCATTTTGGTGCAGGACAATTGTCTGGTTATAGGTGAAGCCTTCTTTTTTTTATTTTAAAACAATATACCATATTGACATTTATAATTTTAAATGTTATTTCTAAACGCAGATAGAGAGGCTACATTATTACATTAAGCTTTTTAAAGCAGGATTTTCTAATCTGATTGTAATTGACGCCCTCTTTTTTTATTTTAAAATGCCAAGTTTTCTTCCTTTTAGATATTTTTCATTGAATGTATCTATCTTTTTTATCTCTTTAAGTAATTTATTGGCACTCATATCTTTTAACATACTGTAAATAGTATTATGCATTTTAGCAGGATTACTCAAATCATCTGTTATACAGAGTAAAGAACCATAATGAAATATTTTGTTTCTATACATCTTTATTCTATTGAATGGAGTTTATAGTAATTGATTTAAAATTCAATAAAAATATGGCTAAAAATCCATTATATGAACTCTTTTAATTGGTATTGGAATTCCTCATAATAGGAGATTATTTCAGTTAGTAATTCGTCAATATTCCACCACCAATAAGCAATACCGCCTCCCTTAAAGGAGGCGGTATTTGTATATCGAAAACAACATTTCCTATTCGGAAACCGTTTCAGGTTCAAGTACTTCGTCATTTGCACTTTCGTCAACATCAGGTGCACTTTCACCTAAAACCTCAGAACCTGTTTCATTTTCAAGTTCGTCATCATCTCCGTCATCGGCATCAAGCCAAGTAACAGAAACAACCTTTTCATCTTCTGCTGTTCTAAACAAAATTACACCTTGCGTTTTACGACCTGCAACTCTGATGTCCTCAACCGGCATTCTGATAAGTTTACCGCCATCGGTAACCATCATAATCTGATTGTCGTTTTCAATCGGGAACGAGCTTATAACTTCCTTGTTGCGAGCTGACATTTCCATATTGGCAATGCCTTGTCCGCCACGACCGGTTACACGATATTCATATGAAGACGAGCGCTTACCGTAACCCGTTGTGGTAACGGTTAAGATAAATTCTTCCAACTCTTGCATTTTAGCAAACTCATCGGCTGTCAAAATTGACAACAATCCGGTTTGTTCAGCTGTTACACAAGCCCCCTCACCCAATTCTGCTTCCAGGCGCTTAATCGCAGATGAAATTTTTAAGTATTCATCTCTCTGTTCGGCATTTGCTGAAATATGTTTTAGCATTGACATTGAGATAACTTCATCGTTTTCGCCAAGTTTAATGCCTCTGACACCGGTTGAGTTACGACCGACAAACACACGAACATCAGTTACAGGGAATCTGATACATTTACCGCTTTTAGCCGCCAACATAACATCATTATCTTCAGTACAAAGCATAACATTAACCAGTTTGTCGCCTTCATCAAGTTTCATGGCAATTTTACCGTTTGATTGAACATTGACAAAGTCCATCAACGAGTTACGACGAACATTTCCTTGAGCGGTCGCAAACATAATGGAAAGATTTTTGCAATCTTCCTCATTTTCCGGAAGTTTCATAATGGTTGTAATATTTTCACCCTCATCAAGCGGCAACAAATTGATAAACGGTTTTCCTTTTGAGGTCGGTGAGCCAAGCGGAAGTTTGTAAACTTTCATCTTGTATACCAAACCTTTTGAGGAGAAAAATAGCACCGGAGTATGTGTTGAAGATACAAACAAACGAGTAACAAAATCTTCCTCTTTGGTTGCCATACCCGATTTTCCTTTGCCTCCTCGTTTTTGCGCTTTATATGCATTCAACGGAACTCGCTTAATGTATCCGGCTTCGGTAACGGTTACAACCATTTCTTCGCGCTGAATTAACGATTCGATATCCGTATCATATTCAATATCTTCAATTTTGGTCAATCTCGGTGTTGCATATTCGTCCTTAACGGCTACAAGCTCATCTCTCATAATGCCGTAAAGTTTTTCACGACTTGCCAGAATAGATAAAAACTCCTTAATATCTTCACCTAAAACTCGCAATTCTTCATGAATTTTATCTCTTTCAAGGCCTGTCAAGCGCTGCAATTTCAAATCCAAAATTGCTTTTGCCTGTTCTTCGGATAAACGATAAAATCCGCCTTCAACTTTTCTGTCCGGCTCATCAATTAAGTTAACCAAAGTTTCGACATCGCCTGCCGGCCAAGCTTTTGCCAGCAATGCTTCTTTTGCTTCTGCCGGATTTGGCGCTGTTCTGATAAGCTCAATTACGGGGTCTAAGTTTTCAACCGCAATAGCAAGTCCTACCAATACATGCGCTCTGTCTCGAGCTTTGTTAAGTTTATAAATTGTTCTGCGGCGAATTGTCTCCTCTCTGAACTCAATAAAAGAAGCTATAATTTCTTTTAAAGTGAGCATCATCGGACGACCGTGATTGATGGCAAGCATATTCATACCGAAACTGGTTTGTAACGGTGTATATTTATAAAGTTGGTTTAACACCACATCAGCTTGAAAGTCTTTTTTAATTTCAATTACAACTCGAACACCCTGACGGTCAGATTCGTCTCTGATATCCGAAATTCCTTCAACTCGTTTTTCTTTAACAAGTTCGGCAATTCGAGTAACAAGAGCCGCTTTGTTTACTTGATACGGAATTTCATGAACAATGATGGCCTCTTTATCTTTTCTTAATTCTTCAATGGTGCATTTTGCACGCATCATAACCGAGCCTCTACCGGTTAAATATGCCGATTTTGCACCACCCTGACCCAAAATTAAACCACCGGTCGGAAAATCAGGCCCCGGAACAATATTAATCAAATCTTCAGGTGTAATTTCCGGATTGTCAATATACGCACAGCAAGCATCAATCACCTCGCCTAAGTTATGCGGAGGCATATTGGTTGCCATACCGACGGCAATACCGTTTGAACCGTTCACCAACAAATTGGGATAACGAGCCGGAAGAACTGTCGGTTCTTGAACACTCTCATCATAGTTGGGCATAAAGTCAACCGTATCATACTCAATGTCTTCAATGAGCTTATGCGCAACTTTTGCAAGCCTTGCTTCGGTATAACGCATAGCAGCCGCACCGTCTCCGTCCATTGAACCAAAGTTACCTTGTCCGTCAACAAGAGGTAAACGCATTGAAAACGGTTGCGCCATTCTGACCATTGCTTCGTAAACAGAACTGTCACCATGAGGGTGATATTTACCCAAAACTTCACCCACGATACGAGCAGATTTTCTATACGGTTTTGTACAATCATATCCGCTTTCATACATCGCATAAATAATACGGCGATGAACAGGCTTCAAACCGTCTCTGACATCAGGCAATGCACGAGAAACAATCACGCTCATGGCATAATCAAGATATGAGCGACGCATTTCTTCGGTTATCATTGTCGGTGTAATATTTTCAGACAAAGCCGGAACAACGGAGTTTTCATTTTCTTCCATTTTACTTTCCTTTTATTATTTAATTCAAACTGTTGTAAATTTAGCAAATCAGATTAAAAATTTAAATTTTTTTTTAAGTTTTATACCCACAAAAAAAGACCGTTTTTCTCTCTACGGGCAAAAAAAGTGCCTTAAAATCGATTTTTAAAATTTCCCATCGGCAAAAGTTAATATTTGAGTTTAATGAAAAGTTTTTCCCTTCCCTTAATTAGATTTAATAATTTTCATACCTCAAATTTGATTTAAATCACTTTTAAGACTCTTTTTACTTGCAAAAAAAAAAAACGATTTATGATGCGATGTGAAAGGTAAATTTTTGCCACGATTTTTGTTAAGGATATAAAAAATGAGAAAACATTTTATTACTACTATAGTTGCATTATTTACTGCAACAAATGTGAATGCAACACAATCTTTTTCAGGAACTTTGACTGTATCTGCCACTGTTGAACGAACAACATCAATGACTTGTGAACCCTTAAATTTTGGCACCATTCTTCTTCCGGCCGGTAGCGAGGGACAAGTTTTGGTGAATACAGACAACACTACTGATGTTAACTATGCAATAAGTGTTACCGGAGCAAGTACGGGTTATTGCTCTTTTGGCGAGAATAGTGATGAGATTACGGATTTATTTGATGGTATTGATTTGAGTGACGAACCTTTTTATTTATCAGATAATAGGGATTCATCTTCATCTGTATATGTAAAGAGTTTGCTGTATGAATCTTCAGGTAATGGCTTTCTGATAGGTGGAGTGTTATATATTGGCGAGAATGTTCCTTCCGGCACATACACCGGCTCATTTACTGTTACGATTACATATTAACAAATTTTAAGGCTCTTGATTTGTTTCAAGAGCCTTTTTAATTTTTTTTATTTTCTATCACCCATAATTCTTAACAGATACAAAAACAAGTTGATGAAATCCATATACAAGGACAATGCGCCGGCTACGGCCTTACGAGTGATTGTATCTTCATTGTCATGGCTTGCATACATATATTTAATGCGCTGAGTATCCCAAGCTGTTAAGCCCACAAAAATAGCTACCGCAACATAAGAAATTACCCAATACATTGTTTCGCTTTGCATAAACAAGTTTACCAAGCTGGCAATGATAACTCCCCACAAGCCCATAATCATAAACGAGCCCATAGAAGTTAAATCTTTTTTAGTGGTATATCCGTACAAGCTCATAGCACCAAATGTGGCAGCCGTAATTAAAAACACTCTAAACAAGCTGGCTCCGGTATATACAAGCATAATCGGAGATATTGATGCACCCATTACGGCCGAAAACAACCAGAATATAGTTTGAACTTTAGCTGCACTGCCGTTGCTGACGGCCGAATTAAACATAAACACCATAATCAGCGGTGCAATCAGCATTGCCCAACCCAAAATCGACAATGTGGCATAACCGTTATTAACACTAAAAAACATCCTGATTAAACCGGTATTAATGAGTAAATATACGGTTAAAGCCGTTAAGCAAAGTCCGCCGGTCATATAATTATAAACTTTTATCATATACGAACGCAAACCTTCATCAACCGTAGCTCTTTCTACAGCAGAAGCATAAGATTTTGTTTCCATTTTTTTCTCCTCAAATTATTATCCTACATTTAAATATAGAAATTTTTTTTCAAAAAATCAATAATGCTCGGTTATTCATTATTAAAAAAATCATAAATCTTGGCAAAAACCAAATTATAATACACAAAGAACACCGAATAAAAAACCAAATTTAAATATCCGTTGCAATTTAAATGTTTATCAGCCTCATATACTGCCATGCACGGCAAATTTAACAAAACCATAACGGCAATAAACTGCCAATAGTTTCCGGCGCTTTTTTTCCAAGCTTTTTTAATTGATCCGTTCAGGCCTTGTACCGAAGCAATAAAACCCAAAAACGGGCGGCACAATATAAACGGCAAAAACATCATCAATATAGCAGTTAAAACCATCATATTTAAGGCACTAACGGGAGCTTGTTGCAATTGGTACATATAATTTTCCAAAAATAACAAATACTCGTCATCAAAGCCCATTAACAAAGGTAAATATGGCAAAACGGCCAACAAAAAGCTCATTGCCACTACTAAAAAAAACATCTTGGTAGAAGGTATCAGGCTGGCAAAGACATCTGTTGTTATAAAATACGGTTTTTTGTTATAATAAACACGGAAAAAAACGCACCAATAGTAATAGTATGAAAACAACCACAATACACTTTTTTTGTTTGATAGGCCACCGTCTATATGCCAAAAAACCAACAAAAATACAAAATTGACCACCGAAAACCAACCAAACACCGCCATATTTTCCTTAATATAATGCAGTGCTTGGCTTAATGTTTGTATCACCGGTATTTTTTTGCTTATGTCTGCCATAGATTACGCTCTGACAACTGTCGGTTCCGTGTCTTCTTCAAATGTGTCGGTATCGGCATTGGGGTCATAATCGAGACCGAGCTTTGAGAGCATATCATCGTTGATATCTTCTCTTTGTGCCACAATCCAATCAGGCACATTCGGACAAGGTTTCATGGCTGCTAACTTTTTCATACCGCTATCAAGATACCATCTTGGCGAATCGGCCATAATCGGTCTGTCAATATAACTTTGCATCAACACAACTTGTTTTAACATCGGCAAGCTCAAAAGTTGAGTTGTGGTAATAACCGAAACACCTTGCAATTGATAGTTAACATTCTTTGCAAACGGATTGGTTGCTTTTCCTAAACCGCCTTCATTTTTAGAATATGATGTGGTTTGAACCGTGCGGTTTCCAATCATCTTAGAAAAGCGCTGAGCCGTAACTTCGTTGTTTTGTGACAAGATAATCTTGCAAGCAGTGGTTGAAATTACGGTTTCCAAGTCATCTTTACCGTATTTACCCGAAATTTGTCCTAAGTCTTGTCCGATTAACAGATATGACACTTTTTGACCACGACCTACGGCCGGTCCGTCAATTACGGCTTTAAGTTTTGGCATTTGCGGAAACTCGTCGAGCACGAACAAACTTGGGAAAGGTCCCATTTTACCATCGGTCTTATTTACAAATTTCGGCGGATTTGAAATTAAGTATGAACTCATCAATTCAATAAACACGCTTGATATCATACCCAAAGCTCTGGCATCGGTTTGGTTAATCGACAAGTAAACCGAAATAGGCTTAAACTCACCGGTAACAGGATCTTTCATACCTCGCAAATCCTTAAAGTGCAAGTCAGAAAAACTTGTTCTTGCCACCACAGCCGAGTTTTTGAAAATATTGATACCGGCAAATGCGGTTGAAATTACCGAACCTCTTTCTTTGTCAGGCATTGCCGACAACGAGCTAAGCTCAGTGTAGCATCGTTGCGAATAGCCGTATTTACGAGCTTCTTCAACGGCCTCGTCCAACAAATCGTGCATAGGATCGGCCATTGAGGCCATTTGGTCACCTTCAGCAAGTCTGCGCTTAATTTCTTGTGCTTGCTTAATTTGAGCTTCAGTAAGCCATTCCAAAATCATGGCAATACACGACTCTCGGCCAATCCATTTTTCAGGCAACAAATTCCATGTACCAATCGGAAGATAGTTATCAATGGTTAAAGTGCCGTTTTTCATATCCGCAATGGCTCTTGGTACCATCGGGTCACGCATATCCTGATAATAACCTTCCAAAACTCTTTTATCTTCTTCATCAAGTTTGCCTTCATAAATTCGGCCGATAAAATAGTCATTAGCTCGAGCTCTTTCGCATTTTGATACAATAAAGTGTATAAAACCGTTCAATGCGGCACGACCGGTTTGTGACCAGTGCGGGTCTGCACCACCTTTAGGATCTTCAACCAAAATATTACAAATAGAATCGACATACATATCTCTGTCAGGGCCCATTTCAGGCACCGCATTTGGCGCAAGCGGATTCCAACTCGGATAATATATACCCTCTGACGGACTATCTTCAGCACCCCAGTTAATGACAAACACTGGGCCGACCTTGGCTCTAGCACCTGATGTTTTATAACACAACTCGGGTTTCGGGTCATTAATAATCAAACTCATACCCTTGGCATGAAAAATTGTAGGCATCACTACACCAACGGTTTTACCTGTTCCCGGAGGTGCACAACACAAAGTAGATAATGTTTCTTTTAACAAAAGCAATCTGCCGTTAAATTTTCCTACCACTTGGCAGAATCCGTCAAAGCCCAAAAGCTCCATCTTGTTAATATCACGCAAAGTTGCAATGCGTGCCGAGCCATGCACATTAGATTGAAAATGATACGGGCAAGTGAGCATTCCGGTAATTAAGCCCACCGGAAGTGATATAATCGGCAAAATCGGAATCCACCGTCCAAGTGAAAACTCATTTCCCGCCGATAATTTTTGCATCCAATTATAATATTGATTAAACAAAAATGATGGGCTCTCTTGTACGGCTTTTAAAAAGGCCTTAACCGTTGTAATGGTGTTCTTTGAAATACCTTTTTCAATTAAAAATGCTAACGGAAGCGAAAATACGGTTAAAACCAAAGTTATGGCTAATGTAATTAACATTGTTAATGCCATCCACTTAACTGCGTTATCGTATTCTTCCCATTCCGTTCCCCGATTTCTTAATGCCATTTTAATTCCTCGCTATAAAAATTATCAGTTGCTTTTAAGCAATTTTTTAAGCCTTGACAAATCATCTTGTTCAAGTTTTGCCTGCGCTTCTTCAATGGTTTTAGAAAACAGTTTAATTTCTTTTGGACTGCCACGATTAATTCTGGTAACCTCAACCCCCGTATCTTCCCAAGTTTCAAACATATCTTCTGCATTGATAATGTTACCCATCTGAACAATTACATACGGCTCAACTTTGATGTCAAAATCAGCATCTTCAAGTTTTCTTGCTAAAGCATCACTTGCAATCGAGGCTTTTCGTACCGGCGATATCCTATGCGAATTTTCCGAAAACCACAACGGCTCCTCGTTATTAAAGCGTTCTTCATCAGCAAGCCAATCTCCTGTTTCTTTATCTACTAAGCATAAACAAATTTTATCTTCAGAAACACCCAGAAAATCGATTATGGTATTTTTGATAGTTATACCCGAAAGTACATCATAACCTTTTTGCGTTAAAACCTCAACAATCGGATTGTTTGGTCTTGACTGTTTATCATTAGCAATTTCTCTTTGTTGTTTTTCCTGACGAGACGGTTTGTTATATTCGTCATCTGATTTACGACGACTTTCTTTTTGAGATTTATAATCAGCCCTATCTTGGCGAGTTCTTTTATCTTCAAAAGTATCATCTCTTTTTTCTGTGCGGTCTTCTTTATTCTTGCGCAAATTTTTAACATTACGCGCCTTTGCCTGATATTCAAAATCTTCATCTTCATCATCAAAGTCGTCATCAAATCTCTTTGCGGGTCTTGTTTCTTTTTGCGATTCTTTTTTCTTAACTTTCTTTTCATCAATTTTGAATATGTCCGATTTTTCAAACGAATCAAAATCTAAATCAAAATCATCTTCTTCACTATCTAAATTAAACAACGAATGACTAAATGTTTCTCTTGCCGTTGCCGCCCGTTCTTTTATACCGCCACTACCGTAAATATTGGCAGAAGCACCCGCTGATGATGTATAGCTTGCAGCCATCGGTTTTGCGGCAGGTGATACCGGAGCTTTTGATGATGCTGTATCCGAATAGTCTCTAATCGGTACTCTGTGTCCCGTAGGCCTGATTTCTTTATATGATTTTTTCTTTACCACAACAGGTGTTTTATTAATTGTCGGTTTTATCGTAACCCCATTACCTCTGAACAGATTTATCGGGAACATAACAATTTTTGCAATTATTCTTTCCCACGCCACCATACTCAAAGCTATCCAACCGGTTAACCACAAAGGAATAAAAGAAATTATAATCAGTACAAAGGCCCATTCTTTAGGTGTATCAATCACCCAGCCCGATAACCACAAATTCCAAGCATAAACCCAATGTAACGGCCAGAACATATCAAAATGCCAATTTTCGAGCATAATAACCCTTATGCCCTCAGTGAATATTATACTCCACAGGCATCCGATAAAAACTATTCTAAACAAAACAAGCAAGGGTTTCATCAGTTCTCCTTGTAAATTTAGCAAATAGTATTACATTTGAGCTCAAATAACAAGTGTTTATTACTCCTTACTCTGCATAATTTTTTGTGAAATATTTTTTCTTAACGACTCTGCATCTTTAGCAACAGTCGCTTTTTCTTTTTTTATGCGATCTTTAATCACATCTTCAATAGTTAATTTTTCACCCACTGAAATATTTTTTATCACCACATGCGTATCCATATTTTCATATTTTTGAATATCTCTGTTAGAAAAATATTCAATCGGTTTTAACAACAGCTTAAAATAATTAATACTGTTTACCTTGCGAATTCCTTTTAACCAAACATATAAAATTAATATTAAGGCCACAAAAAACATATAATCGGAAAAACCTGCAATTACTCCATTGTTGTTCCAATATTGAGCAATTACATTCCATTGCTTGAAACTTAAAATATCAAACTGCCAAATCAACTTCATCAAAAATCGTGACAATGTAAACAAAACTGCCGTCCACACAGCACTTAAAAACAAAAATCTTATAGCTTTACCGATTTTTTTAAACATATTATCCCCTCGAATTATCTTTTTTATAACCGGCTATTCTGTCATCAACGGTCTTTGTTCCGTCACGCATAGCAAAACGCCTTTTATATTCTGCTAACATTTGTGTCCGTTCATTGTTTTGTTGCCTTCTGGCACCAACAACATCAATCCACGATTGACAATACTCTTGACATCTTTGATAAACACTAGGCTGATTTTGTTTTGTTGCTTCATCAAACAACCCGCATTTTGTTTCAATGGCTTCTTGAGATTTTTCATCGGCAAATACTTTTTTACGATACATATTGCCTTTATTTACCATATTACCAATGCTTTCATCTAAAGCTTTAACCCCTATAATGATAGATAAATCCGGTTCTCCTTTACCTCTTTTAGCAAAGCGATCATTATCAATATCTGTTTTTTGTTTATTTGCCAATTTTTCAACCGATTTACCAAGCCCTTGCAAATACGCATTCACTTCCTGATTCATCAACTGCTGAACAAACTGCTCTTTTGAAACACTCGGACTTTGCATATCTTGATAAGCAATTTCAGCAAGTAAGCGTGTATCTTCTTCAATGATGGCAACAGATTTTAAGATGGCTTGCTGTCTTTTAAGCGCTCTATCTTCTAAATCTTGCTTTAATTCATCATTGGTTTTTGGCTCTCTATCTTTAAATACATCTTTTACAGAATTAATTTCTTTTTCTTTCTTCCATACTTTATCATCATTCATAAATTCATATGTCATCTCGATTTGAGATAAACTTAACGCCAATTTATCCACCGATTGCATCAAAGCAATATTGGCGGTTACCTTTTTTTGTGTCTCTTTAATAAAATCGTTGGCCGTCTCATCATTTTTGAGCTTATCCAAAAACTCAGGATTATAATTATGCTTTAACTTATGCGTATCCGGATTTGATACATAAGCACTTAAATCAGCAAAAACATCTTCATATTCTGCTCCGCTTTTGTTATATGCATCTTTTCTTCCGTTTAGCACAGCTTCATAGATGCCGGCAAAATTTCCGACTTTTTTATGTGCATCTTTTAATTTTTCATCTTTTATTTTATCGTTTAATTCTGCCCTTCTTTTGCAGGTTTCCGTAAAGATACCGGCAGCATTATCAATAATACCCAAAGTAAGGTCTTCCACTTTATCGAAACCATATGTAAGCAAACCTAAAAACCACTCGGTATACATATATTCAACAACATCACCTTTGGAAAATTTTTCTTTATCGCGTTCAGTGTCTTTTACTTGAACATCGCCTGCGCGTTCGGTAACATCTGCTTCTTTTTTATCAAGGTTTTTAAGTTGTTCATTCTGTTCAACCGACAATGTTCCTTTATATGCCCCATCTCGTAATTGATCAACTGTTAACTGACTGGCTTGCTTTTTCACATTTGCAACCGACATTTTTTTCATTTTCGACTGCGCAGCAAGATGCCTTTCTATGATATCACCGGCTTTCTGACCTCGCGCATTTCTTCTGTTCGGATTAGCTCCATATCCGTCTTTAGCAAAAATATCATCTAAAAGAGCTCCGCTTTTATCGTGTAATTCTTTCATTCCGCTCTTATCCGGATACTCATCATCATTTTGTAACGCTCTTAAAAATGTAATATTTTTGACTGTTTGTGTACCAAAAGTTTCGCCATTTGGAAGACGCCCTTCATCTAGCATATATTGAATCGGAGTTTTGCCGTTTTTATAATTCATAATCAAACTTTCCGAACCCATGGTTTTAAGATTATCCAAAACAGAAACCGTCATTTCTTGCCTTTTTGATGCATCAGCAACAAAACCGACATAACCATCTTTCGGACACCTATTCATATTTTGCGGAGCAATTTTTTCCATAAACTCAGAACTTATAAGAATCTGAGGATTTTCATTTATAATAGCAGCGGCATTTGCCTTATCTTCATTACTCATATCTTTTATCGACATAAGCTCAAACAATTTATCTGCCTGTTGTTTTACATCTGTGTTTTCTGCCATTTTTCACTCCATCTGTTCAAATTTTCTCGTATTGTACCACAAAATAGTCGTTTTGTCCACACTGTTTTGTTACAATTTTGCTAAACTTTCAAGTGTTTCAAAAATTCACCCAACCTATGATTTTCTCGGATACCGTCTTTAGGGGTAACTTTCAATAATCCGAAAAACCGAGGTTTGATTTTATTAATTTCAATCGGAGCATATACGGCCGGATTTTTAATTAAGGCCTCATACGCACCCTTTTCATCTTTTGCCGAAGTCTTAAAATAATTATTTATCAATCTTTCAGCATCAACCGGAAAATTTCTTTTTTTAATTTCTTGAGCAAATTTTAATTTGCGTTCACGACGGCGCTGATATTCTTCATACAACTCTCGTTCAATGCGTTTTCTTTGTGCTTTTAAGCGCTTTTCTTCATAAGATATTTCGCAATTTTCAATATCAATTAAAATTTCAACATATGAAATTATGGCAAGCTGTAAATTTTGGTCCGATAGTCCTTCAGCAAAATTTAAGAATTCTTCATCACTTGACATCGGATTTAAATTTGCCAGCCTTTCGGGAAATGCTTGCAACATCACATCCCAACACATTGACGCATCACTTACAATTTTTTTACCGACACTCGGCTTATAATTAGGTACCATCATTTCGGGCTTAAAATAAAACTCCGGCACTACAACTTCATGCATTATAGCAATGGCGGATATTGCATCGGTAAAATTGGCATATGCTTGCGCCAATTCAAGTTCATCAGAGCCTAAACTGAGCTCAGATATTTCGGCTCTGATATTGTTGTGTAAATTCGGCTCCGGAACTTCATCATCAACTGCATTTTCTTGCACCGGCACATCAGGCACCGAATCGTCTTCCGTGCTCAAAAAACTGTTTAACAGCTTTTCAAACTCATCTTCTTGAGTGTCATTTTCTTCAAGTTTTTGATTTGAAATATCCAAATTGTTTATCAATGCCTCATCAATATCAATCATTTCTTTTCTTTTTTTCGCCATAATTATTTATCCTCCGTAACAAAAATCACACCTTTATAAGTGCCGTTTTTTACATCAACAACATGTACCTGATTTGACAACTGTAAAAAGACATAATCGCCCATTAATTTTACATCGTCAAATTTTTTTCCCGCAACATTGGGCAGTCCTATTTCAAAGGGCTTAGCACCTTTTTTTTCAAAAGCTTTACCTACCAACAAACATAGTATAAAGAACATACAAAAAGTCAGAACAAAAACCGCTGTTTTGATAATTTTGAGTTTATCCATCAAATCTTCCCTTGCTTTTTTTAAGCTTTTGTTTTATTGATATCTTAAAATATCTAAAATATACTTAATTTTACGACATGATTGACCAAGAAAGCAACATTTTTTTTACAAATCCGGTACAAGCAGAGTATAAAAATTTACGGCTTGATAAGTTTTTATCAATTTTGCCCGAATGTAAGCTTTCTCGAAATCAAATTCAGCGCCTGATTAAAACAGGTTGTGTTACATTAGAAGAAAACGAAATTATCGATTGTGCATACAAAGTAAAAATCGGCGATTCTTTTTTACTTGAAATTCCACCTTTGGTCGAAGCCGAGCCTAAACCGCAAAATATACCGCTTGATGTTGTGTATGAAGACAATGACATAGTTGTTGTTAATAAACCTTCGGGAATGACCGTTCACCCTGCCGCCGGTGCTTATGACGGCACTTTGGTTAACGCCCTTTTATATCATTGCAAAGACAATCTATCCGGTATCGGCGGAGTTAAAAGACCGGGGATTGTACATCGCATTGACAAGGAAACAAGCGGTTTGCTGGTAGTAGCAAAAAATGATATTGCGCATCAGGGGTTATCCGAACAATTTTTTAATCATAGTATCGAAAGAACATATTTTGCCCTCACCTATTCAATTCTAAATCCGCTCAGCGGAACTATTACAGGTAACATTGCTCGTTCAAATTTTGACCGCAAAAAAATGGCTTTAGTTCAATCGGGCGGGAAACACGCAGTTACGCATTATAAAACCGTTAAAACATACTCTACATTTGCCTCACTTGTTCAATGCAATTTAGAAACCGGTCGCACTCATCAAATCAGGGTACATTTGTCCTCAAAAGGTTGTGCTCTCATTGGTGATAAAGTTTATGAGAAAAACCACAAATCAGCCTTAAAAATTCCCGAATCGGTAAAAAATCTCATCAACACTTTTCCTCGCCATGCACTTCATGCCGCCACTCTTGGCTTTGTTCATCCCGTTAGCGGTAAACAAATGTCTTTTTCGTCCGTTTTCCCTGATGATTTTCAAAATCTGTTAGATAATCTTAACAACTTATAGTTGTATAAACCAAAAATTAAAACTTATTGTTATATTGATGTTTATCATCTTTTTCTTATTATTGCCTAGGTCAATGTAAAAGGAGATAGACTATGGACAATACGCCTAAGCTTACCGGACTTGACTTTTCGCCAGAGAATAATCTTTCAAAATATTTGCAAGACATTCGCAAATATCCGATTTTGGAGCCTGATGAAGAATATAATCTGGCTGTGGACTATCAAAAAACAAAAGACAAAAACATTGCTTACAAACTAATCACATCACATTTGAGATTAGTGGTTAAAGTTGTATCAAAATACAAAGGCTACGGACTTCCTTTAAGCGAGATGATATCGGAGGGAAACTTAGGGCTTTTATATGCCATTGAAAAATTTGAGCCGGAAAAAGGTTTCAGATTTTCCACATATGCTCTGTGGTGGATTAAGGCTTCGGTACAAAAATATATTCTAAATTCGTGGTCTTTGGTAAAATTAGGTACAACTGCTGCTCAAAAAAAATTGTTTTTCAATTTAAGAAAAATAAAAAACAAATTAAATTTGGTAGATGACAGAGATATGTCCGAACAAATTTTGAGTAAAATCGCCAAAAGTTTAGATGTTTCGGTACAAGAAGTAACCGATATGAACACCAGACTTAAAGCTCACGACGGCTCATTAAATGCGGTTTTAGACTCTTCATCTGACGGCACTTCCGAATGGATGGATTTCATTTCGGACAACAAACCCAATCAGGAGGAATGTTTTGCACATTCCGAAACCATGCGTTACAGAAGAAAACTTTTCAATGAAGCTTTGGTGGTGTTAAATCCGCGAGAAAAAGATATTTTGTTTAAACGCCGATTGGCAGAAAAATCGGCCACACTTGATGATTTGAGCAAGACCTATCACATTTCAAAAGAAAGAGTTCGCCAAATTGAACTTAATTCCATTAAAAAAATCACTAAAGCAGTCGGAGTTGTACAATAATACAATTTAAAATTTCACCCACGCATATTGCGTGGGTGAAATAAAACCAATTCAATCCGTTCAAATCATTTAATTGAAATTTTTGAGTTTTTCCTCAATTTGCTTTAATTCAGCATAAGCCATGGTCAAAATTTGTTTCTGATTTTCAGACAACCCGCTTACAACCGATTGTTGCAGCTCAGCGCTATCTTCCTTAATATCAAAAAAGTCTTTTTGTATTTCTCCGCCCAATATGGACTTAATCCCTTTATCCTTAAAAAGTTTCTGAACACCTTCAATGGTATAGCGTTTTTCATACAAAAAGCTCTTAATCAGCCTAACTATTTCCACATCATCGGGACGATAATACCTGCGTCCGCCGGAAGCTTTCATGGGTTTGATTTGTTCAAATTTTGTTTCCCAAAAACGCAAAACATGAGTAGCCACACCAAGCTCCTCTGCAACCTCAGCAATGGTTCTAAAAGCTGATTTCGACTTGTTGACTACCATAAACTATCCTTTTACTTTAAGAGTTAATAGCTTTACGCATATTTTGAGAAGGCTTAAATGAAATTACCGTTCTGGCAGAAATTTCAGCCTCAACACCGGTTTTAGGGTTACGACCGACACGAGGATTCTTTTTTCTTAATGCCATCGTACCAAAAGAGGACAACTTAACATCATTTCCCTTAACCAATTCAGACTTTATTTCATCTATAACCATATCCAAAATATCACCCGAATCTTTGCGTGAAAGACCAACTTCTTCATAAATTGTTTCTGCAACATCTGCGCGTGTAATTGTTTTCATTTTTCAATCCTAAATTATAAGTTATTATGTAATTTACTTAAACCTACAACATCAAAAAAATATTCTCAAGCAACTAAGAGCAATATTTCACAAGTTTTTTATATTCTTAACAGTACGGCGCCCCAAGTAAAACCGGCACCCATTGCACTTAGCACCACCAAATCACCTTTTTTAATTTTGCCCGATGCAATCGACTCGGACAAAGCAAGAGGAATCGATGCCGCCGATGTGTTTCCGTGGTGGTCTACGGTAACAATAACTTTTTCGGCCGGCAAACCCAATCTATGCCCCACACCCTCAATAATACGAATATTAGCCTGATGCGGCACCAAAAAATCTATATCTTGCGAACTGACATTTAAATCATTCATAACCGACAAAGCAGCTTCGGACAAACAGCCTACCGCAGATTTAAAAACTTCTTTACCGTTCATAAAAATATATCCGGCATTAGCGGTTGTAGAAACTCCGCCCGTTGTGTACAAATGCTCATAACCCGAACCATCTGCATACAAACGAGTACTTAAAATGCCACTATCATCTATGGTAGAGTTGCCTTCTTTAGCTTGCAAAACTACTGCACCTGCACCGTCTCCGAACAAAACACAAGTGTTTCTGTCGGTCCAATCGGTAACCTTTGATAACCTTTCGGCACCAACAACCAAAGCAGTTTTAATTTGGCCTAACTTAATCATATTATCGGCCACAGTCAAAGCATATACAAATCCGGAACAAGCAGCAGCAACATCAAACGCAGGCACACCGACTCTGGCGCCTAACAAATTGCTAACCTTAGCCGCACATGAAGGAGTGGTATTATCCGATGTTAATGTACCGACAACAATCAAATCTATATCAGTTGCTTTTAAGCCGGCATATTCTAAGGCTTTTTGACAAGCTTTTGCAGACATTTCAGCCGTTGTCATATCTTCGGAAATATGACGCAATTTTATGCCGGTACGAGTGCTAATCCACTCGTCATTGGTTTCAACCATTTTTGATAAATCATCATTAGTTAAAACCTTCTCGGGCAAATAATGCCCGAAACCGACCATTTCGGCTCTAATACACTTCATAAAATATATCCTGTGAAACTTCGTCTAAATCAACATTTTCCAGTTCGTTACGAATCGTGTTTACAAAGTCTTGTCTGACCAAATTTGCCGCATTGTTTAAAGCAACCGAAAAACCGAATCCGTCTGCTCCGCCATGACTTTTAACCGACAATCCGTTAAGTCCGACAAACATTGCGCCGTTATAAAGCTTAGGATTCATCGTCTTACTGATTTTTTTAACGGCAAAAAACATAAACGGCAAACCAAACCACGATAAAACAGAATGCTTAATTGCATCTTTTATCATACTGCGCATCAATTTTGCCGTACCTTCAATTGACTTTAATGCCACATTGCCCGTAAACCCGTCAGCTACAATAACATCAGCCTTACCAAAAGCAATTTCATGCGGTTCAACAAAACCGACAAACTCCATATTAATTGAAGAATTTTTAAGCATTTGTGCGGCATGACGAATTTCTTCCTTGCCTTTCATTTCTTCGGCACCGATATTTAAAAGGGCAACTTTGGGCTTTTCAATGTTTAATGCATTTTTGGCCAAGATATTACCCATAACGGCAAATTCAGCCAAATTGACCGCATTACACTCGGTGTTTGCACCCAAATCAAGCATTACATATTTACCGTATCTGTGGGGCATAATGCTCACGATTGCCGGACGATGTATCTTTTGAATTGTTTTCAAAAGCATCTTGGATATAGCCATTAATGCACCGGTGTTACCGGCAGAAACAACGGCCTTAGCCTCACCTCGCCTAACCGCATCAATAGCTTGATACATGCTTGTGTTTTTGTTTCGGATAACTTGTGAAGGCTTATCTTCGTTGCGTACAACCTCTATACAATTGCATATCGTACAAACTTTGGTAAGAAACGAAAACTTTTTCATTTCTTCCTTAATTTTGTTTTCGTCACCGAAAACTAAAAACCTGATATCAGGATTCTTCTTAGCCGACAAAGCTAATCCTTCAATTACAATGCGAGGGGAATTATCTCCCCCCATTGCATCTACAGATATGACCAGATTATTATCAGACAAAACCTGCTCCATATTTAATTAGTTCAAAATCTTATTTGTCTGCCTTTTGAGCAACAACTTCTTTACCGTCATACTGACCGCATTTTGTGCAAACATTATGAGGTCTTTTCAATTCACCGCAATTGGGGCATTCTTGATATGCGTTAGGAGTTAACGCATCGTGAGAACGACGCATATCACGACGAGATTTTGATGTTTTCTTCTTTGGTGTAGCCATTTTTCTTCTCTTTTACTAAAAGTTTATTATTACAACAAATTATTCAAGGCTCATACATACTTCACTTTTAATTTAAATGCAAGTAAAAATTCGCCTAAAATGTTACTCAAGCTTTTATAAAATTTTTTTTTATTTTGCAAGCACTTTTTGTGCCCTGTTTATTTTTTTAATTTTTCCAAAACCAAAAACGGATTGGTCTGTTTGGTGGTTTCCTCATCAAACTGACTTACAAACTCAAATTTTTCGCCATCTTTTCTCGGATAATCATCAAGTTGAAGTGCCAATTGCTCAATTGCAATATTAGCTAAATCTATTTGTCCGTTTTCTATCACATCGGGCACATCATCATAAATGGAAGGCTCTAACTCTTTAATATCCTTATATGTTGCCTTTGTATCGTAGCAATAGCTAAAATCAACATCATATGTTTTATCAAAATTTTCTAATGATACCACACTTTTTAATTCAACAATTGCCTTAACCTGTCCCCACAAATCAAGTTTATGAAGTTTAATGTTTAACTTTAAGAAAATATCCGCTTCAAATTTTTTTACATCTTCCACTTGCAAAATGTCTTTTAAGATTTTAAGTTCATCGGCATCGGCCTTAATTTTATGGTGTTGCTCTTGCTGATTTAATTCATCAATATTCAAAGGATACGAAAAATCTTTTTGCATTCTTAAATTCCTTATGTTATAAACTGATACCAAGTCAATTTAATTGTAAGGAGCTTATATGTCAATACGCAATTTGTTTTTGTTGGGACTGATTACATTTTTTAGCATATCTTGTTCTAAAAATACATTTTTGGTACATAACGGCAATATGCCTTCACCTGATAAAATCGCACAAATCAATATCGGGCAAACTCGTCAGGAAGTGGCTGATATACTTGGCTCACCATCGGCAATATCGTGTTTTGATGATAACAACTGGATTTATATGTCTTCAACATTAAAAAAAGTTGCCTTTTTCAAACCCGAGGAACTTGAACGCAATGTGTTAAACATTAACTTTGACAATCAGGGCAAGGTTGCAAAAATTTCCACTTATAACAAAGATGACGGCAAACAAATCGAAATAAGCGAACAACAAACCCCGACACAAGGTCATAATATCGGGTTTTTCAAAAAATATTTCGGCGGTGTAGGTGCTTATATGCCGATTTCCACAAAAGATATGGAAGACAATTTGTAATATAAAACTTAAAAAAAATTTCACTCGGCTTTTGTTAGATTAAAAGAGCCGAGTTTTTTACCTCATTTTTGATTTAAATTCTTTAAACGACTCTTTTTACTTGCAAAAAAAAAAAACGGTTTATGATGCGATGTGAAAGGCAAATTTTTGCACCTTTCAAATGTACTTAAACTTAATTTTTGTAAAGGAATTAAAATTATGAGAAAATATTTTCTTTGGAGCGCTGTGGCTTTGATGCTCACAACCACCGCAAACGCAACTACCGATTACGCAGAAGTAACAGCTAAGGCTACAATTGAAGTGGCAGGTACTTTTTCTTGCTCAGTTATGAACTTCGGTACCATTGTTGTTAAACAAAATAATGCTATTTCTACTGTTACATTCAATGATGATACTGAAAACGGTATAAATCAAACGACCGGTGATATCTTATCTCTCACTGATGCTCAAGCTGCTTTCTGTGAAGACATTCCATTACCTGAGGTATCTATGCCGACAAATGTATTATTGACTAGCAATACTAGTACCGATAAACTATCTATCAGTAACTTTGCATTCGATACCAATTACGAGCAATATATATTAGGAACTTTGACAATTCCTGCCAATGTTAAAGCAGGAGAATATACAGGTTCATTTACCATAACTTATACTTATTAATTTTTTAGAAACTACTCTGCTCTTTGATTGTTTTCAAGGAGCGGTTTTTTATTTTAAAAAAACAAGTCACCCCTTTTTGCGAGTATAACGAGCAAAATCACGGGGTCTTCGAATTAATAATAATTTTAAACCGTCATCGCTCCTCACATTAAAAATGTGAGGTCAAGCGATCTTCGAATTAATACTAATCGGAAGATGCCCTGAATTTTTTGCTAACGCAAAAAATAGGCATGACATTGTTTGGTTTATTTTCTTACCTCATTTTTGATTTAAATTCACATTTAGACTCTTTTTACTTGCAAAAAAAAAAAACGGTTTATGATGTGATGTGAAAGGCTGATTTTTAGCTTTTCAAATTAAGTTTAACTATTTTTAAGGATTAAAAATTATGAGAAAATATTTTCTTTTATCCGCAGTCGCTTTAATGGCTGCAACATCTGCAAATGCAACAACAGACTACGCAGAAGTAACCGCTAAGGCTAACATTCAAGTGGCTAAAAAGATCACCTGTACTGATGTGGGTTTCGATAATATTGTAGTTAAAGAAAATAATAGTGCAGTAACTATACAGCATGATGGTGGCTTTCCAAATGGTGATGTTTTTTCGGCTAGCTTTACTAGAGGACGTTGTTATAATGGTGATCCCGAAACCGGTGAGATGATAAGTGACTTAGACGGTTTCGAATTTCTAACTAATGACATAGAATTAACAGCTACCGGAGGTAGTGAAGGTGTTTTTTTATCTGTTTATACAGCGGATGACGAGATACTCGGTAATCTAGAAATCCCTGCAAGTGTTAAAGCCGGTGCATATGAGGGGCACTTTACCATTACTAAAACCTACTAATCATATAAAAACAGCCCAAAATTACTTTTGGGCTGTTTTTATAATTTATTTTGCATATAAGGTTTTTACACCAAAATCTTCCAAAACCTTTGCCAATGCTTTTACGGTTTCTTTTTCCGGTTCCGGAGTATCTTTTAAGGGATAATCAAGCCCTAATTCTTTCCATTTATAAACACCATGTTGATGGTAAGGCAAAAGTTCAGCTAACTCAACATTAGGATATTGTTTTACCAGTTCGGCAAATTTGGTTGCATATTCTATGCTGTCATTAAAGTTTGGCACAATTACCCATCGTATCCATGTACGAATGTTTTTTTGTTTCAACACTTCCAAAAACGCATAAGTTTTTTCATTTCCCATACCGGTTAACACCTTATGTTCGGCACTTAATATGTGTTTTACATCAAGCATTACCAAATCGGTTTTATCCAACAGATTTAAGGTTGTTTCATCAATATTTGTTGTCCCTGCCGTATCCAAAGCAATGTGAATGTTGTGTTTTTTAAGTTCGGCAAAAACCGGCACCAGATTTTGTTTTTGCACCAATGGCTCACCACCTGAAAATGTCACTCCTCCATGCGAAAAAGTCATAAAGTTTTCATATTTTAAGACCTCATCAACCACATCTTGAGCCGATATCAGTTTTCCGCCACGCAAATTCCATGTATCAGGATTATGACAATATTGACATCTTAAAGGGCATCCTTGTAAAAACACCACAAACCTTATGCCCGGTCCGTCAACCGTTCCGCCGCTTTCATACGAGTGAACTCTTAAAAAAATGTCTTTTAAATCTGTCATAAATATCTCCTGCTTTTCAACAAAAAGGCGACTCTGATATAATATCAGAATCGCCCATATCAGTTTAGCTTAATTAAATTTTTTCGTGGAATGTTCTGGAAATTACATCCATTTGTTGTTCACGAGTTAATTTAATGAAGTTTACGGCATATCCGGATACACGAATTGTCAACTGCGGATATTCTTCCGGATGGTCCATAGCATCTAACAATGTTTCACGATTTAATACATTTACATTGATGTGTTGACCATCGTTTCCGCAGTAGCCGTCTAACAAGCTTACCAAGTTGTCAACTTGAATGTCACGAGTTTTACCCAAAGAATTCGGGATAATGGTAAATGTGTTAGAAATTCCGTCTTGTGCGTGTTGGAACGGCAATTTTGCAACTGAGCATAAAGATGCAACAGCACCGTTTGTATCACGACCATGCAACGGGTTAGCACCCGGAGCAAACGGAACACCGGCTTTACGACCGTCAGGTGTAGAACCTGTTTTCTTACCATATACAACATTTGATGTAATGGTTAAAACAGATTGTGTCGGAATTGCATTACGGTAAATCGGCAAACGACGAATTTTATCCATAAATTGTTTAACAACGCGTCTGGCAATTGAGTCAACTCTTTCATCGTTGTTACCATATTTCGGATAATCACCCTCAATTTCAAAATCAGTTGCCAAACCTCTTTCATCACGAATGATTTTAACCTTTGCGTGCTTAACCGCAGAAAGAGAATCCACAACAATTGAGAATCCGGCAATACCGCAACCCAAAGTTCTTACAACATCTTTGTCGTGCAATGCCATCATAGATTTTTCGTAAGAATATTTATCATGCATATAGTGAATGATATTTAAGGCATTTACATAGGTTTCGGCAAGCCAATCCATCATCTTGTCAAATTTGCGTTCCAATTCTTCAATTTCGAGATATTCTGAGGTAATCGGAGCAAATTCAGGACCAACTTGTACACCCGATTTTTCGTCTTTACCGCCGTTGATTGCATACAACAAAGCTTTAGCCAAGTTTGCACGGGCACCGAAAAATTGCATTTGTTTACCGATACGCATCGGAGATACGCAACAAGCAATACCATAATCATCACCAAAGAAACCACGCATCAAATCATCGTTTTCATATTGAATTGATGATGTGTCGATAGAAACTTTTGCACAGAATTTTTTGAAAGCTTCCGGTAAATGGTTAGACCATAAAACAGTTAAGTTCGGTTCCGGAGCAGGACCTAAGTTGTACAAGGTGTGCAAAATTCTAAATGAGTTTTTGGTAACCAATGTTCTGCCGTCAATACCCATACCGCCGATAGATTCGGTTACCCATACAGGATCGCCCGAGAACAATTCGTTATATTCGGGAGTTCTTAAGAAACGAACCATACGAAGTTTGATAACCAAATCATCCATCATTTCTTGAGCTTGAGCTTCGGTGATAAGTCCTTTTTTCAGGTCGCGTTCAATGTAAATATCCAAGAATGTGGAAATACGACCGATAGACATAGCAGCACCGTTTTGGTCTTTAATGGCTGCCAAATAACCTAAATATGTCCATTGGATAGCTTCTTTTGCATTTTCGGCAGGTCTTGAAATGTCTAAACCATAGCTTGCAGCCATTGTTTTCATATCTTGCAAAGCTTTAATTTGCTCAGCCAATTCTTCGCGTTCACGAATAACCGTTTCGGTCATGCTGGCAAGATTTGACATATTTTTCTGATTGTTTTTATCTTCAATCAAATTGTCGATACCATACAAAGCAATACGACGATAGTCACCAATGATACGACCACGACCGTAAGCATCAGGAAGTCCTGTTACAATACCGCTTTTACGACAAGCTCTGATATCAGGTGTATAAGCATCAAACACACCGTCGTTGTGAGTTTTGCGATATGTGGTGAAAATTTCGGTCAATTTCGGGTCTAATGCCAAATTGTATGCTTGGCAAGAACCTTCAACCATACGATATCCGCCATAAGGCATCAACGCACGCTTTAAGGGTTTGTCTGTTTGTAAACCGACAATAATTTCATTTTCCTGATCGATATAACCCGCACCATGTGATGTGATGGAAGATACAACAGATGTATCAGCATCCAACAAACCGTTGTTAGCGCGCTCTTGCTTCATCAAATCAGCAACTTTTGCCCACATATTTTTTGTGCGCTCTGTTGCCGGAGCCAAGAACGAATCATCACTTTCATACGGTGTGTAGTTTAATGTAATAAAATCACGAACATTAATTTCGTTTTGCCATTTATTGGTTTTGAAGCCTTCCCAGGCTTTAATCTGGTTATCCATTATAACACATCCTTTTTTACAGTTAAAACAAAGTTTTAGAGACAGCAAATTTTTGCTTTTTACAAAGCTGGATTTCATCTCCTTTTTGATTCGGGCGTAATATAGCACAAATTATTTTATTTATCCAGCAAAAAAAACAACTTTTTTTATAAAATATTGCATACCTGTTTAGTGCATACGATACATCAAAATTACATATACCATCTGCTAAATTGAAACTTATATTTTTGTTGCTATCTTAAATGCCAAAGGAGAAAAATATGATAAGAAACATTGCTTTTTTAGCCATTGTGACCTTATTGGTTTTAGCTTGTGCCACATCACAAAAATATGACCAAAAATTAAACTCTTGGATTGGAAAATCGGAGCAATCTTTGGTAATGTTCTGGGGAAATCCGAGTGCGGTTAAATATGTCAACGAAAACACCAAAATTTTTGCTTATACCAAAATCAACGAGTTTTATTTTCCTTCCGAATATTATCTTTACAATGAAGAATTTGAGCCCGATGACACAATATATGCCCCCTTAATGAACGAATATAACTTCACCCCGTATGCAGAGCTCACCGACAATATGGTTGAGACCTATTGCAAAACCTCGTTTATAATCAAAAACGGCATTGTTTCGGCTTGGAAATGGAAAGGAAACGATTGCGTTGCCGATTAAAAGCCATAAACTCCCCTATGTAAATCAACAAAGGCTGTATGTAAAAAAGCATACGGCTTTTATGTTTTTTAAAATATTAGTTGACATCAGATAAAAAATACATATTGAAGATAATGTCTCAATGCTCCGGTGGCGGAATTGGTAGACGCGCAAGTTTCAGGTACTTGTGAGAAATTTCTCGTGAAGGTTCAAGTCCTTTCCGGAGCACCAATTAAAAACTCCCATTAGGGAGTTTTTTTTATAATAACTTATAATACATTAAAATACATTGACATTTATAATTTTAAATGTTATTTCTAGATACAGAAGGGAAGGATATATCCTATATTAAGCATTTTTATGCAGGACAATAGTCTGATTATAGGTGATGCCTTCTTTCTTGTTTTTAAATTATACCTAATTTCTTTCCTTTTTTATATTTTTCATCAAAAGTATCTATTTGCTTTATATATTTAAGCAATTTATTTGCATTTAAACTTCTACACATGCTATAAATCATATTGTGCATTTGCTCTGGTTTTGGCATTTCTTCTGAAAAAATAAGTAATGAACCATAGTGAAATACTTTATTTCTATACAATCTAACTTTATTAATTTGATAATATGCTTTGGATAGATTAAATGTGTATTTAGGATTATTAAATATTTCTTTTATCATTGAGGGATATTTATTCCATAAAACATCTTTATAATCAGATGAAAATAAGTATGACCAATATCCAAATGTTAATTCAGAAATTAAACAATCTCTATTTTTAAGGCATTCAACTCCTTTTTCTCTTTCAATTCTTTTTAATGCATCATTATAGTGATTTAAATTCTTTCCTATATGATATTGAGTATCAAATATCCAATTTTCCCCTAAATATTTAGAGAATACCAAATCAATTTTATTTCTTAAAATAATTTCGAAATAGCATAAAGATTGGTAGAATGATTCTGCTAATTCTGAATTGTATAGGTGGCATATAAAAGCATCTTCTTTTACAATATTTTTATACTTATCTAATCTTTTCTGTGATAATAAATCTGTAATTTCATCCATTTTTTTATGTCCTTTTATCTTTGATAGCAGTATAATATAGTCTATTTAAAAATAAATGAATCTTTTAATTTTTATCACCATATACTTCATCATAACCATTATTGATGTCGTAAGCATTCTCTATTATTGCTTCTAACAATTCGTCAACTTTGGAGCACCATATAAAAACCCGCATTAAGCGGGTATTTATATCTTTTAATCATCACCGATGCGCAAGGCTTCAATAAATGCCGATTGAGGCACTTCTACCTTTCCGAACTGACGCATTCTTTGTTTACCTTTTTTCTGTTTATCCAAAAGTTTGCGTTTTCTGGTTATATCACCGCCGTAACATTTTGCCGTTACATCTTTACGCATTGCGGATATTGTTTCACGAGCCACAACTCTGCCGCCTATGGCAGCTTGAATCGGAATCTTGAACAAATGTCTGGGAATTAAATCTTTTAAGCGCTCACAAATTTGTCTTCCTCTTGCTTCTGCTTGCGAACGATGGCATAAAAAGGCCAAAGCATCAACCGATTCTTCATTGATTAAAATTTGCACTTTAACCAAATCGGACTCTTGATATCCGGTGAGTTCATAGTCAAAACTTGCATAACCGCTGGTGATAGATTTTAACCTGTCATAAAAATCAAACACAATTTCATTTAGCGGTATGTTATAAATTACCATTGCTCTTGAGCCGACATAGGTCAGTTCAACTTGTTCGCCCCTTCTTTCGGTACAAAGCTTTAAGACCGCCCCCAAATAGTTATCGGGAACTAAAATTGTGGCTTTTACCATTGGTTCTTCAATATAATTTACCGTACTTAAATCGGGCATATCCGCAGGGTTATGAAGCATCAATTCTTCACCGTTGGTTAAATGAATTTTATAAGCAACCGATGGTGCCGTTGTGATAATATCCAAGTCAAACTCTCGGCCAATGCGTTCTTGGATAATTTCCATATGCAAAAGACCTAAAAATCCGCATCTGAAACCCAAGCCCAAAGCCGCCGAATTTTCATTTTGATAATTTATGCTCGCATCATTTAATTTTAGTTTTGCCAGAGCATCTTTTAAAGCTTCATATTGGCTTGAATCGGTCGGAAAAATGGAACAAAACACCACCGGAATTGAGGGTTTAAAACCTGATAAAGGCTCCAAACAAGGCAATTTATTATCGGTTATGGTATCGCCGATGTTACAATCGCTTACGCTTTTTATACTTGCGGTAATAAAACCCACTTCACCGGGGTATAGAGCCTCGGTATCTTGCATTTTGGGGGTAAAAACACCAACTTTGTCCACACTGTAAACCGCATTGTTTGACATCATTCTTATGGCTGTTTTCTTTTTCAGCACACCGTCATGTACACGAACTAAAATAATCACCCCTAAATACGAATCGTACCAACTGTCAATAAGGAGTGCTTTGAGCGGTGCGTTTTCATCACCTTTGGGACAGGGAAGTTTATTGACAACCGCTTCCAACAAATCTTCAACACCAAGACCGGTTTTGCCCGATGTTTCAACAGCATCACTTGCATCAATGCCGATAACATCTTCAATTTGTTGTTTAATGCGCTCGGGCTCCGATGAGGGTAAATCAATCTTATTTAATACGGGCACAATTTCATGATTGTTTTCAATGGCCAAATATACATTTGCCAAAGTTTGAGCTTCAACACCCTGAGTAGAATCGACCACCAATATTGAACCTTCACAAGAGGCAAGCGAACGAGAAACCTCATAAGAAAAGTCCACATGTCCGGGGGTATCAATCAAATTAAGTTGATAAGTTTGACCGTCTTTTGCCTTATAGTCCAATCGTACGGTTTGAGCCTTAATGGTAATGCCTCGTTCTTTTTCAATATCCATAGAATCAAGCACTTGCTCGGTCATTTCCCGTTTTTGCAAACCGCCGCAAAACTCAATTATACGGTCGGCCAAAGTCGATTTTCCGTGGTCAATA
Organism: Alphaproteobacteria bacterium; assembly: GCA_015062345.1. Classification (GTDB taxonomy): domain Bacteria; phylum Pseudomonadota; class Alphaproteobacteria; order RF32; family CAG-239; genus JAFTYO01. Next base: position 10,624 of record SUUV01000013.1, on the reverse strand, counting down.
TGGGCAATAATGGCAAAATTTCTTATATGTTTCAAATCAGTCATTTTCATCAATTCCTTTTTTCAATATTGCCATAGATAAATTATTTTTTTTATTTTAGCAATATATTATTGAAAGTAACTCAAAAATATGTTTTAATAAAGCCATTATTAAACTTTATGGGGAAAGTAAAATGAAAAAAATGATAGATGTTGATTTTGGCTCGTCAAGATACGATGAGCTTGTGGAACTCAGATACAAAGTTTTGCTTGAACCTTTAGGCTTAAAGTTTTTAGATTCTTTTAGAGACAAAGAAATTGCATATTTACATGTAGGTTGCGTGGAAAGCCTTGATGACAAGCTTGTCGGCGGTTTGATTTTGGCACCGGTAGATGATGAAAACATAAGACTTATGCAAGTTGCGGTTTCTCCAAAATGTCAGGGACAAGGTGTCGGTCGTGCTTTGGTTGAATATGCCCAAAATCGGGCCAAAGATGCCGGATTTAGCAAAATTGTGATGCATGCAATGCTCTCTGTGGTGGCTTTTTATGAGAAAATGGGCTACGAGCAAGAAGGTAATTTGTTTGAAGAACAAGGTATCACTTTTGCCAAGATGGTTAAAAAATTGTAGGATATAAAACAATATGGCTGAAAATAAAAAATCTGCAAACAGACAACTTTTTTACAAATATGTAACCGATTGCATCAGTCATGAATATGACACTTTAGGTCGGTCAAATTCTTTGGCTGATTTATATCAATTGGCAGGTTTAAAGCTAAAAGATGAAGACGAATTGACCCGAAAAGAACATCTTGCCTTGGTGATGCCCAAAATTCCGAAATATATGCACCAAAGAATTATGGCTGTGGAAACATTAAAGGCTGATTTAAAAGAGTTTTCCTCCGATTGTGATGAAGATTTTTTCAACAAAACCGCTAAAGATGTAAAAAATGTATTGTCCCTTTTTCAAAAAGACAACCTTGAAGAAGTTAAAATAAGGATTGAATTACACAATTTGCGATATGATATTGATGAGCTGTTAAACCCTAACGGCAGATACAATCGCTTCCAGATTTTAAAGCAAATCGTAAAAGAAACAAAACATAACGATGGTTGTTTTGACCACAGTCCGCTTCAGATTACGGCCAAACGCATGGAATATTTTATGAAAAGTATGCCGGTTGAAGAAAGGTTAACTTTGCTTGATTCCATAATCAAAAAAACCCGCAACAAAGATGCATACGACTATATGAGATATAAATCTGCTCTCAAACAGGAAAAATTTGAAAAAGACCAAGAAGAAAAACTTTTTGAAAGAGAAGAAAAACAAGATCGTTATGATAAAATTATGCAAACCGAACTACGCAATGCACCAGACAACAAAGAAAAAATAAAGTTGTGTAAAGAAGCCTTAAATTTGGTTAATTATAAAGATTGGGGACGAGCAAAAAAGTTTAAAGCAAAAATCAGAATTTATGACAGTTTGGTATCGCTTTATTTAAGCGAAGGTATGCAAAAAGAATATGAAGATGCAAAATATATCCGCCAAAGCTATGAAAAAGCTTTGGACAACAACCGCAGTTTTGGTGCCAAAAAAGGTTACGGATATGGAGAATAAAGTTTGTGTAACAAAAATATAAAGGCAATAAAATGAAATATTTATTAATAATGTTACTAATCGGTTTTATTCCGAATTTAGCTATGGCAAATTGCTATTCTATCCGTGATAATGACTTAAAAAACAACTGTCTGGCTATGGAAAAAGACAATGTTTCATATTGTTATTCTATAAAAGACAATGATATGAAAAACTATTGCTTAGCAAAAATCCAGCAATCTCGCTCATATTGTTATTCTATCAAAAATTCTGATATTAAAAACGAATGTTTAAGTGTTGTCAGATAAATTTTAAACAAAATCAATGTCTTGTGATATAATACTGTAAGGATATGTAACAATATCCTTCCTCGCCGGATTTAGATTTACAGCTATTGGTACAAAGCTCAACAGCTCTGTTCACATTCCCGATATAATTAATGTTTTCTGCAACATAAAACATAGCTATTTGTGCATATTCAGCCGTATTTTCAGGAGATACACTGGTATGGTTTACTCCCAAAAACACTAAATCTCGATTTTCCCAGGTGCTTTGAGATAAAAAATTTACACATACATCATATGAAACTTTATTAATATATAAGGCAACTACAGTTTTTTGTGAATGCGGTAAAGTTATATTAGAAGATACATTATGACCAAACGGGTCAATGAGCTGAGGCGAGTTTGAATTTGGATTTTTCACCGTAAATCCGTCGGGAACAATATTCATTTTTACAATTATACTGCTCAAATCATTAATACCATAATCATCGTGTGAAAAAATCAAATCCAGATTATCTGCCAGATAATAAATACCTGTGGTTAGTTTGGTCATTTTATTTTTGAACATCGCTTTTGAGTAACCTGCAATTCCGCCAACCGATAAAACTCCGATTATGGCAAGAACACCCAAGCATCTCCACCATTGACCGCCCAAGCTCGCAAATTTTTCTCATCACACTAACTCCATATACTATATTCTGTTCACATTCTAAGCAAAATAAGTATTTTTTTACATTAAAATCCGCCTCTTATCAGCAAATAAGAGGCGGTTTTTTTATCTTCTTTCAAAAAGTTTTTCAATATCTGAAATTTTCAGTTCGACATAGGTCGGACGACCGTGGTTACATTGTCCGGAATGTTCGGTTTTTTCCATATCCCTTAAAAGTCGGTTCATTTCATCAAAATTAAGGTTTCTTCCCGCTCTTACCGAGCCATGACAAGCAATTGTTGCGCATATATGGTGCAACTTATCGGTTAAGCTGAACTGCCCTCCCCACTCGGCAACCTCTTGTGCCAAATCGGTTATAAGCTTTTTAACATCAGCTCCCGAAATCAGCGCCGGAATTTCCCTGACAATCAGTTCGGTTAAACCAAACTCATCTACTACCAAACCGAGTTTACGCAAATTTTCTTTTTCATTTAATATATGCTCTCTTTCAAGCGCCGAAAGTTCTATCACTTCCGGAATCAGGAGCATTTGCGTTGCCACCTTATTTTCAGCCAAAAGCGATGTTTTAAGCTTTTCCATCACAATCCGCTCATGAGCGGCATGTTGGTCAACAATAACTATGCTATCCTCATTTTGCGATATAATGTATGTGTTATGAAACTGCGCTTTTGCCATACCCAAGGCCCCAACCGTCTCGGGATAGGTTTCAACATCTGTTTTTTGTTTGGGAAAATCGGTCTTAACCGAAAACATCTTATCAAAATCCGGAATGTCGGTCTGATAAGTTCTTCTTGCGTTTGATGAATAAGAAAAACTTGGTTTCGGAGTTTGCATAACTCTTATCGGAGATTCCAAAACCGACAATTTTTCTTTAGCATCTTGCCCGATATCGTCTTTTATAAATGAGGCCAAATCCACATTGGTTGCAACTTTCATATCACCGACAGACAGCGCTTGCCTGATTGAGCCGACTAATAACCCCCTGATTTGCGCACTGTCAAAAAACCGAACTTCGGCCTTTGCCGGATGTACATTGACATCAACATAAAACGGGTCAACATCAATAAACAGTGCACACAAAGGATATCTGTTTGAGGCCAAAACATCTTGATATGCTCCCTTTATGGCACCAAGCAAAAGTTTGTCTCTTACCGGTCTTGAGTTTACAAACAAATATTGCGACAACGAATTGGCCTTGTTAAATGTAGGCAAACTAACATATCCGCTAATGCTGACATTTTCTCTGGTTGAGCTTATAAGCAGCGAATTTTCCTCAAAATCTTTGCCCATAACCTGAGACAATCGTCTCAAACGGGCAATGTCTAACTTATCATCAACGGCTTCCAGAGCAATTTTTTTCTTATCTTCGGCATACAAATAAAACGATATGTGCGGATTTGCCATCGCAATTCTGTTTACAATGTCAACACACTGAGCCGTTTCGGCAGAATCGGTTTTCAAAAACTTTAACCTTGCCGGTGTTGTATAAAATAAATCTCTGATTTCAATTCGGGTGCCTTGGTTTAAGGCCGCCGGCATAACCTCGGTTTCCTGCCCGCCGTTCACCTCAATTTTGTATGCATCACTTACACCTTTTTGACGACTGATAATGCTCATTCTGGCAACTGCACCAATTGAAGGTAAAGCTTCACCTCTAAAGCCTAAATGTTTGATATTAAACAAATCATCATCTTCGAGCTTTGAGGTTGCGTGTCTTTTTACGGCAACTTTTAGTTCATCAGATGACATACCTTTGCCGTCATCTGCAACAACAATCAGGTTTTTTCCGCCTCCTGCCAAAGTAACCTCAATTCTTGATGCGCCGGCATCAATAGAATTTTCAACCAACTCTTTAACAACCGAAGCCGGCCGCTCTATCACTTCACCGGCGGCAATTTGGTTTATGAGGTTATCTGGCAGTAAACGGATAGTCATATTGTTACTTTCTGAATTTTTTAATTTGTTTAATCAGCGACAAAGTTGAACTGTCATGCTCAACACCAAAAGCATTTCCCTCCAATTCGGGCAAAATGTTCAAAGCCATTTGTTTACCTAATTCAACCCCCATCTGGTCAAACGAATTTATATTCCAGATAACTCCCTGTACAAACACTTTGTGTTCATACAATGCAATGAGCATACCCAAAGAAAACGGGTCAATTTTTTTGAACAAAATTGTATTTGACGGACGGTTTCCGCTAAAGCTTTTATATTTTTTCAAAGCCTCAATTTCAGCAGTTGTTTTACCGGCTTTTTTCAGTTCTTCGGCAGCTTCTTTTTCGGTTTTACCCCACATTAAGGCTTCACCTTGAGCCAAAACATTTGACATCAAAATTTGATGATGGTTACCAAGCTCATTGTGAGAAATTGCCGGTATAATAAAATCTGTCGGCACCATTTCTGTACCCTGATGCAAAAGTTGGAAAAACGAATGTTGAACATTTGTACCGGCTCCGCCAAACAACACCGGCCCTGTTGCATATTTTACATATTCATTGTTCTTATCAACCGATTTTCCGTTACTTTCCATATCAAGTTGTTGCAAATATGCCGGTAAATATTGCAAATATTGGTCATAAGCAATTACGGCATAGCGGTGAACATCAAAAAAGTTATTATACCAAATGCCTAAAAGCGCCATAATCACAGGCATATTTTTATCAAACTCAGCCGTGCGGAAGTGCTCGTCCATTGCATAAGCACCTTCCAAGAGTTTTTCAAAATTTTCATATCCTACCGCAATTGAAATTATAAGCCCGATGGCTGACCATAAAGAATAGCGTCCGCCGACAAAACTCCAAAATTCAAACATATTATCCGGATTTATACCAAACTTTTCAACCTCGGCTTTGTTGGTAGAAAGAGCCACAAAGTGCTTATCAACCGCATGTTCACCAAGCGCATTTACCAGCCATTTACGGCAAGTTTTGGCATTGGTAAGAGTTTCTATGGTGGTAAAAGTTTTGGAGGCCACAATAAAGAGTGTGGTTTCAGGGTCAACTTTGTTTAACACTTCGGCACAAGCCGTACCGTCAATGTTGGAGATAAAATAACAATTGATATCTTTTGCCCAATATTTGCGCAAAGCCTCACAAACCATTACCGGCCCCAAATCAGACCCGCCGATACCGATGTTAACGATGTTGGTGAGTTTTTTTCCGGTATAACCTACAAAATCACCAAAACGAACTGCATCGGAAAAGCTTTTAACTTTTTTTAACACCTCTTTAATCTGTGGCATAACATTTTTTTCATCACTGAAAATCGGTCTTTTTGAACGATTACGAAGGGCTATATGCAACACAGACCTGTTTTCGGTGTTGTTGATTTTCACCCCGTCAAACATATCCTTAATTTTTTCTTCCAATTTACATTCTTTGGCAAGAGCAATTAAATTTTCCAAAACTTTTTCATCAAAGCGGTTTTTAGAATAATCCAAAAACATATCTTTGAGCTTTAAGGTATATTTTTGAGCTCTTTTTTCATCATTTTTGAACAAATCACGCATTTGTACATTTTTAAAGCGCTTATATTCTGCTTCAAGTTTTTTCCATGCTTTGGGTTTGTTATCACCAAGTCCGAACATTTTTAAGTTTCTCCTAAATTTATTCTATTAAACCAATTCTCACTTCTTTGGGCTCAACCGCAAAATATTTTGCCGCCGCTTTGTTTACCTCACTTAAAGTAACATTTTTTATATAATCGTTTCTTTTTTGCAAAAAATCCAGCCCTAATTTTAACTTTTGCATCTCATTTAGCATCCCCGATAGTGCTAAAGTCGATTTAAAACGCAAATTGTACGAGGCCAAAAGATAATCTTTGGCCGCCTTTAACTCATCTTTTGTCACCCCATACCTTGCAAACTTTTGCATCTGCTCTTTAAGAAGCTCCTTCATCTTGTCATAATTTTCCGGCACCAAAGAAAATCCGCCGATAATTAAAGGTGACATATCATCGGCAACCAAATATGTATATGCGCCATATGTTAAACCCTCTTTTTCTCTTGTAACCAGCGATAATCTTGAGGTTAAACCGGAGCCGGCAAAGATATAATTTGCAATATATAAAGGATAAAAATCAGTTTCCAAGCGCCTTACACCTTTTAACGCAAACGAGCTGATAACCTGTGCGGTTTTTCTTTTGATATCCGTAATTTCAGGAGTCAAATTCAACTTTGGAGCTTTGAGTTTAGGTTTGTTGTTTTCTCGATTAAATTTTGCAAAAATCATATCTATAAATTTTGAAGCCTCATCAGCCGTGATGTCACCTGCAACACCGATAATCAAATTGTTTTGCACCAAATCAGCCTGCAAAAAGTTTTTAATATCATCAACTGTAAGCTTTTCAACACTTTCGGCCATTGTTTCAACTGTTCTGGCATATGGGTGATTGCCATAAATTTCTTGTTTGAATTTAAGCGCAAGTTCCGATTTCGGAGTTTCTCTTTGTGTCTTAACCAAAACTGCAAATTTGTTTTTCAATATGCTCAAAAAATCTGTTCCCAAGCGAGGCTCAAACAAAACCTTATCAAGCATATCAAAAGCTTGCGTTTTGTTATATGACGGGGTTGTCATATAACCGTTAAAATACTCCTTATCGGCACTAAAACCGATTGCCACTCCGTGCAAATCCAAAAAATTGTGATATTCTTCATAACCATACTCTTTGGTACCTTCATCAAGCATTTGCGCCGCAATCAACGACAAACCCTGGCTTTCTTTTGCATCATATGCCGTACCGGCTCTGTCAAACGAAAAACTCAAACTTATCAGCTCAACCTGATTATCTTCAATTAACCAATATTTTATGCCTTTAGGGGTTACAATTTCTTGTGCATGCTTATCAAATGTTTTTTCTTTTAACACGGAGTTTGCCACAATTTTATCAAAATCAATGGTGCTGTTTTGATAGACAACTCCCAAAACAATTAACGCAAGCATACTGATAAAGCTTAAAATTTTAGTCATCATTTTCTCCTTTGTGCGGCAAAGGTAACAAAGATGCTTTTACATTTGTTGCATCGTTTTGCAAATATGAAACCACCTTTTTAACATCTTCAAGCTTAACATCTTTGATATATTGCGCATAGTTTTCAATTTGTTGCACATCAAACCCGAGTGCGGAAAAACTTCCGACAATTGAAGCTGCATCTTCAGGATTGTCAAGCATATACACAAACGAAGCCAAAATCTTTTTCTTTTCATCTTCAAGTTTTTCTTGTGTAAACAACAACAGGGCATCTGTTAAAGCCTTGTTTGCAAACTTGTCAAAATCAAAATCTTCATTGTTTGGCACTACCGAAATTGAAAAACTGCCCTGCCCTCTGGCATATGGCTGATAATAACTGCTTGCCGATAACACCTTGTTGGTTAAAACATAATTTCTTTTTAAATAACTGTTTGATGTTTCTCCGAAATAACTTGAAAACAACATCAAAGCAAAAGCCTTTTTAATGTTTTGAGCAAAATGAGGCACAACATATTTTTTGCTCAAACGAGCTTGTTTTATTTCAGCATTTTGTTGCTTCACTTCAAAAGAAGTATTTTGCATGATATCAAAATCAACCGGTTTGCGATTGACATTTTTTGCCTTAATGTCGGCAAAATATTTTTCAGCTAACTTTTTGGCCGTATCAACATCAATATCACCTGCCAAAACCAAAACGGCATTATCGGGTGAATAGTACATATTGTAAAAATCAATCGCATCTTGCTTGGTTAAAGAGTTTATCTCATCTTCGGTGCCGGTAATCGGCCTTGCATACGGGTTGTTTTGCCACAAAGTTTTGGCTACAACTTCACCAAACCTTGCAAACGGGCTGTTTGAAATGCGCTCTTTTCGTTCCTGAAACACAATTTTGCGCTCTGTTTCAAAAGCCTCATCTGAAATGTACAAATTTTGCATTCTGTCAGCTTCAAGTGCCAAAGCAACTTCCAAACGAGAAATATCCAAAAACTCATAATACACCGTAAAATCATGCGATGTAAAAGCATTGCTTTGCCCGCCATGCGCCTCAATAATGTTGTTAAAAGACGAATCTTTAACTTTTTTTGTACCTCTGAACATCAAATGTTCCAAAAGATGCGCAATTCCGCCTTTTCCTAGAGGTTCATCAACACTGCCGACCTTATACCAAATCATTTGCTTAATTACCGGAGCTTTATGATTTGGTACAACGACAACCCGTAAACCGTTGTCCAAATAAAATTCTTCAGCGCCAAAAAACTTAGCCTCGGCGATGTTTACAAAACAACAAAGTATAAAAAGCAAAACTTTAAGCATATAACACCCTAGTTTGGCAAAACATCAAAATCAGGCGGTAAATCAAGCGGTTTTCTGGTTTCAACTTTTGTTTCATCAGGAGTGTCTTTTGCCAACCCCAAATCTTTTTTGGTAAGACCGCAAGAGCCTAAAACAAAACACATCAAAAGCATCAATACCAAAGTTTTTCTCATTTTTCACCTTCCTTATTTATGTTCGATTTTGCCTTTATCATACCATGCAAAATTATGATAAACGCACCTGTGCAAATAAACGCATCGGCCAAATTAAAAGCCGGCCAATGCCAATTGTTATAATAAAAATCCAAAAAGTCATACACTGCACCGAAACGGATTCGATCAACCACATTTCCCAATGCTCCGCCGATGATAAAACCTAACGAGAGCTGAACAACCTTGTCATCTTCTTTTTTCAACCACATCAACAAAAAGACAATCACCCCGATTGCAAACAAACTCAAAACAACCATACCCAAAATTCCGCCATCGTTAAACATCGAAAAGCTGACACCGGTATTCCAAGCTTCAACCAAATTAAAAAAGCCGCTAAATGCTTGCGGAGAATGCGCATTATCAAAATATCCCTGCACAAACCATTTGCTTAATTGGTCGGAAAAAAACACTGCAAACGCAACAATTAACCCCAAAGTCACTATTTTTACTCCTGTTAAAAAATTCGGTTTTCATTATAAGTGCTTTCTCAAACAATAAAAGAAACTTTTGTAACATATACCAAAGAAAATGGGGTAAATCTGTTTTGCTATTGCTTGACATATAACAAAATATGTTACATTATCGACTGAAACTAACTTAAAAGAAAGAAAATATCATGGAACTTACACTATCTATGTTTTTAATTGTTTGCCCTTTGGCATTTTTGGCCGGTGTTGTTGACGCAATCGGTGGCGGCGGCGGACTGATTTCCATACCTGCATATATGCTTGCCGGACTTCCGGCCAATGTGGCGGTTTATACCAACAAATTGTCAGCATCGTTCGGGTTGGTTACTTCAACAATCAGATATTGCAAAAACAAATTTATAGATTATCATTTAGCCGTTGTCGGCATTATAACTGCCGCAATCGGTGCTTTTTTAGGTGCCGAATTTGCGCTTGTGGTCGATGAAAAAATATTTAAAATTTTGTTGCTTATTTTGCTTCCTCTGACCGCAATTTATGTCTTGCTGAAAAAAGATTTAGAACCCAAAGACACTCAAAACATTTCCCGAACAAAACAATATGTAATTGTTTCAATAGTAACCTTGGTTGTCGGCATATACGGCGGTTTTTACGGTCCCGGCTCTGGCACATTTCTTATCTTGGCATATTCAGGTTTTGCAAAAATGAAACTTTTGCAATCGGAAGGCAATGCAAAAATAATTGATGCCACCATCGGCTTGTGCTCATTGGCAGTTTTCTTGTATAACAATGCCGTTATCATTCCTTTAGGATTGGCCGCCGCCGTGTTTAGCACAATCGGAAGCTACATCGGAACAGGTATGGCCATTAAAAACGGTAATAAAATTATCCGAATTGTCATTTTATCAGTCATTGCTTTGCTGTTTATCAAAATAATGATTGAAGCCGGATTTAAATTTTTAGAATTGTTATAATTGATATAAATTTCTTTAAGTCTCCTTCTTAGGAGACTTTTTTTACCTCATTTTTGATTTAAATTCACAATTAGACTCTTTTTACTGTTAAAACACAATTAAATCCGAACACCTGTAATTAGCATAAATTCTACCGGAGAGAGTAAATTTGAGAGTAATATTTTTCTTAGCAGGAGGATAGTTAGATTGCCTAGGAATTT
>SUUV01000055.1 GCA_015062345.1 Alphaproteobacteria bacterium | reverse complement strand
TAAATCTTATCAAATTCCTAGGCAATCTAACTATCCTCCTGCTAAGAAAAATATTACTCTCAAATTTACTCTCTCCGGTAGAATTTATGCTAATTACAGGTGTTCGGATTTAATTGTGTTTTAACAAAACGACTCTTTTTACTTGCAAAAAAAAAAAACGGTTTATGATGCGTATTGAAAGGGCATTTTTAGACCTTTCAAGTACATTTAAACTTAATTTTTGTAAAGGAATAAATTAATGAGAAAATATTTTCTTTTGAGTGCAGCGGCAATTTTAGCTGCAAACACCGCTAACGCAGCCACAGCAGCAGGTGTTGCTACCGTACAAGTCAGTGCCGAGGTTACACCGGTATCCACTGTATCGTGTACAGAATTAAAATTTGGTAATATCTTGCTTGAGAGTGACTGGACTTCATTTGTAATTGATACAGACCGTGGTTGCGGTGCGCAGTGTGGTACCGATGTCATTGATGTTATTGGTCATCAGAACGCCTCTTGTACATTTTCTACTGTTAATGTTGATGATTATAATGATGCCACAGTGTCAGTTCCAAGCGGTGTCACATTATCTGGTGATAATGGTCGAACATTAACTGTAGGTATAGAACCTTTTGGGGGCAATGAGATAATGGGAACTATTGATGAAGATGTGGAAGTGTTTGATGGTGGTCCTTCAGGTATTTTCGGAAAATACAGTGGTTCATTTATAGCTACTTTGGTATATTAATAAAATAAATTCAGCCCCTTAATTTTACTTTAAGGGGCTTTTTTTATACGCGGCAACCTCATTTTTGATTTAAATTCTTTAAGAAGACTCTTTTTACTTGCAAAAAAAAAAAACGGTTTATGATGCGATGTGAAAGGTAAATTTTTGTACCTTTCAAATGTACTTAAACTTAATTTTTGTAAAGGATATAAATTATGAGAAAATATTTTCTTTTATCAGCTGTTGCGCTTTTAACTGCAACCACAGCAAATGCCACCACCGACTATGCTGAAGTAACCGCTAAGGCTACAATCGAAGTGGCTAATTTGGTAACTTGTACCAATATCGACTATGGCACTATTGTTGTAAAAAAAGACAATAGAGCAACCTATGGCAGTATATTTGACGATGGCGAAGGTAACATTTCATATGGTCAAGATGTTATATCCGTAAGTAATTCAAAGCCTAATTCTGAATGTAGCGATGTAATGACTCCGCAAGAATCCAGCATCAAACTTACAAACGGTTCCGGTGGAGAACTTGAACTCGAAATATGGAATGAAGGTGATACAACAATATATTCATCCTTATTTATACCGGCAAAAGTTTCTGCTGGTGTTTATACAGGTTCATTTACTGCAACTCGCACTTATTAATCTTGTACACTTCACATACTCTGCAAACTATGCAGAGTATGTGATTTTCATATTTGCAAAAAAGCCCCTTAATTTTACTTTAAGGGGCGTTTTTTATACATTGAACAAAAAGTTCATAATATCGCCGTCTTGAACGACATATTCTTTACCTTCGGAGCGAACTTTTCCCGCTTCTTTACAAGCTTGTTCACCGCCTAATTTAACATAATCATCGTACGAGATTGTTTCGGCTCTGATAAAGCCTCTTTCAAAATCGGTATGAATAATGCCGGCACATTGCGGAGCTTTTGCGCCTTTTAAAAATGTCCAAGCTCTAACCTCTTTCGGACCGGCCGTAAAATATGTTTGCAAGCCCAAAAGTTCATATCCGGCACGAATAATTTTTGCCAATCCGGTTTCTTCTAAACCTAAGCTTTCCAAAAACTCATTTTTTTCTTCTTGACTGTCAAGTTGAGCAACTTCCGATTCGATTTCTGCTGATATAATCACCGCACTGGCATTTTCGTTTTTAGCTTTTTCAAAAACTCTTTTAGAAAATTCATTTCCCTCTGCAGCCGAATTTTCATCAACATTACACACATACAAAACCGGTTTTGAAGTCAAAAGTTGCAACATTTTATATTGTTTATAAGCATCTTTTTGGCTCATATCAGGTGCAGCTGTTCGAGCAGGTTTTCCGACTCTTAAAGCCTCAACAATCGGTCCCATGACTTCAGCACACAATTTTGCTTCTTTGTCACCGCCGGTTTGAGCTTTTTTCTTTGCTTGCTCATAGCGTTTTTCCAAACTTTCCAAATCGGCAATCATGAGTTCTGTTTCAACAATTTCGGCATCTCTTATCGGGTCAACCGAACCCTCAACATGGGTAATGTTGTCATCTTCAAAACAACGCAACACATGAACAATGGCATCGGTTTCTCTGATGTTGGCCAAAAACTGATTGCCTAAGCCCTCACCCCTTGAAGCACCTTTTACCAAACCTGCAATATCAACAAATTCAAGTTGCGTTGGGACAATGCTTTTAGGATTTACAAGTTCTGCCAATTTATCCAAGCGATAATCAGGCACTGCAACTCTTCCCGTATTCGGCTCAATGGTACAAAACGGAAAATTGGCCGCCTGAGCCGCAATTGTTTGAGTAAGCGCATTAAAAAGTGTCGATTTTCCGACATTCGGTAACCCTACAATACCACAATTAAAACCCATAAAAAACCTCTCTTATTTGTTTTTGGTTGCCATACCTAAAAAGTTTGAACAAGCGGCAACATCATTTTTGATTAAAACCTCAACAGCCTCGGTAACAATTTCCAAATTGTTTTCCAAAACTTGTTTTTCTTCTTTTGAAAATGAACCTAAAACATAATTAACGACATCTGCACCTTTGTTCTGCGGATGTCCGACACCGATGCGGATTCGGTTATAATTCGGGCTGATGTGTGCATCAATGCTTTTAAGACCGTTATGACCACCCGAACCGCCACCGAGTTTGGCTTTTAATTGACCGATTTTTAAGTCCATATCATCATGAATGACAATGATATTTTCCGGCAATATCTTATAAAACAAAGCCGCTTTAACCACCGCATTTCCAGACAGATTCATATAAGTGTGCGGTTTTAAGAGCAAAACCTTTTCACCCGCAATTTGCCCCAATGCCGCTTCGCCGTCAAATTTTTTCTTGAAACTTTCAAAGTTATAGCGGCTGCATATTGCATCAGCCGCCATAAAACCTACATTGTGGCGTGTATTGGCATACTCCGAACCGGGGTTTCCTAAACCTACCACTAAAAACATCTGTTACCTCTTATTTGCGTAAAAAGTCAACATGAATAGGCATATCAGAAACCGGATGGAATTGAACATCTTGGCAGAAAACTTTTGTAGCTTTGCCTTCAACATCAACCACAATTTCAGATTGGTAGAAATCAGCCAAGTTTAAGGCTTTTTCTAATTCAACCGGATCAAGACTAACCAAAACCGGATCTTTTTTACCACCATAAATAACGGCAGGAACACGACCCTCACGACGACATGCACGAGCTGCCCCCTTACCTGCTTTCTCACGCTTTAAAGCTTTAAATGTAATATCTGACATTTTATTTTCCTTATTATAAATTAAATCAAATTACCTTACAAAACCTCCAGGGGTGTTTTACAAGGTAACGCATTCATACAACTTTATTTTTTATATTTCAAGTGATTTTTAACTTTTTATGCGTAAAATATTTTTTAATTAAGGAGGCAAACAAATGTTTTACACTATATTCGGCTTTATTTTCGGGCTTTTGATACCATATATGGCGCGTCGTTTTGCAAAATTTATGCCGGCAACTTTTGCCTATGCCGTATACCGACTGATAAAACCGGTTAAAACGGTTAGCAAAAACAAAAAGAAAACTAACACAAAATATCAAAAATTAATTAAAAAATATGTTATGCGTTCAATCGGTTGGGCAATTGTGGCATCGGCTTTGTGTACGGGAGTGTTTCTGTGCTTTTTGCCGACATACAGACCTTGGCTGATGTTTTTGGTCTTAACATTGCTCTTGTTGTATGAAATTGATGAAAGAATGTTTTTGCTTCCGGATATTTTAACCATACCGCTTTTAATCGGCGGATTCGCATGGAGCTCGTTTGCACTTGAAAACTCTGCCGATATACTTTTATCCCCGATGCAATTAAGTGCTCTGGGCGCAATTGCCGGATATTTTCTGCCCGTTATTGCCTCAATGTTCTTAATTAAAAAATATCCCGATTGTTTTGGCGGCGGAGACATAAAACTTTTAGCCGCTTTAGGCGCTTGGTTAGGTTTAGAATCCGTACCTTGGTTGATTTTGCTTTCAAGTGCGGTTTTTGCCGTTTTTTCAATTATAAAAAGGCAAAGAGCCGGCGCATTCGGACCTGCAATTGTAATATCAGCAATAATTCTTGTATTTTTTTACATTTAGTTTATTATGTAAAAAAATAGCGACATATTTGTAAGGAAAAAAACATGAATAAATATTTGGAACAAAATCGTGAAAAAGTTAAACATTTGGTTGAAAACAAAAGTTTTGATATGTTCATTATGATGCTTATTTGCTTAGATGCGGTTGTATTCGGTTTGATGACATCGGAACATTTAAGCAATGGTTTTGCCAATATACTGTTCACCTTAGACCGTTTGTGTATGGCAATTTTTATTGTTGAAATGCTCTTAAAACTTTATGTTTATTCAATCGGATTTTTTAAATCAAAATGGAATGTGTTTGACTTTACGGTTATTACCGTTTCGTCTTTTTCGTTTGCCAGCTATTTTATTGTGCTCAGAACATTCAGATTGTTCCGCTTGTTAAAATATATCAATAAGTTTTCAAAACTAAAACGCATTATTAACATTTTTAGCACCTTGTTACCAAACTTTGTTGCTTTCAGTTTGGTGTTTGCCGTGTTCTTGTATGTTTTTGCCATCATTTCAACCAGTTTATACGGCAATGTGTTTATTGAGTTTTCAACTTTGTCATCAGCCGTGTTTTCTTTGATGCAAGTGTTTACTTTAGACGGTTGGGCATCAAGCATTGCAAGACCTGTTATGTCTGTTTTTGAATATGCTTGGGTGTTTTTCACTTCGTTTTTGCTCATATCATTTTTGCTGATTTTAAGTTTTGTAATGAGCGTAATTGATGAAATTATCAAAAAAGATTTGAAAGTGGAACAGACACAAAAAACCTCAACAACTAAAACTAAAACCAAAAAAGTTGTTCGCACAAAGAAAAAATCGGAAAAACAATAAAAAGGGACCCACGCGTAAAACGCGTGGTTCTTCATATGCGGCTAGAAGCCTTTACCACTGGCAACCCCTGAACGGGGCACTCAAAATCTGCCAGACGCAAATTGTTACTACTTACCCGTAAACGG
>SUUV01000012.1 GCA_015062345.1 Alphaproteobacteria bacterium | reverse complement strand
CTCATTTTTGATTTAAATCTACAAACAGACTCTTTTTACTTGCAAAAAAAAAAAACGGTTTATGATGCGATGTGAAAGGCAAATTTTTGCACCTTTCAAGTACATTTAAACTTAATTTTTATAAAGGAATAAAAAAATGAGAAAATATTTTCTTACTACTGCTGTGGCTCTCTTGTGCGCAACAACAGCAAACGCAACCACTGACTACGCAGAAGTTACCGCAAAAGCTACAATTGAGGTGGCAGGTACTTTTGAGTGTTCTGATTTAGATTTCGGTACCATTGTAGTTAAATCTGGAAGAACAGAAAATACTATTGTTAGTATTAGTGATTATAACGGAGAAGTATTTGATAAAGAGCATGTTTTATCAATAAGCGATTGGAAAAGCGCAATTTGTACAGGTATTAATAATGGCACAGCCGGTAATGCTAGTGTACCACCATCAGTCGAATTAACAGGAAGTAATGGAACACTTTATGCATCCCTACACTATGCCCATAATTCCGATAGTAACTATGATGATACAGGTGGATTTTATTATGAGATTGATGCTTCGCTAACAATTCCGAAAGATGTAAAATCAGGTGAATATACAGGAACATTCACGATAACTCGCACTTACTAATTTCAATTGATTCTTACCGCCTCCAATCGGAGGCGGTTTTTTATTCTTATTGATTAACTATCATTGCGGAAAATTCGGCTTCCGAAACCACTTGTCCGTCAACCATACATTGTCCTTTAAACACATATATATTGCGGCGCTCTTTAATTTTTTCAACATGCATACGAAGTTGGTCTCCCGGTTTTACCGGTTTTCTGAATTTTACACCATCAACCGACATAAACAACACCCCGATTTTTTTATTGGCATAATCATCATCTTTAGCCGATACAATTGCGCCGGCAGTTTGTGCCATTGCCTCAATTTGCAATACACCGGGCATTACCGGATTGTTCGGAAAATGTCCTTGAAAAAATTCTTCATTCATGGTTACATTTTTAATACCAACGCCTTTTTCACCGGCAATTTCTACTTCCAATCTGTCGATGAGCAAAAACGGATAGCGGTGTGGCAACAATTTTAAAATTTCTTCAATCGGATATATTTTCACTTCTGACATTGATTTTCCTTTCTTATTTAATTATTTTTTACTGTTTCTTTGCAAAAACGAAACTTGACGCATAAAATCTTTAAACGGCACTGCCGGTGTTCCCATTACAACCGTTCCCGCTTCAACATCACGCATAATGCCCGATTGTGCACCGACTTGCGCTCCGCTACCGACTGTTAAGTGGTCGGCAAATCCGGTCTGTCCGCCGCAAACAACATAATCACCAAATGTACAGCTTCCGGCAATTCCGGTTTGCGAAACAATGATACAACCTCTTCCCATTTTATCATTATGTGCAATTTGAACCAAGTTATCAATACGGCAACCGTCCCCGATTATGGTATCGTCCAATGCGCCTCGGTCTATACATGTATTGGCTCCGACTTCAACATCATTTCCGATAATCAGTCTGCCGATTTGCGGTATGCGAACATGTTTACCGTCAATGGTATTAAACCCAAAACCATCAGCACCGAGTTTGGCGCCTGCATAAATATAACAGTCATTTCCCATAATGGTATAAGTTACATATGCACCAACCCCAATACGGCAATTGTTACCGATTTTACAGCCCATTCCGATATAACAATTTGCTTCCAAGCGACAATTGTCACCGATAACGGCATTATCTTCAACCACAACATTGGCTCCGATATAACAATTGTTGCCCACTTTTGCGGTTTTAGCAATTGTTGCACTTTCATGAACCATATTTTGGGGCACATATTCGGCATACATTGCCTGATTTAATTTTAAAAAGGCAAGTTTCGGATTATCAACAACCAAAACACTCACACCATAGGGAATCCAACTTTGCAAATCCTGATTGGTAACACAAGCTTTTGCCTTAATGTTTGTGGCTTTTTCTTTTGCCTTTCTGTCATAGAAAAAACAAATTTCATTGTCGCCTGCTTTTTCCATCGTGGCAATGTCATAAATTTTATCTTCCGGATTACACGAATCTGTAAGCTCTGCACCAATGATTTTTGCAATTTGCTCTAGTGTAAACGGTCCGTTGTTTTTAAAAAATGCAGTATCAACCATATGTTTTCTCCTTATTACAAACTTGTACCGAAGTTAAGACGGAATACTTCTTTTTGGTCGTAGTCTTCTTTAACAATCGGGAAACCGAAATCAATATCAATTTTTCCCATCGGTGAATACCATTCAAATCCGAAACCTACCGAAACTCTCGGTTTTGAAGAATATTCAACATATTTTGAATCTATGTCATCAGGTTTTCCGATAACACCGGCATCAACAAATGTACGACCTCTGATACCAAGTTCATCAAGCCCTAACGGGAACATCAATTCAGTTCCGCCATAGATAACCCAATTTCCGCCCAAGGCATCATCTGTTGATATATCTCTTGCTCCAACACCGCTATATTCAAAACCGCGAAGTGTGTTTCCACCCAAATAATAGCGCTTCGACAAACGAACATCTTCATCACCATAACCGGTTATATATCCGCCGTTAATATGTGTTTTTAATGTCCAATAGTCTTCAAAAGTAACAAAGTTATAAGCTTTAGCATCAAATTTTAAATATTTTTCGTCACCGCCAAGACCGGAAATATCGTTTCCGAATGACAAATAATAGCCCTCTTTAGTTCTTAAAGCATTGTCTCGCTTGTCATATACCAAAGTTTGTCCGATAACCGAATCGGTGCTTTTGCCTTCTTCTCTTTTGATATATTTTGAAGCGAAATCTTTTACATCTCTGATTTCGTCACGGCTTAATGTGTAACGAACGGTGTGGTAAAAGTCATCGGTATAGTTCCAACCCAAACGAATCCTGCCGCCGGCACTTGCGCTGTCATATGAGCTTTCATCTTGATAACTTTCATCATTATAAAAGATATCGGCTCCGGCGCTTAATCTTCTGCCTAAAAAGTATGGCTCGGTAAAGCTCATCGAATAATCTTTCGAACGATCAGAAACGCTTGCATCAACACTAAGTCTTTGGCCTTTACCCATAAAATTGTTTTCGGTAACGCCTGCTTGTACCAGTGCTCCGTTTACGGTCGAATAACCGACACCGACATTAAAATATCCGGTTGATTTTTCTTCCACCACAACATTGATATCAGCCTTTGAATTATCAATCGGAACAGGATTAATTTCAACCTTGCTGAAATAATTTAAGTTTTCAATATTACGACGCGAATCGCCGATTTTTGACACATTAAAAGCATCACCCTCATCTAAGCGGAACTCTCGTCTGATTACTTCATCAAGTGTTCTGGTGTTGCCCATAATATTAATGCGGTTTACAAAAGTTCTTTCGCCTTCTAAAATGTCAAAAGTTACTTCCATTGTGTTGTTTTGTGCATCTTTATTAAATTTGGGCACAACATCTACAAACACAAAACCTTTTTTGCCCAATTCTTCGGTAACAGAAGACACCGAGCTCTCAATTTTGCTTGCATTGTACCAATCATCTTTTTCAAAAGTTACATAGGTTAAAAACTCGTCAGTGTTTATTTCTTTAATTGCCGAGTTGATTTTAATGTCACTGATTTTATATCTCGGGCCTTCTTCCAAAGTAAAGTTTAAGATGAAAGATTTTTTGTTCGGAGCAAGTTCGGCAATGGCCGATGTAACCTGAAAATCGGCATAACCGTGCTCGGTATAAAAACGACGCAAAAGTTCTTTGTCATAGTTCATTTTTTCGGCATCATAAGTTTCAGAACTGGAAAAAATTCGGTACCAGCGACTTTCTTTGCTCATAATTTCTTCTTGTAAATCAGGTGAAGAATAGTGCGTATTGCCGAAAAAGTTGATTTTATCAATTTTTGCAGCCGGACCTTCATCAATTTCAAACACCAAATCAACACGATTTTCATCTCTTTCAATCAGTTTCGGTTCAACCTCAACCGAATAGCGACCGGAACGCTTATACACTTCTAAAATTCGTTGAACATCTTGTTGAACTTTTGCTTTGCTGTACAATGAGTTCGGCGCACTTTGAACTTCATCTTCCAAAATTTTATCATCAAGTTTTTTGTTACCGTCAAATGCTCTTTGACCGATAACCGGATTTTCTTCCAACTTAACCACCAACAATCCGCCGGCTTTGTTTTCCATCTGAATATCCGAAAACAACCCGGTGGCATACAAATTCTTCAAAGCTCCGTCAAGCTTATTTTGGGTAACATTATGACCTTTTTTAAGTCCCAAATATGCCAAAACGGTTTCTTCTTCAACTCGTTTAAGTCCTTCAATTTCTATATTGCCGATATAATAGTTTGCCGCCAAAACATCTGAGCCGGCAAATCCGGCTAACAACATAGATATAAACAATGCTTTTTTCATTTTTTATTTCCCTATTTTTTAAGAATTAAACCAACGATTGAATAAATGCACAATATCATTGTATGTGGCAAAAATCATCAAGGCCAACAACAATGCAAAACCCGTCTTAAACAAATAATCTTTTACCTTTGCATTAAGTTCTCGTCTTGCAATAATTTCAATGGTATAAAATACAACATGTCCGCCGTCTAAAACCGGTATCGGAAACAAATTTATCAAACCCAAATTTACCGACAACAAGGCCATAAAAACCATAAAGTTTAAGATGCTATGACTTTTTGAAATATCACCCGTCATTTCGGCAATGCGAATAATACCTCCGATATCATCGCTTCCTCTGTCGCCTTTTATCATTTGCGCAAGACCACGCAAAGTGGTAGCGGTAACCTCATACACTTCCTCAACGGCATAAGCAAATGCCTTATATAGCGGTGTTTTTTCATCTGATATTTCAATCTCGCTGACCGATTTCACACCAAGCATATGTCTTTTTTCTTTTACCCCGTTGGCATTATCGGCTTCAATTTCGGTTAAAACAATGTCAAAATTTAACACATCTTTACCGCGTTTAACTTCAACTTTGGTCTTATAATCAGCCGCCATGGCAACTTCACGAGCTATATCGGCAAACTCATCAATAGCAACACCGTTTATGCTTAAAATTCTGTCGCCTTTTTCAAGCCCTGCTTCATAAGCGGCACTATTTTCCATTACTTCACCGACAATCGGCGGAAAGGTAATTTTTCCCAAAAATGCAAACAAGCAGGTATAAATCAAAATTGCAAACAAATAATTAAAACCGGGGCCGGCTAATACAATTGCAAGTTTCTTATACGGGCTTTGAAACGAAAAAGCTCTTTTTTTCTGTTCATCGGTAAGTTTTGATGTATCAGATGTTGAAGATGACGCTTCTTCATCTCCCAAAAATTGACAATATCCGCCCAAAGGAACGGCAGATATTTTCCAAACAGTGCCCTTTTTATCTGTTTTTGACCACAAAACTTTGCCAAATCCGATTGAAAATGCACTAACTTCCACACCTGAAATTCTGGCAATGATAAAATGTCCGAATTCATGCACAAAGACCAAAATTCCGAGTAAAACTATAAACGGCACAATATAGTACACCATATTGAAAATGCTTTCCATTTCAAAACCTATCCTTTATTTAATTACAACCCATATGCAAACAGCCAATACACAAACGGAGCCGCAAAAATCAGGCCGTCAACCCTGTCAAAAACACCGCCATGACCCGGAATGAGTGCGCTCGAATCTTTTACACCCAATTTGCGTTTGATAGCAGATTCAATTAAATCACCGATTTGTGAAACAGCTGCAATAATACCGCCTAACACCACAAAAAATGTTTGTGTATTGTTATCTATTTTAATGACGGAAAATTCTGCCAACAACCAAATGTAAAGATAACTTGCGGCCATCGCAAAAACAATTCCGCCGATTAAACCCGACCAAGTTTTATTGGGGCTGATTTTAGGAGCAAGTTTCGGACCTTTTAAGTTGCATCCGACAATAAATCCGCCGATATCCATTGCCCAAACCATTATAAAAAACCAAAGTGTCATATAAAAATTGTACGGATGATGAACCAATATGCCATGGTAAATCCACAACAAAGAACCGACACCGATTGAAATATAGGCAACACCCAATGTCAACAAATTGTGATGTTCTTCACTCTTTGCTTTAACCCAAACAAAAAAACTCACCAAAACCATGGTTGAAACAATCATCGGTGTATCATACACAAAAAGCGAAACCGCAAGAGATGTTATATATGCCGCCAAATATGTCAAAGGCGTTTTGTTTGAAACCATATTTGCCCATTCCCAAGCAAGCAACACTCCGACAATTAACGCCAAAACATCAACAAACGGATAACCTACCCATAATGCACCGATTGCAACCGGCAACATCACCAATGCCGTCAAAATTCTTTTGGCCAATGAGCCGAGCTTTTTTGATGTTTTCTTTTTAGTTCTAGGCTTTGCCATATCTTCTCTCCCTTTTTGTAAAATTTTCAACAATATTTATAAGTTCTTCTTTTGTGAAATCAGGCCACAAAGTTTTTGTAAAAAACAGCTCCGAATAGGCAATTTGCCACAACAGATAGTTGCTTATCCTAAGTTCTCCGCTTGTACGAATCACCAAATCCGGATCCGGAATGTTTGCTGTGTACAAAAGCTTTGAAAACATCTTTTCATTTATATCATCAGCCGTTATGTCTTTTTTACTGGCAAGAACGGCAATTTTTTTGGCCGCAGCAACAATCTCTTGCCGAGAACCGTAACTTAATGCAATTTGCAAAGTCATACCCTGATTATTTCGTGTTTGTTGCTCTAATTCTTCCATTTTTGCCACAATGTCGGAATCAAGCATATATCTTTCGCCGATAAACAATATCTTAGCATCATTTTCTTTTAACTCATCAAAATTTTTGCTCAGATATTCTCGTAATAAATCCATCAAACCTGAAACTTCCTCATCGCTTCGTTTCCAGTTTTCGGTCGAAAAGGCATAAACCGTAAGATATTCTATCCCGATTTGTTGCGCAGCTTTTGCAATTTCAAGCAAAACCTGAGCACCTTTTTTATGTCCGGCATTGCGGGAAAGGTGTTTGCTTTTAGCCCATCTTCCGTTACCGTCCATAATTATGGCTATATGTTTTAAAGCTTTTTCAGTCACTATAAAAACTTCCTAAACCTGCATAATGTCTTTTTCTTTTTGAGCTTGCAGTTCATCAACTTTTTTAACTGCCTCATCTGTGATTTTTTGAATATCGGTTTCAGCTCTTTTTTCTTCGTCCTCCGAAATTAAATTATCTTTTTTGAGTTTTTTAACCTCATCAAGCGCATCACGACGAATGTTTCTGATTGCAACTTTGTTTTGTTCGGCATATTTACCGGCAACTTTTACAAGTTCTTTTCTGCGTTCTTCGCTAAGCGGCGGTATCGGCACTCTGATTAATGTTCCGTCCGAAACCGGATTTAACCCCAAATCGCTTTCTCTTAAAGCTTTTTCAACACTTTTTGCAATCGACTTATCCCAAACACTGACTGACAAAGTTCTGGCATCAGGTACGGAAACCGTTCCCACTTGTGAAATCGGTGTTAATGAACCGTATGCTTCAACCATAATCCCGTCAAGCAAGCTTGCATGAGCACGGCCGGCTCGCAAACCTCCAAAATCAGACTTAAGCGAATCTAAGGTTTTATCCATACGAGTTTTTGCATCATTTTTAATACTGTTAATATCAGACATTTTTAACCTCTATTTTTAATTATTGTAAACTTTCCTTGTAAGCAAACCGCATCAACAATTGAATTTTCGGATTTTTGCTCAAAAACCACAACCGAAATATTGTTCTCTTTAGCCAATGTAACAGCCGTTAAATCCATAACCTTAAGTTGTTTTTGCACAACTTCTTCAAAAGATATTTCATCAAAACGCACCGCATTGGGGTTTTGTTTCGGGTCTGAATCGTACACTCCGTCAACTTGAGTCGACTTTAAGATAGCATCGCAACCCATCTCACAAGCCCGCAATGTGGCTCCCGTATCGGTTGTAAAATACGGACTTCCCGTACCGCCGGCAAAAATTATGACTTTGCCGTTATCAAGATGTTTTACAGCCTTGCGATATATATATGTTTCGCAAGCTTGCGGCACTCTTAAACCCGACATAACAACTGTTTTCACATTTTGTTTTTGTAGCGCATCTTGTAAAAACAACGCATTGATAACCGTTGCCATCATACCGACTTGATCGGCAATGTTTCTGTTCATACCCGATGCGGCTTCTTTTGCTCCTCTGAAAATATTGCCTCCGCCGACAACAACGCAAACATCAACACCCATATTGCGTATATCTTTAATCTGCTTGGCAATTTTTGAAACAACGACATTATCCACACCAAAAGGCTTACTGCCCATAAGCCCTTCGCCGGATATTTTAATTAAGACTCTTTTATAAGCCGGTTGCATAAAACACCTTTCATTTTATTTTTTCTTATATTACCGACTTTATAGCATTTGTCACACCATTTTTCTATGATGTTAACAGTTTATAAACAAGATATCCGCAAAAATAAGTCTATCTGCCGGCATTGGCACGCTTTATAATACCATAACCGAGATGATGAGTATCTGCTATATCAAACCTTGTGTTTTTAGCCCCGATTTCGGGAGCAAAATCAAGCACGAATGTTTCGTTTGCGTTCACTTTTTGCATAAACTCATTTTTAGACATTTGCGTATTCATCACACGAGGTCTGCCTGTTTCTTTAGTATTTAACGGGTCATAAACAAACATATTATTGTTTTCATGAATTACTAAAAAGTGATGCTCCTCCCAAGTGATACCGTCAGAATGTTTTTGGTACAAATTGGCACTGCATAAATAGCTTTCAATACCCTGTCTTTCCAAATAAGCTTGCGCCAAAACCGAACATTCGGAGCACATTGCCAAACCATTATCAACCAAAGTTGATAATTTTACCGGCTCAACCGGTTTATCACCTAAAACTTCGGGAATTGTATTTTTAAGCAAAGCCAAACGCTCGGCCTCTTTATTTTTCGATGGCAGATTTTTTATAATAGCCAAACGAGCATTTAATGCCTGAATATGAATATAAGTATCGGGCGATATACCTAAATCTTTTGCTTCTGTTTCACACATACGATATGTGCCGCCATAATTTAAATGTGGCGATTTTTTTTGTAAATTTGTTACTGATTCGCAAGCTTTGAAAAAAATTTCATATGATGATATATCCGCTAAAATAGGTTTTTGACCGGTTTCAATCAAGTCACCGTCTTGCAGACGATTATACATTGCAAAGTTGCTTTCGGCAGAACATACTCTATCCATATTTCTATCTCCGATTGGATAAAAATTGTAGTATATTTATGCACAATTGTCAACAATTGTGAAATTTTCAAAAATCTCATATTTTTAATTTGTTAATTATGCACTGCCCCACATTTTGCCGATGATCACAATGAGCCGATATTTGCTAAAGTTTTGCACTCGTTTTCACCAACTAACCGCTCCGAACTCCGTTCGAACCGTTAAGGACTGCGCCAAAAAAAAAGCTCCGCACAAATGCGGAGCTTTTTAAATTGGCGCGCCCTAGACGATTCGAACGTCTGACCCACAGCTTAGAAGGCTGTTGCTCTATCCTGCTGAGCTAAGGGCGCAACATTAATATGAAATAGCTTTTTACATATTTTAGCTCTATTGTCAATACTATTTATTATTTTTTTGTGTGTTTTTTCTCATTTTTTAGTCGGGAATTTCGTTTTTTTATAGTCTTTGTTTTTTCAACCGAAAATCCGAATTTTCCGATTTGTCGGCCTAATGTATAATAAAAACCGTGTGCATATGCAAGAAGACCTGCTTTTTCCAAGCTTAATGCTCCTTTTTCGTTTAAATATTTATCATCGACATTTACCGCCAAAACTTTGGCTAAAAACATATCGTGAGTTCCGTATGATTTTATCTCCAACACTTCACATTCCAACGAAATAGGCGCTTCGGCAATTTGCGGAGCCTTAACTTTTGAACATGGAGCGGCGGTTATGTTGCAAGCTTCAAATTTGTTTACATTGCGCCCCGATTTAACACCGCAAAAATCGGTGGCTTTGGCTAAAGCCAAGTTGGGTATGTTTATCACAAATTGTTTGTTTTCGGAAATAATCTCGTGAGAATATCTTGATGGCCTTATTGATACATATGTCAATACCGGCTCCGAACAGATTATACCTGTCCAAGCCGCAGTCATTACATTGGGCTTTTCAACACTTCCGCAAGAAATTAAGGCCGGAGGAACAGGAGCAAGCAAGGTGCCGGCCGGCCACGAAATTTTCGTCATTTATATTCTCCATATTAAAAACAATTCTTAATTTGAAGATATACAAATATTTTGTTTTATTCAAGCAATTTTAATATGTCACGGACAAGATTGTTTTCTAAACGATAATAAATTGTTTGCGCCACTCGACGAGTTTTTACCACATTGTTGTTGCGCAATATGGCCAAGTGTTGCGATAAGGCCGATTGACTTAAATTTACCATTTTTTCAAGCTGTCCGACACTCAATTCGTGTTCATACAGTAAACTTAAAATTTTCAGACGATTATCATTGGCCATAGATTTTAATATCAGCACATTTTGTTCGTCTTTTTTGTTGTTTTTCATATGTTCCTCCTCCTGATATGCCAAATTTATTATGTAAATTCTTAAAAAAACAGAGGATATAAAGCAAAATGTTATATATACTTCAAGTTAAAAAAATTGGTTTACAGGTTGCAACTTATGATTGATATTCTAAACTCGTTGCAGTATTATAAAAAAAATTTTGGAGATGAAAATGAAGTTGAATACTGAAAATTTGAGCTTTGAAAATGCCTTGGAACAACTTGAAACCTTGGTAAAAGATTTGGAGGGCGGAAGAATCAAACTTGATGATGCCGTTGAATCTTACGAAAAAGCCGTCGCTTTGAAAAAGTTTTGTGAAGAAAAGCTAAAGGCGGCACAACTTAAAATTGAAAAAATTGAAACTTCTGTTTCAGATGAACCCATGCTTACGCTTTTAGATAAAATTGATGACTGATATAATTGAACAAATAAAAGAATATTCTCAAAAATTTAATTGTAAACTTCCGGCTCTTTTTGTAAAAGTTGACGGCCTTGAAAGACGGGTTGTCGAGGCTATGGAATATAGTGTTTTAAATGGCGGAAAAAGGTTGCGTCCGTTTTTGGTCTCAGAATGTGCAAGTCTTTTTGATGTCGGTTTTGAACAAAGTTTTATGGCGGCGGCTTCGCTTGAAATGTTACATTCATATTCGCTTATTCATGATGATTTACCGGCAATGGACAATGATGATTTAAGACGAGGAAAGCCTACCTGCCACAAACAATTTGATGAGGCTACCGCCATTTTGGCCGGTGACGGATTGCTCACCTTTGCGTTTGAATTGTTGGCAAAATCTGACTATGAAGATAAAATAAAAGTGGAACTGATAAAAATGTTGTCTGTTGCCGCAGGTGCAGTAAACGGTATGATAGCAGGACAAATGCTTGATTTGTCAGCCGAAAAAATGAAAAATGTGCAAAATACCGAATATATCATTAAGCACATTGAAGAAATGAAAACCGGTTGTCTGTTAAAATATGCTGCTCAAGCCGGTGGTGTTATCGGTGGCGCAGATGATAATCAACAAAATGCTTTATCCGTTTATGCTCGTAAAATCGGGGTAGCTTTTCAAATTGCCGATGACATTTTGGATATGACCGGCTCGGAAGAAATTGTCGGTAAAACTCTTAAAAAAGATGAAAATCAAAACAAACTTACTTTTGTTTCTTGTTACGGGGTGGATAAAGCCAAAAATATGGCGCAAAATTTGATAGCCGAGGCCAAAGAAACCATATCGGTTTTTGGCGGTAAAGCAAAAAATTTGCAAAACTTGGCCGACTTTATAATCGAGAGAAATTATTAAATTTTTTTATTACATTTTTGTTACAAACTAGTTGCATAGTCGCATAATTTGTGCTATATTTAAGCTATGATATAATTATGACGAAAGGAGAAATTCCGATGATGACGATGCAAAGTAAAACTCACGGTCAGCAGTTTTTAGAGGTGTTAAATGCGGCTAAAGACAGCAAGGAAAAAATGTTCACACTCCTTCGTTCTACTCTGGAAAAAGTAAATCCGTTTCCTGATGAAAAACTTAATTTTCAAGATACAATTAAGCAAATTACGGATATGGACAGCATTGCTTCCATGCGTGCGGCTAAAGCCAATTTTAATGCCAGTCACGGAGCATATATGTTCACCGAAGATTATATCTATTTAACCGCTAAAGCCTATAAAGACCAAGGTATGGGCAATATCGGTGACTTTAAGCGAGATTTTAATATCTTTACCGCCGATAAGGTAAATGTGATACATAAAGATAGAGAATATAACTAAAAAAACACCAACCCTCTGAAATAAAACTCAGAGGGTTGTTTTAGTATGTGATTTTAGCGGTAACTTCAGCATAGTCTGTGGTGGCAAATGCATTGCCTGTTACCAAAAGTGCCACAGCAGATATTAGAAAATATTTTCTCATAATTTTAATTCCTTTAAAAAAATAGTTAAACTTAATTTGAAAGGTGTAAAAATGCCCTTTCACATCGCATCATAAACCGTTTTTTTTTTTGCAAGTAAAAAGAGTCTTTTAAAGGCTTTAAATCAAAAATGAGGTAGCGATGTTGTCTCCCATCACGGTCATACCGGTGCCCAAGCTTTAGCTTGGAATAGACACCGGTATCTAAGGGAATAATTTAGCTATATAATTTAACCTGGACTCCGGCATCAAGTGCCGGAGTGACAGTTAGGAGGCGGACTCCGGCATCAAGTGCCGGAGTGACAGTTAGGAGGTATGTTGCAAAGTATGAGAATAAAAAACAAACCCCTTTTGAACACAATGGCTCAAAAGGGGTGTGCTATTTACACTCAATGAATATAACTTTTGTTTGCAAAATCCCGTAGGATGAGCTTTCTTGAAAAGTTTTCTTCTTTGGTGTGTAATTTTCTTCCATAGGCTCTGTTAAGTAGAACAAATTGTCATCTTTCCAAGTAGCCATAAGGAGTTTTTGTCCTCGTTCGAGTCTGACGGTCATTTCTCCACCAAACCGACGAGCTCTCTGGTTTTGCGTACATGATGTTACACAAAAAAGTGCCGCAACGGCAACCATAATCAAAATAATCTTTTTCATACATAAAAATTTTTAGCTATATCAAATATGGCATAATATTCATAAAAAGTCAATTCAAATGAGTTTAATTCGTTAAAAAAATCAATGATTTTTAGGTGGTAGAATCTAAGCCAATCGGTAAACAAAAGAACACCGCTGTTTTACAACAGCGGTGTTCTTGTGATATAAAGCATAATTTATGAGTTCAAAATTGCATAAATTTCATCTTTAGATTTTGCTTTGCGCAATTTTTCACAAGTTTCATCATTTTTTAACACCCTCGATAAGGTTGCCAAAGCGGTTAAATGGTCAGCCCCGTCGGTTTCCGGTGAAACAAGCATAAAAACCAAATCAACCGGCTTGTTATCAATGGCATCAAAATCTATCGCAGACGACAATCGGGCAAAAATAGCTTTTACCGATTTTGCCCCGCTAACTCTGGCATGCGGAAATGCTGCTCCTCTGCCATATCCGGTGGAACCTAAATTTTCGCGCTCCATAATGGCTTCAGCCAAAGTTCTTTCATCAATTTGCGTAATTTGAGAAGCTTTTGAAGAAAGTTCTTGCAAAAACTGTCTTTTGTTGCTCGCATTTACTTCGGCAAAAATGGCATCTGTCGATAAAATGTCTGAAATTTTCATAAATTTAATCCTATAAAATTAGTTGTCAGCTTTGGGCTCTACCCAACCGATATTGCCGTCTTTACGACGATATACCATACTGATGTGGTTGTTTGCACTGTTTCTGAACATTAATGCACATTCGTTCATTAAGTCCATATGCATAACTGCCTGACTTACCGTACAAACCGGAATGTTTGCATCTGTTTCGGCAATGGTTAAAGGTGCATCAACATCAACATCGAGTTCTTCTTCGGTTTCATGAAGAGGAAGCACGGCTTGATATGCAAGTTCTGCCAAACCGAGTTTGCCTTTGTGGTCGTTTAATTTGTTCTTATTACGACGCAATCTGGTAGCAATGTGCTCATTGGCACTGTCAAAAGCAGAATATGGGTCTGCGGCTGTACCTGAACCTTTCAATATCATATTTTTTGCAGGACGGACGGTAACTTCAACACTGAAATCTTCACCTTCTTTAGAAAAAGCCACTGTTGAGCTAAGTGGTGCACTAAAATATTTGTTTACTGAATTTTCGATTGATTCTTCAACATGCTTACGCAATCTGTCGCCGATATCTACCTGTTTTCCTGTCAATGTAATTTTCATAATATTTCCTCATCATTTATAATTAATACCTTAATAGAATTATATTCTATTCCACATTATCAAATATATCAACCAATTTTTACCTATTGGTTAATAAAATGCGTCAATTTTGCAAAAAAAATTCCCTGACACAATATCAGGGAATAAAATTTGAAAAATTTTAGTGCATGGGAGCTTTTTCTACCTCTTTGCCGATCTCATCTTGCTTGATGTAGGCATCTTTGCACTGTTTTCCCACGCATCGGCGCAACACCGTTGCTCCTCTGCCTTCGGTTAAACCTCTTAAGTTTAATGACGGAACATAAACTTCTTTAACAGTCAACTTAAATGTTGAATATGCAACATTTCCGGTATCATCGGTGATATACAGCTTAATATTGTATCTTCCGCCGTTGTTGGGTAAAGCTACACCGCTGAATGTTTTTGTCTGAGGGTCATATTTAAGCCATTTTGGCAAAGCACTGTCATCGGTTAAACCGGCTTTGGTAGTAATGTTACCTGTCCAACCCAAAGGTTTGAAAGCATCATCTTCAATTTTGATATTAATGCGTTCACCGGTTTCAACCGTAACATCAGGCAATCTGATTTGTGCACTCACATTTACCGGCGGGCGCTTGGTCGGAACATTTAACAGATACGGACGATTGTCAGGTACCAATTCGCCATTGCCCCATTTATTTAGGTTATTGTTCAAATACAGAGCAATGTTTGACGGTTTTTCACCGAGCATATAATATGGCACCGAATCAAGTCCGATGGTGGCATACAAATTGCCCAAAGCATCTTGAACATCAACATAAGATAAAAATGCCTTTACTTCATCTTCAATTGCACGAGCAGCCTCTAATTGGCTCTTTTCATTTTGTTCGCCTTCAGAAAAAGTATAATCTTCGGCAATGTTTTCGGAAGTGTTGGCAATTTCCATATTGATTTGATAATCTTCGGTTGAGGCCATATATTGAGCCCAAGCAATGTGAACTTGTGTTAAAATCAACGATGTCATGCGTTGACGACGCAAATTGTCCAAGGTGGTAATGTCAGATGATTTTACCTCTTTGATAAGTTGCATACTGATATCGTTTGCCTGTTTTGACCATTGCTTATAATATTGCGAATCGTTTGCATATGTGTTTTGGTTTTTATTTCTAAACTCTTGAATGATGCGTTCTTTGTCATTTGCAGATATCAAATCATAAACTCTTAATTCCGGACGATTTGACAACGCAAGCCATTCAAGTTGGCTTAAACTTGCTCTGATTTCGGGTAATTCAAAATTGCCGTATTGAGAACCTACAAGCTTAAACTCGGTTGAAGGGTGAAAACCAATCAATGCGGCCAATCTGCTTTTTGCGGTTTCTAAATCACGTTTTAATAAAGCCAGATTTTTAATCGATTCCATATATTTTCTTTTCTTGATTAAATCTTCTCTTGAGGTGGCTTCACCAACTGATGCAAGCTCCTTAGATGTTGCATTCATTTCATCAACTTCCAAGGTTAAATATTCACTCATTTGATCAATTATCGGAATGAGCCGTTGAGCCGTTAAAGCTTTCCAATATAAAAGTCTGGCTTCCTGCAAAATGTTATGCGTAACTTTTCGACTGCGTTCAACCGCAATGTTAGATTTTAATGAGGGGTCATTGTTTTGATAATATAGTCCGGACATATCTAACACATTCCAAGCAATTTTCAAATCAGGACTTAATTGTGATGAGTTGTTAGTGTTGACATAGCCGGCATTTGCAAGCAAATCAGGCAGTTTATCATAAGAAGAATTACCGGCTTTGAGCAAATTTTCTTCATAAGCAATCATACGACCGGTATAATTGTATTTTAAGGCTAAGGCCATTGCCATATACATATCAATCGGGCGCTTAATTTTGCGCGGAGCATTTGCATACATATTTTGCAAGTCGGTATCAATACGAATTGCTCGGTCCCAATCTGCATAATATGCTTTTGATGTTTGTCCGTCATAAGATACTTCTTTATCATAATTTTGACAAGAAGAAAGGGCCAACAGACTTACCGCAATACAGAAAATTTTCTTCATTTTTATATCCTCAATATGTGTTCTATAAAATACTTTTACATTATTTTTAAAAAAATTAACAGTATTTAATTGATTTTATACTACTTTGTCGTATAGAATAATACATAAATGTAAAAGTGAGGTTAATATTAGAAGATGATTGGAATTTTTCATACACTTTTTAAATATAAAGAAAAAGAAAGCCCCGACCAAATCGGTGCATATCCGGAAAGAGTGCATGTCGAAGCTTTTCCTGAAAGAAGATATTTGTGGACATCAAGACTTTTGGTGATGTTTTCGGTGATAAGCATTTGTTTTAATATGATGCTTGCCAGCACCATTTATCTGATGTTGCCTCAACTTAGTGTTTATCCCACATTTTACAGTATTAATGACTATTTTTCACAAATTGAACAAGTGCAACAAAGAGAGGTTTCTTTTCCGGTCAGTGACTTAATTACGGAAAAATATATTGATGAATATTTAACTTTGCGTTTTTCCATTACGGACAATGTTCGTGAAATGGCAAGGCGATGGGGGGAAGGCTCTGCGTTTTATTGGTATCAGGTTCCGGCTGTATACAATCAGTTTAAAGAAATTGATTATGTGGCGGCCATGACACAAGCGCAAAAACAGCAAATGCAAAGATATATTGAAGTTCAGTGGATACGCCCATTATCTAGAGGCTTGTGGTATGCGCAATTTAAAACTTATGACTTTTTTCCCAATAAGCAAGAGCCCGTCATCGCATATTGGCGTGCCACAATGCGTGTTATATATGCAAACTTAAAATTTAAAGACCGCTCTAAACGAATGCTCAATCCGTACGGATTTTTGGTTTCCAGTTTTTCATTGTCGTATCATGGCGCCGAAGGCGGTGTGGAATCGTATATGGAAACGGCTCGTAAGCGCTCTAGGGGCAATTAACCGACAAATACACAAGAAAACAGTATGGCAAAAAAGTGCATAATGGTACCGGTAAGTACAAACCCGTGCCATATCGCATGTGTATATTTTTTGCTTTTCCAGATGTAAAAAATTACACCTATTGTATAAAAAGCTCCGCCTAAAATCAAAAATACAATTGCAATTTTCGGCATTATAGAAAACAATGTGTTTGATGCAACCACAACCAGCCAACCCATAATCAAATATAAACCGATTGACCAGAGTTTTTTTCCGTTTGACGGCAAACATATCTTTAATATTGTACCGATAATGGCCAATCCCCATATAATGCCGAACAGTGTCCAACCTAATGTCCCTCTTATGACAACCAATAAAAACGGAGTGTATGTGCCGGCAATCAGATAATATATGGCAATATGGTCAAATTTTTTAAATATTTTTTTTGCTCTTTCAAAAGGTATTGCGTGATATAAGGTAGAAGCCGAATACATCAGCAACATCGAAAAGCCGAAAATTGCTGTTGATACAATGCTGTATACATTGCCGAATACGGCAGATAATGTTACCAACACACTCAAAATGGCAATGCTTAAAAATATGCCGATTCCATGAATGATACTGCTGATAATTTCTTCTTTTAAGCTATAAGCCGAACAATTTTGATTTTTCATATCCGTTCTCCAAAATTTTTTAATAGTGTAGAACAAAAAAATATTTTATGTAAAGATTTTTTTATTTAAAAAACAATTTGGCATATTATCTTTTATCATCAAGGAGGAATGAGCTATGAAACAAAAAAGAATAAAAGAGAGTAAAAATTATCCCGATTTTCATATCTTGGGGATTGATGATGATACAATAATTGACCTTCAAAACGGAGGACTTGATGATATAGAATCTTTTAATTGCAGTATGTATAACTTTGGCGATATGGACGATTTGCCCGATAGCGATAAGCAAATGATATCCTCTGATAAAATCTGTAAAGAATATAGAGATAATTAAAAAGCACCCTCTGTAATAAAATTCAGAGAGTGCTAAAATTATTAATATGTTGCTGTTACAGTGAAAGAACCTGTATATTCATCGGCTACAACTTTGGCTGGTATATTTAAAGTGGCATCAATAGTGTTATCACCAGATATATCTATCGAACTAACATTAATTACATTGTCTGTATTTGTACCCCTTAAAGTAACCGAAGTAGGGCCATCAAGATAATTACTATGCGAACAATGTGCCCAAGAATAATCCTTATATGATATTATATCATCATAAGCTATATCTCCATTGTCCAAGTCCTCTAGGCTAACAGATGCTGATTGATTGTTTTGTTTAACAACAATTGTACCAAAATCTAAATCTGAACACTCAAAAGTACCGGCAACTTCAATTGTAGCCTTAGCGGTTACTTCGGCATAATCGGTTGTTGCATTTGCAGATGTTGTCATTAACATTGCAACAGCTGATAAAAGAAAATATTTTCTCATTTTTTTAATTCCTTTACAAAAATTAAGTTTAAGTACATTTGAAAGGTGCAAAAATTTACCTTTCAAGACGCATCATAAACCGTTTTTTTTTTTTGCAAGTAAAAAGAGTCGTTTAAAAGATTTAAATCAAAAATGAGGTAATATAAAATAACTGGACAAATTGATATTTTCTTGCTATATTAAAAAGGTAAACAAATTTTTATTCATATTATTTAACAACTTCTGCTTTTAAAGCTTAAAACCTTTGAAAGAGTTTTTTTTAATATGAATGTTAACGATTACACTTTTTATAACATATGAGAAAAAATATTATTTCAAAGGTTGGTGAAGGTACAGTAACCGCCTTTAGACACGCAGTATCTCGTGTATTTCCTAGACTTTGTATCAGCAAGACTCTAAAGTCAAATCCTAAAGCTTGGGACTTTATGCCCTCACTTAGAGCTCAAGCCAGAGCAATTGCCAAGATGCCGGTTGAGGAGCTTGCTAAGCGCTATTGGTCAGCAGAGACATTGAAGGTGATTTTCCATGAGAAGCATCTTTACTGGTTTCCGATGACCGATATGGAGTTTTACAACCTTCTTGCAGACAAGGAGAGTTTGAGAAAAGCCATCTCACATCCGCAGGCAAACTTTACCGACACGCAGATAAGAACTCTTATCGCAAATCGGGGGTTGCGTGAGCTTGCAAGTGTTAAGATGAGGGGACTTAACGAGTTTGTTGCGCGTGAGGTTACCGGCAATACGAAATATTCTGAGGAATTGCTTCCGATGATTATGAATATGCCGGAATTTAGCCAAGTGTATAATCTTTGGCTAGACAGACATCAGCCTTCATCAATCCCAGAAGGTGCTATCATCAATGCAGTCAAATATCTCTTTGTGTCTAAAGTGGAGGTTTCGGTTGACCATGATGAAAAGCTCTTAGAGGTCGCAACAAACTGGAGGCATACTGGCATCGACAACCATGCGCTTTGGCTCAGCTTTGCTTTGCATAACCTTGATAAGGAGCAGGTGTTTACCACGGTGGCAAAACACTTTAACTCCATCTTGGCTTATGTAGAAGAATATGCCCAGTATGGTTGGAAGGAGCAGTTCTTGACCGCCATGATGAAGAGCCCTCATTGCTCTTTTGACCTGACCGAGCAGATATACGAGCTTTTTACTCGTAATTCTGATAAGCAACAGGCTCTTGGTTGCATGGTCGGACGAGTAAGTCAGCTGTATCAGATAGGTATGTGCTTTGACTTGCTTGAAAGCGCTTCAGCGGAGACAAGAGCTTGTCACCACAAGTATCTGATATCCAGAGCCCTTAATATACTTGAAAAAGTGTATGACAGAGCAGTTGCGAGAACAACAGCCGGCTCATATTTGAAAAGATTCCTCAAATATGAAGGTTGGACCGAAACGCAGCGAGAAACGGCTTTAAGGGCCATGGCAGCAGGACAGAGCTTGACCGAGGAAGATTTTGCAAACTTATCTGATGAGGATAAAAATATCGTCATCAATGAGTGGGAAATTTTCTCTCAGTTTGCCCTTGTTGATAAACATCCGGAGTTGGTGATTGAAAAGAAAATCAATCTTTTGCCGGAAGTTGAAGTTAGGTTTTTTACCAATGACAACTGTCGACGGTTCTGGAGCAAATATGTCGAGATGTATCAGATTTCTGATCTTGCATACTCTCACATAATAAATAAAGGCCATATAGGCCTGCTGACATCGCATGCTGCTACATATGGGCTAACAGACTGGCAGTATCGCCAACTGATGAACGGCTCAATGAAAGAACTGGCGCCTCAGCTGAAAGGTTGGCTTAAAAAGTAGAAATCAGGGTGGCTTTTGCCACCCTTTTTGTATTGTTTTTACTCTTTGCCCCTACTTTTGACGATAAACCACCTTGGTTCGAACTCCGCCGAGATTAAAAAAAATGAAACGACCTTAAGCTTACCTTAAAGTCGTTTAAAACTGGCGCGCTCGGCGGGCTGGAGGCAAAAAATTGCTCCCGACGGAGCAATTTTTAACGACAGACGACAGTTTGTTAATTTGTGAGCAAGCGACAGCGCCGCGAAACAAATGTTACAAACCGAGTGACCGAAGCGAGTTAGTGAGCAGCGCGAACTTATGAGCAAGAGGAGGCAAAAAATTGCTCCCAACGGAGCAATTTTTAACGACAGACGACAGTTTGTTAATTTGTGAGCAAGCGACAGCGCTGCGAAACAAATGTTACAAACCGAGTGACCGAAGCGAGTTAGTGAGCAGCGCGAACTTATGAGCAAGAGGAGGCAAAAAATTGCTCCCGACGGAGCAATTTTTAACGACAGACGACAGTTTGTTAATTTGTGAGCAAGCGACAGCGCCGCGAAACAAATGTTACAAACCGAGTGACCGAAGCGAAGTTGCCCGAGCTTTTATAAAAAAGCGAGGCTTACGAAGCAAGAGCGAACCTTGGTTCGAACTCCGCCGAGGTTTAAAAAAATGAAACGACCTTAAGTTAACCTTAAAGTCGTTTAAAACTGGCGCGCTCGGCGGGGTTCGAACTCACAACCTTCTGATCCGTAGTCAGATGCTCTATCCAATTGAGCTACGAGCGCATAACAAGAACTTTAATAAATCAAAACATTTTATTTTGCAAGCATTATTTTCATTTTTTTTCAAAAAAAATTATACAACCGCAAAAACTTGTTAACACTTGTTTTTTAAACTTTAGATTTTGTATATCTGTGATATTGTTGATATCAGTTAACAATAACTTTTTAATGGTCAAAAACAATGAAATTTAAAATTGAAAGAGCTACTTTATTAAAAACTCTCAGCCATGTTCAGAGCATTGTTGAGAAAAGAAACACAATTCCGGTTTTATCAAATGTTCGCATTGAGGCAATGGGTGACGGTATCAGCTTTAAGGCAACCGATATGGACACTGAAATTACCGAAATCACCGATGCCAAAATTATGGAACAAGGCGCTACAACCGCTCCTGCTCATATGCTTTATGACATTGTCAGAAAACTAAGCGACAGCTCAGAAGTTGAGCTTACATTTCCTGATGAAAAAGGTCAATTAAGCATTGCCTCAGGTCGTTCAAAGTTTTCGCTTTCTACCATTGCGGTTGAAGATTTTCCTGTTATTTCAGGAGATGCCTTGCCTACCAATTTTGCTATGGCAAAGGAAGAACTTAAAGATGTTATCGATCGTACACAATTTGCCGTTTCAACCGAAGAAACCAGATACTATTTGAACGGTCTTTACATTCATGCCAAAACGGAAGGTCAAACCAATGTGTTGCGTATTGTGGCAACCGACGGTCACAGACTTGCTTGTGTCGAATCGCCGCTTCCTAACGGTGCAGAACAAATGAACGGTGTAATTGTACCCAGAAAAACCGTTGCCGAAGTTAGAAAACTTCTTGATGATACAAAATCCGAAACAGTGGCAATCTCGCTCTCCGAGAACAAAATTCGTTTTGTTTTAGAAGATGTAACTTTAACTTCAAAGCTCATTGACGGCACATATCCTGATTATGAAAGAGTTATCCCGACCGATAATGATAAAATTTTGGAAATCGGGGTTAAAGAGCTTTCTTCAGCCGTTGACCGTGTTTCTGTTGTGGCTGAAAGAACAAGAGCTATCAAGTTGATTACGGGTAAAAACCATATTGTGCTTACAACTTCAAGTCCTGATTTAGGAAGTGCTTTGGAAGAATTGGAAGCAAAATATGAAAATGAGGCTTTAGAAGTAGGTTACAATTTCCGTTACTTGTTGGATATTTTATCTGAAATCAAAGGTGAAAATGTTAAAATCAGTTTTTCTGACGGATCATCACCTTCGGTTATTCATGACACATCTGATGCAAGTGCCATTTATGTTTTGATGCCGATGCGTGTATAAGCGAGGTGTTTTAATTGGATAATTTGGCAATTAAAATCAGTGAGGTTGTTAAAGAAAAGTCAGGTGTTTCGCGCCTGACTTTAACCGACTTTAGAAACTATGCGTATTTACGCATAAATGCTGATTTATGCCCGATTATTTTAACCGGTGAAAACGGAAGCGGCAAAACTAACATTTTAGAAGCTATTTCGTTTTTAACCCCCGGACGAGGTTTAAGAGGAGCAAGGCTTGCCGACATTAAGCGCATCAGCCCTGCCCTTGTCGGCGCAGAATACAGAGCACCTGCCGAATCGCTTAATTGGGCAGTTTCCGGAATTGTGAAAAAAAACAATGAAGAATATGTTTTGGGTACGGGTGCACAAAAAAATCAACGAGAAACCGAAGATGAAATCAGAACTTTTGAAAGGCGAATCGTTCAAATCAACGGGCAAAAAATTTCTTCTCAAGCAGAACTCGGAAAATATCTTTGCGCCATTTGGATAACTCCGCAAATGGACAGACTTTTTTTGGGCGGCAC
Source organism: Alphaproteobacteria bacterium (assembly GCA_015062345.1). Classification (GTDB taxonomy): domain Bacteria; phylum Pseudomonadota; class Alphaproteobacteria; order RF32; family CAG-239; genus JAFTYO01. Next base: position 16,417 of record SUUV01000012.1, on the reverse strand, counting down.
TCAACCAAGACGCAGTTTTTTAGATAGAATTGTATATGCGTTTGATGTAGAACACGCAAAGCGAATCGCCAATTTTGAACATCTTTACAAACAGTGGTATCAACTTTTGAAAAACGGCTCTGCCGATAACGGTTGGTTAACCTCGTTGGAAGAAGAAATGGCTTGCTTAGGGGTAGCAATTGCGGCGGCTCGTCGTGAATTGGTGGCAAGGTTAAACACATTTATCACCAACGAGCCAGATGATGTGTTTCCGGATATTATGCTTGAGCTTGACGGCACAATTGAAAAAATGCTTGATAAAATGGCCGCCGTTGATGTGGAAGATTTTTATATCAACAATTTAAAAAAATCTCGCCGCAGTGTTGTCACAAACGACTATGTTGACGGTGTAAACAGAACAGATTTTAAGGTATATTACAAGAAAAAACATATGCCGGCCGAACTTTGTTCCACCGGCGAACAAAAATCTTTACTTATCAGCATAATTTTGGCTCAAACAAAATGCCAAATATTGGATAAAGGATTTGCTCCGGTTTTGCTTTTAGATGAAGTTACCACTCACTTAGATGATATTAAAAGAGATGCTCTTTTGCATAAAATAAAAGATTTGAAACTTCAAGCTTGGATTACTTCAACCGAACATCAAATTTTTGATGTCTTAAAAAATGATGCTCAATTCTTCAATGTCAAAAACAATCAAGTGTTTTAAAAAACTTGCCTCATGTCAGCCGATAAACATGAGGCGGTAGAGTTCTTAAATATTATCAATATGTTATCAAAAGATTTATAGATCCTGTGTATTCATCTGCATCTATACTAGAAGAAATGTCTAGATAGCCATAAAAAGCCCCCTTTTCTTCGCTATAGTTTATAACACCATATTGGCAAGGAGTTTTCACATCAAGATGTTTTTGAGACACCATCGCCGTTTGACGACAGTGCTTATATTAAATATTTTATCAAACTTTGCAACATACCTCCTAACTGTCACTCCGGCACTTGATGCCGGAGTCCAGGTGGTAATATAGCTAAATTATTCCCTGGATACCGGTGTCTATTCCGAACTAAAGTTCGGGCACCGGTATGACCGTGATGGGAGACAACACCGCTACCTCATTTTTGATTTAAATTCTTTAAACGACTCTTTTTACTTGCAAAAAAAAAAACGGTTTATGATGCGTATTGAAAGGTAAATTTTTGCACCTTTCAAATTAAGTTTAACTATTTTTAAGGATTAAAAAATGAGAAAATATTTTCTTTTATCTGCTGTAACGATGCTTATCGCAAATAATGTTAATGCTACAGCCGGTGCCGCACGAGGACAATTTTCCGTAACTACCGTAGTCGGTCTTATGGATAAAATTGATTGTGAAGCAATGGGTATAACAATTTTATCCTACGATACATCTGATAAGGCAACTATAACCATAAATAGTGATGGTACATTTTCCAATGATAATGAAAATTTTTCCGTAGAAGCTTCTATTCCTGCAAACTGTAGTATATCAAACAACACATTTAGTAATGCAGAAAATTTTGGAGCTCCTGAAAGCATTGATATGATTGCCGATGGAATTGATACAACCATTACAATTTCAAATTTTACTTTTGAAATTACAGATAATGGTTCAAATGTTAAAATCGGTGCAACATTAAATATTCCGGCCAATATTAAAGAAGGATGGTATGGAGTTAGTGTTCCTATTGAATATTATTATGAATAAAATAGTAACCATATTTGAAACCGGCAAAATCTAAAAACCGTCTTTATAAAAGACGGTTTTTAGATGGCGTCATGGCGGGCTGGAGGCAAAAAATTGCTCCCAACGGAGCAATTTTTAACGACAGACGACAGTTTGTTAATTTGTGAGCAAGCGACAGCGCTGCGAAACAAATGTTACAAACCGAGTGACCGAAGCGAGTTAGTGAGCAGCGCGAACTTATGAGCAAGAGGAGGCAAAAAATTGCTCCCAACGGAGCAATTTTTAACGGCAGACGACAGTTTGTTAATTTGTGAGCAAGCGACAGCGCTGCGAAACAAATGTTACAAACCGAGTGACCGAAGCGAAGTTGCCCGAGCTTTTGAAAAAAGCGAGGCTTACGAAGCAAGAACGAACCTTTAGGTGAGAGTGTCGCCGCTGGCAAAATGTAAAAACCGTCTTTAAAAAAGACGGTTTTTAGATGGCGTCAGCGGCGGGACTCGAACCCACTACCCACAGTTTAGGAAACTGTTGCTCTATCCTGATGAGCTACGCCGACACGATACATTCTTACTATATTGAAACAATATAAAAAGCAAGCAAATTTTTTAATTTGCGCCACAAAAAAGGAGCTGTAAAACAGCTCCTTTAATTTAAAACTCTTCGTAAACCAGAGTGTCATCTCTTAAGTTAAACATTGAAACCTTGTCACCTTCACTTGCATTGAGAGCGACAAAATCTTCTCTTGTACGAGGTATAATTGCCGGCACACCGCAGTTGATGTCACAGAACAACCATCCCTTAGTGACTTCACCGGACTGATTATCCGGAATTCCTACAGGAGTTGCGAACACATAATATGTTCTGTCTTTAAGAAAATAGCCGCATGACTTTTTCTTAAAAGTTACCTTGTAGAGCCGTGGAAGCGTGTCCTTTGCCGCAAAATCAAGAAGGTTTTTCTGCCTCCTGATATGCTCAAACATCTCGGCAACACACTTTCTGTTACGACACTCGCCATCAGCCAGAATCAGCATCACCCTGTCGCCGTCTCGCTGATAAATTGCTGACTCCGATAACACCACATCATCTGCATACTTTTCAGCATCTGGTTCATACAGAGAGTAAATCTGCCCGAAACCACGAGAAGACATAAAGTCATCTTTCTGGTGAGGGAGGAAGTTTTGCATAAAGAGCAAATCCTTGCCGCACCTTAAAAATGTTCTTCCGTTGTTTTTCTTGTACTTGCTGACACCGACCACAAACAAGAAACCATTAGGTACTTGCTGTGAATTGGCCATCATGTTGAATTTTTCTGGCGAAATTGCTTCAAAATCCGCCAAGGAAGAAGCTACATTGCTTTTCTTCCCGCCTATTAAGATTCCCATATGTATATAAAAATTATAAGGTTTATGCTCGAAATATAAGCCATATTTAAATATTTGTCAATATCAAGTTTAATTATTTTTCAAAAGATGCTTTTATATGTTTGCGTTGTTCATCAAGTGTAAAATCTGCCGGAATATTGAGTTGCGGTGCAATAGCTTTGATAATATTTCCGCCTGTCGGAGCCGCATTCCAACCTGAGGTAACAAATCCGAATGTATCATCTCCTTTGGGCTCATCTAAAACCACCAATAATGAATATTTTGGAGAATTGGCCGGAAATGCCGATAAAAATGAGGTCATAACCTTTTTTTGTACATAACGACCGTTTACAAGTTTGTTTGCCGTACCGGTTTTACCGATTACCTGATAACCGGCAATATTTGCACTTTTTGCCGACCCTTTTATCACCACATCTCTTAATAAAGGTATCATTTTTTCAGATGTGCTTTCAGATATAACTCTGCGAGGAGCCGGTACATTTGAATCTTTAATTATGGTCGGATAGTAGTATATTCCGCCATTAATCATCGCATTAAAAGCGGATATAATATGCAAAGGTGTGGCCGACAAACTATATCCGTATGAAGCCGCAGCCATAGTATGTTCATGCCAATCTTTTTGGGCCGGAAATAAGGGTTTTGCTTTTTCATAAACTTCAAACTCACTTAATTTTTCGGAAAATCCGAGATTTTCCAAAAACTCTCTTTGTTTTTCTTTTCCGACACGAAGTATTATTTGCGCCGAACCGATATTTGATGAATGTATCAAAATTTCGCCCACCGACAACCATCTGTTTTCACCACGATAATCGGTAACCGTAATTCCTTTAAGTTTTAATGGCTCAGTTGCATCAAACTTATCGGTTACTTTTATTTTTTTACTTTCCAATCCGAGTGCAGTATTAAAAGTTTTAAAAACTGAACCGGCCTCATAAACACCTTGAGTGGCAAAATTAAACATTGCTCTGTTACCAACCGAAATTTTTATATTCGGGTTATAATCGGGCAAAGATACCATCGCAATTATCTCACCACTGGTAACATCTGATAAAATAGCTGTGGCACCCAGAGCCTTAAATTTTGTAATTGCCGCACTTAATTCTTCTCTTATAGTGTCTTGAACAGCAGTATTAATTGTCAGTTGTAACGGCTTGGTAGATTGAGTTAAGCGTTTATGCATAGATTTTTCCAAACCGCTGATACCCAAATTATCAATGTCCGTATAACCGATGATATGTGAAAACAAGTTATCATGAGGATATATACGCGCCTGACTTTCAACAAATTCCAAAGCCGGAATCCCCAAAGCATTAACTTGAGCCTGTTGTGCCGGTGACAAATTGCGTTTAATGTCGTTATATCTCTGCTTTTTGAGTTTTTTTAATATTTTTTCATAATCTTCATCAGGAAATATGTCTGCAAGTTTTTGCGCCAATTCTTCCGGATTTTTAATTTTCGGTTTCGGTGCAACTTGCAAATTAACAGTCGGGAGTGATGTGGCAATGATTATACCGTTGGCATCAACAATGTCCGCTCGTGTTACCGGCGATACAAACACCGCTTCTGTTTGGGTATCAATTTGTTCAAATCCGGATATGACAATACCTCCGGAAAGACAGGTATAAAACACCTTAATAATGATGATACAATATAAAACCAAAAAACCGATAATTGCAAAAGGCATTCGTTGTCTGCAAGTTAAAATTGCCTGATTATTTAAGTTTTCGGTGAACAAAACCGATTTATCGGAAATTTGTTTATTTTTTTCCGACAACAAATATGCCTGATTTTTCTTAGATATGTTCACATCTAACAATTTTATCTCTCTATTCGCGTTCAGCTTTTACAAGTTGCTTATATTGTTTTTTGTTTGCGCCGGCAACCATTACATCATTGCCTGACGAATCTTCATACTTGAATGGTAACGCAGAATAGTTAATAATTTGTTCAGCTTTCACATTATTTAACAAAATATGTTCCGATGCCAATTTTCTTAATCGCTTAGGATTATTTAACTGGCTCCACTGGGCTTTTAAAACCTGAATATTTTGCGCATCGCTCTGAATTTCTTTGTTGATGCGAGACAGTTCGTTTTCAAGTTCGTGAACTTGGTTTTTTAAAATGAAAGAACCAAAAATAACAACACAGGTCAAAGTTGTCCACAAAATGCTTATGGCTGTTTTGGTATTAATCATTATTCACTCCTTTTTTTATGGCATATCTAAGCTTTGCCGAGCGAGCTCTGTTGTTTTGCTCACATTCTTTATCCGAAGGAGAAACAGCTTTTGATATAACCTCAAAAATTGCATCAGTATCATTTTTTGTTTGGGGCATATAACGAGATACCCCGTTTGTTTTGCCTGATTTTTCGTTAAAAAATTTTTTAACGATTCGGTCTTCAAGCGAGTGAAAATCAACCACTACCAATCTGCCATTCGGTTTTAATAAATCGGTAGCGGCACTTAAACCGTTTTTGAGCTCATTAAGTTCTTCGTTTACGGCTATGCGTAAAGCCTGAAAAGTTCTGGTCGCCGGGTTGATTTGTCCGAAATTTTTATGAATAATGCTATAAATAATTTCAGCCAGCTCTGTGGTTGTTTCAATCGGTTTTGTTTTTCTGTATTCCACAATTTTACGAGCAATTTGACGAGATTTTTTTTCTTCGCCGTATGTATACAATATGTCCGCCAATTCTTTTTCTTCGGCATTGTTTACAATGTCGGCGGCACTTATACCGCTTAAAGACATACGCATATCCAAAGGAGCTTCTTTAGAAAAAGAAAATCCTCTGTCGGCATCATCAAGTTGCATTGAAGATACACCGATATCAAAAACAAATCCGTCCACCGATTCTAAAATCAAATTTCTTAAATTGCCGAAACAACCAGAAACAAACTCAAAACGATGCCCGTATTTATCTTTTACCTCTTGTGCTCTTTTTAAAACTGTGGGATCTCTGTCAATGGCAATAACTTTGCAGTCTGCCGATTCTAAAATTGCAGTTGTGTATCCGCCATTGCCGAATGTTGCATCAACATAGGTTTTGCCGTCTTGCGGTGCCAAATATTTGAGCACCTCGTTTAGCATAACCGGAATATGTCTTTGCCTTAAATCCATTATTTATTTTCTCCTGCCTTGGCAGAGTTTAAAACCGGACGATTTTTTAACACTTCGGCTCTGATACGAGCTTCTTCGGCCTCCCAATTTACAGGATTCCAAATTTGAAATTTGCGTCCCTTACCTACAAAAACAGCCGTATCGGTAATGTTTGCATATTTTAACAACTTTTCGCTTAAAACGATTCGACCGGTGCTGTCAAAACTAAATCTCTTGGCATCACCGAAAATCAAATTGGTTAAATCATCTTGAGTTTGAGAAAAAAAGTCTGTCGAAGTTTCAATTTCTGCAGCCAACTTTTCCAACAAATCTTCAACACAACCCTCTATACAAGGTGCGGACAAACTGCGGTAACATACAATTTCAGAATTTAACTCTTTAACAATTGAACGATAATCAGCCGGCAAAGAAACCCGCCCTTTGCTGTCAACTTTGTTATATACCGTGTCTAAAAACAAAAATGTTTTTCTCAATGTTAAAGCCCTTTTGATAAAATTAACCGATTATCATCTTATGGTATATCATGGTATTTTATGGGAATCAATGGAAAAATTTTAGCTTTTTGTTAACGGTTCTTATTTTGTTCTTTTATAACATGTTGTACATGTTGTACATTCTTGCTTACAAGAAGTTAAAAAAATAATAAAAAAAATTTAGATGATGTGGGTATTTATTAACGATTACAAGAATTGTTATATTACGAGCCTGATTTTTTAAGCCTAATTTTAAGTTTTAGCTCAGAGATATCACGATTGCCGGTTTTCATACCGAAAATACGCAAAGTCATATTATTTATGTCGTTACAGGTTATCGGTGATAAAAATTCTAAAGTACCGATATTTATTATGCCACCGCTTGCTTTAAGGTTGTTTTTAATTAAATTTGAGCCATACACCTTGCGCTCATAAGATTTTTTGGGGCCTAAAAAATAAATGCGTGTCTTTTCAAAAGATTTTGTCCAGTTGCTTTCGCCTTTATCGGCAATTTTGTGGATAGATACGGTAAATTTCATATCCTTAATGTGCTTGTTGGAAACACAATATGGTGATGTCGGTAAAAGATTATTCAAATCTATTAACAGCTCAACTTTTGCGTTTGGATTATAGGCTTTTATAAGCGCATTTGATTGCATGGAAACTTCCCAAGAGTTGCTTTCGGATACAACTTCAAGCGCTTGTCCCATAGAGGAAAGAGAGCTAAATCCGGTTAGAAAAAACACAATTAAACCAACAAAAAACTTTTTCATTTTAATCTCCTCAAATAATAAATAAGATACAAAATGAAAATTTAAATCTGATAACAAAAAAGAGAGGGTTGCCCCTCTCTAATCTTACACCCGATGACCTACAGATACTTATATCCGAAAGCTATCTGTCCGCGCACATAGTCACGATTTGACGAGTCGTTAAACTCAACCGTGTAGATGTGGTGACCGGCCTCGCGCCATGCCTGAGCAATCTCGTTCCAGTTCTCAATACCTGTGCGGTATGGAATGAGCTGGCGGATTTCCGGGAAGAAGAACAGCATAATCCAAGTATGTGTACCCGGAATGGCAACAGCTTTCTGTACATTTGCGTACATACCGGCATAGTCACCATGCTTTCTTCCGCGGATGCCGAATACTTCCTCATTCTCGGTAAGGCCCGGAACATACACATTTCTTTCAGCAGCAAACTTAACCACAGATTCGCGGTCGTTTACCTTATGAAAATGCTGCCCGTATACCTTTCTCTCAGGAGAATCCCACACAACGGTGAAATCATCTGCAGAAAGAGACTGCATAGCCGCCGTTGCACCGAATGTTTCATCGGAAATGAGTTTCTGGAATACCACGAGAGTGTTGTCCTTACCTTCAATCTCGGTATACCTGAAAGGATTTTCTCTCTTCTTGAAAGAAAGTTTCACCTTTGCAAGCTCACGCCAATCATTCAAGGTAAACCTGTTAGCCTTGAGGTCAGATATTACATCCCACGCTTCTGACTCAAAGAGAGCTCTCTGGTCGTAAGCCACCTTAATGACTTTAAGTCCTTCAATTTCCGAAAGGATGTCATAAACCTGAGCTGACTTTGTATCATGCTCTTCTTTTGAGTTTGCCGGTGGAAGTATGACAACTGTCATATTCTTGGATACTGCCATTGCTGAACAAAGGATACCGAAACCTGCCGCATCTGCGGTCTTAATAAAATTTTTCATAATATTTGTATTTTTTACAGCAACCTGCCCATAATCACCCGATTACGGTACTAAATTGCCAATTAAACTTTCATGAAAAATTATCGGGTATAATACAAACATAATTTCAAACCCAATAATATCTTTACATTTCCAGTGTACCCCCCCCCCGATGCTTTTTGTCAAGTGTTTTTTTTATTTTTTTTGAGACTTGATAAGTTTGTTTTTATCTTTGAAAATTATAGCATTTGTTTTATATTAAAACTCTAGGAGGCCAATATGCAAAATTACATCACTGACATAACCGAAGAACAAGCTAAAAAAGACTTAGAGTATATTGCTAAAGAGATGGCAAAAGCCGACATTGCATACTATCAAAACGATGACCCGTATTTAACCGATGCCCAGTATGATGAGCTAAAATTAAAAAACGAATTATTGGAAAAAAAGTTTCCACATCTGATAAGAGTCGACAGTCCTTCCAAAAAAATCGGTGCTCCGGTTAAGAGTGATTTTGCAAAAATAGAACATAAAGTTCCGATGCTCTCATTAGGGGATATTTTTTCCGAAGAAGAACTGACTGATTTTGTAAAATCCGTGCAGCGCTTTTTAAATACATCTGATGATATAGAAATGACATCTGAGCCGAAAATGGACGGTCTTTCTTTTTCTGCCAGATACGAAAACGGTGTATTGGTTAAAGGCGCTACCAGAGGCGATGGTAAAATCGGTGAAGATATCACGGAAAATCTTAAAACCATTAAAGGCCTGCCTCATTTTGTTGAGGCGCCCGATTTTCCTTTGATTATGGAGGTAAGAGGCGAAGTTTATATGTCAAAGGCGGATTTTTTTGCATTAAATGAAAAACAAAATGCTCAAAATAAAAAAGTTTTTGCCAATCCGAGAAATGCGGCTGCCGGCTCATTAAGACAGCTTGACAGCTTAATAACCAAAGAGCGCAATTTAAGTTTGCTTGTTTATACTTGGGGTGAAGTTTCTGATATAAACTGGACATCGCAAAGTCAGTTTTTGCAAAAAGTTAAAGAGTGGGGTTTTCCCGTAAATCCGTACAACAAGTTATGTAAAAACCTGCAAGAAGTTATAAACAGTTATGAAACTTTGTTAAAAACAAGAGCGGATTTACCCTATGATATTGACGGCATAGTTTATAAGGTAAATTCTTTAGAATTACAAAATAGATTGGGTTTTTTAACCAGAACACCTCGTTTTGCCATTGCGCACAAATTTCCGGCCGAAAAGGCAATTACCAAAATAAACAATATCAGAGTTCAAGTCGGTCGAACAGGAGCTTTAACCCCTGTGGCCGATTTGGAGCCGGTTAATGTGGGCGGAGTGATGGTATCACACGCAACACTTCATAATGAAGATGAAATTAAAAGAAAAGATGTGCGTATCGGCGATTATGTACAAATTCAACGAGCCGGCGATGTAATTCCGCAAGTTGTACAAGTGGTAAAAGAAAAAAGACAGCCAAATCTTCCCGAGTTTGAGTTTCCGCAATTTTGCCCCGAATGCGGTGCTCATGCCATAAAAGAAGATGACGAGGCCGTCAGGCGGTGTACCGGCGGATTAAGTTGTCCGGCCCAAGCAATAGAAAGAATTAAACATTTTGTTTCAAGAGATGCATTTAACATTGAAGGATTGGGTGCAAAAATAGTAGAAGATTTTTACAAAGAAAAAATTTTGGAAAATCCGGCGGATATTTTCACTTTGGAAGAAAGAAACGGCGGAGACGATTTGTTTTCGGCTTTTGACGGATTGCAACTTGAAAAAAGAGAAGGTTGGGGAAAAAAATCGGTTGATAATTTGTTCAAGGCGATAAGAGATAAACGACAAACAGATTTACAAAAGTTTATTTATGCTTTGGGCATCAGACAAGTCGGCACCGCTACCGCTCTTTTAATTGCCAAACATTATCTGTCGTTTGAAAATTTTAAAACAGCCATGCAAAATGAGGACATTCAAAAACTATTAAGCATTGACGGCATCGGTGAGGCAATGGCTAAAGACATTGTGGAGTTCTTTAAAGAAGAACACAACATAAAAATTGTCGATAAATTGCTACAATATGTAACCGTGAAAGATTATGAACAGCAAGAAATTTCAAATTCCGTCTTTGCCGACAAGACCATTGTTTTTACGGGCACATTGGAAAATTTAACCAGAGCCGAAGCAAAAGCTTTGGGGCTAAAACTCGGAGCAAAGGTTGCAGGTTCGGTTTCAAACAACACCGATTATGTCATTGTAGGAAATGATGCCGGTTCAAAAGCCAAAAAAGCTTTAGAATTGGGGGTCAAAATCTTAAATGAGGCAGAATTTTTGAACTTGATACAAACAAAATAATATTTTGATTTAAAAATAAAAATTTTTGATATAAGATGTATTATCATATTTTATATTGTGAGGACTTTGTTATGAAATTATTTGTCGGTATGGTGTTTTGTTTTCTGGTATTTACAACTGATGTTTTTGCGTTAAATAACAACAAACAAAAACAAGATGAGGGACCGAAATCTTTTACGGTTGAAATTAAAAACGATGAGCCCAATCCGGCTCAGCTTTTTGAAAAACAACTGTTATCCAAAAGAAAATCCAGACCGAGAAGAACAAAAAAAATCGGAAACTCCTCTAAAGGAAATGAAAGTGCGTCTATGCCTACCGTCGGCTCGGGAATGTTTATAAAATAGGTACTTAATATGAGCTCAATTATAAAAACGAGGCGCTTTTTGCCCTTAATGATTACCCAGTTTTTGGGAGCACTTAACGATAATTTGTTTAAAAATGCCCTGCTTACTATGGTGGCACTTAAAATGGCCAATCAGTCGGATATATTATCAAATGTCATTGCCGGACTTTTTATTTTGCCGTTTTTTCTGTTTTCGGCATGGGCAGGAGAATTTGCCGATAAATACAGACGAGATAAAATTGCTAAAAACTTAAAGTTTGTTGAAATTGTTTTAATGACGGGTGTTTTGGTTGCTTATTATACTTCAAGTTTAAAACTGCTGATTTTACTGATGTTCTTAATGGGGGCTCAATCGGCTTTTTTCGGTCCGGTAAAATATGCTCTTTTACCGCAACAACTAAAACCCGAAGAACTTATAACCGGTAACGCATATATCGAAGCCACAACTTATATTGCAATTTTAGGAGGGCTGATTGCCGGAACACTGTTACCGATTGAGTTTAGTATATTTGTGCTGATTTGTTTGGCCATAATCGGCTATATGGCTTCAGCAAAGATTTTACCGGCGCCGGCACCAAGACCTGAGCTTAAAATAAATAAAAATATGTTCAAAGCCATGGGGCAAAATTTTAAATTTTTAAAAAAACACAAATATATTTTACAAAGCATCTTGGGAGCCAGTTGGTTTTGGACAATAGGAGCTTTGGTTGCCGTTCAAATTTATCCATTATGTGCCCAAATTATAAATGCGGATAAAGGAACAATTACATTCTTTTTGGTGTTATTTTCGGTTGGTGTGGCAGTTGGCTCATATGCTTGCAATATGGTGTTAAAAGGGCAAATAAATATGATATATGTACCCTTAAGTGCACTTGGAATGGCAATGTGTTTGTTTGGATTGTATCTGGCAAGCAATAATTATCCGAGTGCACAACACACTTTAAGTTTTATAGAGTTTTTGAGCGCTCCGAGAGCTTTTATGTTTAGTTTAAGTTTGTTTTTGCTCGCATTTTTTGGCGGACTGTATATTATTCCGTTAAATGCTTTTATGCAAAACCGAGCTCCAAAGGCTTATAGCGCCTCGGTAATTGCCGGAAACAACATTATAAATTCTTTCGGTATGACATTTTCCGCCATATTTGCAATTTTGCTATTTAAATTAGGCTTTACATTGCCACAATTGTTTATGATTATGAGTATCATTTCTCTGATTGTGGCGCTTTATATATGCTCATTGTTGCCCGATACTTTAACTCGCTCACTGTTGCAAACGGTTTTAAGGTTTATGTTTAAAACAAAAGTCAAAGGATACACCAACTTTAAAAAAGCCGGCTCAAAAGTTTTGATTGTTGCCAATCATACATCTTTATGGGACGGAGTTTTATTGGCCGCATTTATGCCCGAACGCATAACTTTTGCCATAACATCAGCCTGGACCGGAAAATGGTTTATGCCGATTATAAGGTTGTTGGTAGACTTTTATCCGCTTGATATGTTAAATCCGCTGTCAATCAGAAATTTAATTGAAGAAATAAAAAAAGGTAAAAAAGTTGTGGTCTTTCCGGAAGGACGCATCACACTTACCGGAAAAATTATGCAGGTTTTTGACGGTGCCGCCCTAATTGCATCTAAAGCAAATGCAAAACTTTTACCGGTTAAAATTTCCGGAGCCGAATATTCGACACTTTCATATGTTAATGACAAGTTTTATACCAAAATATTTCCTAAAATCGATATAGATATTATGCCGGCACAAAAGTTTGATAATTTTTCGAGCAAAACTTCTCACAAAATTATGGCAAAAGAACTCTATAATTTGATGATTGAAATGAGTGTAAATTCCAAAAGCGATAATATAAGTTTGTTTGAAGCCCTAAATCTGGCCATAAAAAACTCTCATAAAAGTCATATTATAGCAACGGATATCTTAGGCAACAAAATCAGCTATAACCAACTGTTAAAAAAGATTGTTGCCTTTGGCGAAACTTTGCAAAACAAAATCGGAAGTGCTAATAAAATAGGTCTTTGTATGCCGGCCGGATTAAACTTTTTGGTATGGTTTTGGGCTGTTCAATATTTAGGTAAGACGGCAGTTATTTTATCGAAAGATAATTTAAGCGAACAAATCGTTAAGTCAAAAATTGATGTGTTGCTCACCCTGTCCGATTATGACAATTTTACCGTTGAAAACATTAATGTAAGCCATCTTAAACCTTTAAGATTTGCAATTAAAAAACAATATAGCGCAAATGATGTATGCGTTGTGATGTTTAAAAACGACAATATGCTTAAATATACTTCGGCAGATATCTTAAAGTCGTACAATTTGCTTGATTGTGTTTTACCGTTTAACCCTAAAGATGTTGCCGTAAGCACCATAAAATCAGATGTTGCGGACGGGTTTGTTCTGAGTTTTATCTTGCCGATTTTAAGCGGGGTAAAAATTTGTTTTCTTGAAAATATGAATCCAAAAATTGTCTCTCGCATATATTATGATTTAGCCGCCAGTGTATTGTTTTCTGATGAAAAATATTACACCGAATGTGCAAAATATGCATCTTCATTTGACTTTTTTAATACCAGACTTGCATTTAGCATCGGTCAAAAACTTGATAACAAAGTTTTGGATTTATGGCTTAAAGAATTTAATCTGCGGATTTTGGAAAGCTATATTCCCAATAACAGCGCTTTGCTGTTAAGCATAAATACTCCGCTTTATTATAAATTCGGTTCTTTGGGTGTACTGCTTGTAAACAACAATCAAAGTTTGTCAGAGCTCGCTTTCGACGAAGACGGATTTGCGTTTAAAAAATAAAAAAGTCTCTCTTGAAATAAGAGAGACGATTGTACTTAAAACGGGGTTATAATTTTGTTTGCCGGTAAAACCTCTTTTTTCTTTCTATCAATAACAAAACCCGTTTGATCGATTTGTTCCAAATCGGGGTGTTTAAGATTTCTTTTTATTGCCCGATAATTAAACCAAGCTTTGAGCAGTTGAACAAAGGCAATAAGCAGCAAAACGCTGAGGATTAAGAACAAAATCCAAAAAACAATAACATTCATAGGCAAAAAAATTAAGTGACACATAATGATTAAATATTGCCCTAACGTTATCATATTGTGTAAAAAAAAACAAGTTTAAAAATATCAAAAGCAATGCAGTTGAAAAATACGAAAGTTTCGGTTTTGCAAAAATTTTGCATATTCATATTTATTTTACTTGATAATCTGTAATTGTTGAGTATTATAAAGGCAGTTCAATTTTTTATGGAGGTTACAATAGCTATTGAAAACAACAATGCGTCAGTACGCTCTGAGGACGGACCACGCATAAATACAGAGATTAAAGTCAGAGAAGTTCGCTTAATTGATGAAAACGGTGAAAATCGAGGGGTTGTTTCCATTTCGGAAGCATTGCGCATTGCAGATGACGCAGGTCTTGATTTGATTGAAATTTCACCACAGGCAGTTCCACCTGTTTGTAAAGTTTTGGACTACGGAAAATATAAATATGAGGTTCAAAAACGCAAAAATGAGGCAAAGAAAAATCAAAAAATTGTCAATATCAAAGAGTTAAAACTTCGTCCGGTTATTGATACTCACGATTATGAAGTTAAAATTAAACAGGCGAAAAAGTTTCTTTCTCAAGGTGATAAGGTTAAATTTACCATGCGTTTTAAAGGGCGTGAAATGAGCGCCAACGATATGGGAAAAGAAATATTAAATAAAATCATTGAAGATTTAGACACTATCGGAAAAGTCGACTCGGCTCCAAAGCTTGAAGGTCGTCAAATGATGATGATGATATCTCCGATGTAACAACAATTTTAAAAAAACAAAGACTCCCGCATTTATGTTTTAAGGGAGTCTTTTTTTAAGCAAAATTAAACCTCGCCGAATGCGAGGTTTAAGAGCATTATAACATTAATTTGCAGATTTTTTCTTTGCGATAGACTTTTTGATTTTTTTAGCTTCATCTGTCAATTTGCTGTTAGATGTGGTTTCAAGATAAGAATCCAAACCACCATTGTGTTCAATGGAACGCAATGTTTTTGTGCAAACTTTCAATTTGAAAACTTTACCTAAAGTTTCACTTAACAAAGAAACAACATGCAAATTCGGCAAGAAACGACGACGAGTGCGGTTGTTAGCGTGGCTCACATTGTTACCGCTCATAACACCGGTGCCGGAAATATCACATTTTTTAGCCATTTTAAATATCCTTTAAACAAATAAACAACATTCTTGTTGCTTGTTAATACATACATTTAATGCGTAAGTCAAGTAAAATTATAAAAAAACTAAAAAAATACTGGTAAAAAAAATAAAAAAGATGTAAGAAAAGATAAAACATTGATGTATCCGTAGCTCAATCGGATAGAGTGTTGGCTTCCGACGCCAAAGGTTGTGGGTTCAATTCCCGCCGGATACGCCATAAAAGACTTGAGGAAAAACCTCAAGTCTTTTCTTTTGCTCTAAAGTCTATATTTTATAGTAAAAAATAAATACATCAATGAAATGGTGCAAATGGTAAATTTATTGTACAATCATAACAGTAAATGAGCCGGTTAAACTACCACCGGTAAAATTAGCAGGAATATTGAGTTTACCATATAAGTCCATACTCAAACCACTGGAAGTAGATACTTGAGCACCGATTTCATCAATCCATGCTGACACACCTGATTCGCCATCTTCTTCGCCTGTTCCACCATTTAACTCGACAATATTTAATCCGTTAGAGCCTAAAATATGTAAATCATAACCAACTGAATCATATTCACCACTTAGAGTACATGTACTTGTAGTTGGTTGGCTGTAACTTATGATATCACCTGTTGTTTCAACCCAAAATGTATCATCAAAAGATAGTGTAGAAAATGCATTACCGGCTTTTAAATAAATTGTACCAAAATCCATTGCCGAGCATGACATAGTATTTACCATATTAACTTGTGCTTTTACTTGTACAGTACCCGAATCAGCTATTGCATTCACATTTGTTGCTGTCATCAAAGCAACTGTTGATATTAGAAAATATTTTCTCATAATTTTTAATCCTTTACAAAAATTAAGTTTAAATGTACTTGAAAAGCTAAAAATTTACCTTTCACATCGCATCATAAACCGTTTTTTTTTTTTGCAAGTAAAAAGAGTCGTTTAAAAGATTTAAATCAAAAATGAGGTAGCGGTGTTGTCTCCCATCACGGTCATCAACCCAGATAAAAAAGTTATACACAAAGAGGTTTCAGAATAGCATTAAGAGTAATAATAATTTTACGCATAACAGCAATAATTGCGACCATTTTCTTTTTACCCTTGGCAAGTAAATTATT
>SUUV01000011.1 GCA_015062345.1 Alphaproteobacteria bacterium | reverse complement strand
TGGCTATTATTGATTTATATGTCTCTATTTCTTCTCGCTTTTTCATAGACTTAACTCCTTTGACTTAAGTCTACCTGTTCGGATTTAATTGTGTAAAGGGTGTTCGGATTTAATTGTGTATTCACATTTTTAATTTTTTACCTTGTTAAAAAAAATACATATGCTATCATATCAGCATATTAATGATAGTTATTTTGCGGAGAAAAAATGACAAAACATCTTATGATTGGAAATATGACCGGAAATTCTATGGATGCAATAGATTTAGTTTTAACAGAATTTGACGATGATATAATGCGAGATGTTTGTACATACACAAAACCTTATTCTAAAGATATGCAAAATACAATTGAAAGTTTGCGTGCCAATGTTTTTAATAAAACACCATCAGAAATAGAAGCTTTACCCGAATTTCGCTCAATCCATGACAACTATATTAGGCAAATTGCAGAATGTATTAATGAAATGTGTGAGAAATACAATATTGATAAAAACAATATTGATGCAATTGGATTTCATGGCAAAACTCTAGACCATAATCCTCCGTCAAAAGCTCGTACGGACGGAAGCCTGCCTTATACTTTGCAAATCGGTTCAGGACAAATGTTGGCAGATTTAACAGGTATAAATGTTGTTTATGATTTTCGTTCAGATCCATTGATGGCCGGTTTTGATGGAGCTCCTCTGGTTCCTCCTCACAATGCTCATATTTCGGCAACAGAGGGAAATGGTTGTTATTATAATGGTGGCAACACATCAAACTTTGCTTTGATAATTGATGGCTCAGCAATAATAGGTGCTGATGCCGGACCTTTTAATGAATATACAGATAATTATATTCGTGATTATACAGATGAATCTTTTGATAGAGATGGAATGTTTGGCAAAAAAGGAACATTAAATAAAGCTTTACTGCAAAAACTATTTGATTTTGGTCGCAAATATTATGAAACTCCTCTGCCAAAATCGGGTGATCCGGCTTATTATTACAAGGGACAAATTTTTCAATATATCAATAAGAAAAAATTTAAGTTTGAAGACATTGTTCATACTTTTGAATATTTTGCAGCCTATGTGGCTGTACAAGCTTTGAGTTTGATACCCAATGATATAAAAATACCTAATAAAATGGTTTTGTTTGGTGGAGGATGGAAAAACCCTATAGTTAAAGAAACTTTTGAAAAATTACTAAAAGGCGAGGGATATGTCTTACCGGAACATCAAGAACAGTTTACTAAATTGCTAAATCGATTTTCAGGTTGTCCTAAAGTTCGCAATTCAGATTTTGGTGATTATATGGAAGCCAGATTGTTTGCTGATTTGGCTCGTTACAAATTAGATAATAAAGCATGGGAAATTCCTGAGATAGTTAAATCAGGAAAATCGGTAATATGCGGGCGCATTGCAAAACCAAATAAAAATCGTAAAGAATATGACGATAGAGTTAATCGTGCGGCTAAAGGTTGGCAAATGTATAATAATGTTAAAAATAAAATAACAACAATAGAATATTAGTTATAAGATTATATCTTTCATTTCTTGATATAAACAAAAAACCGCTCTTTAATAAAAAATCAAAGAGCGGAAAATGGGTGTGAAAGATTAATAGGTGACGGAAACGGTAAATGAACCTGTATATGTACCCGCTTTAACATTGGCGGGGATTGTTAATTTACCGGCTAGACTCGTCATATCACCGACCGGAACATAGGTAAGAGTTTGTATTTCACCCTCGGCTCTTAATGTTACGGAAGGTAGTTCAGATATTCCATCCCAGTCAAAATTACCATCCATAGTACTACATACTGCACTATCTGAATCAGTAACGGAAATTACATCATCTGAACCAGAAGTTACTTCTCCAGTATACGGATTCATTTGTAACAAAATATCAGAATTGTTTTGTTTGACAACGATTGTGCCCCAATTAACCTCACCACAATCTACCTCATTAGCCACTTCAATTGTAGCCTTTGCGGTTACTTCGGCATAGTCTGTGGTTGCATTTGCTGTACCTATGCTCAAAAGAGCAACAGCGGATATTAGAAAATATTTTCTCATTTTATTAATTCCTTTACAAAAATTAAGTTTAAGTACATTTGAAAAGCTAAAAATCAGCCTTTCATATCGCATCATAAACCGTTTTTTTTTTTTGCAAGTAAAAAGAGTCTTTATGTGTATTTAAATCAAAAATGAGGTGGTGCTTGTTATGGCCATTGAAGCGAACAAGTGGCTGAAAGTCAATAAGACACCGGAGAGATAGCTGGTATTGGGCGATGAAATTAATTGTGCTTAGGCATAATTTTTTTATAACGGTTAAATATTCATATTGCAATAATCATTTTACTAGTATATCATATCTTCATTAATTAAACTTATATTGGATTATAGATGATAAAATCTGATTTTGATGCTAAATTACACTCAGAAATCTCTGGTCAACATTTTACAACTGAAGTTTTAGATAATGGTGTTGTGCTTGAAACTTCTTATATCAGAGGCAAGGTTTCAACACGCAAATACAATAATCCTGACGGCAGTTATGAAGTGTATAGTGCACAAGGTTACAAAACCATTGAACAAACTGCTGATGGAGTGTATCGTATTTTTATGTATCAATCTGATAAGATAGAGAAAGAAATATATTCTGATGGAACAATTATCAGATATTATGAAAATCAGAATATTTCATCAATTGAAAAGCCCGAAGGTGTTTGTACCATATTTTATGATAATAAGAATATTTTTCAAATCAAAAAAGATGATTATGAGATATCATTATTTAAGGACGGACGCACGCAGTATGAATTTAAAGATGAAATATTAACTGTTAATCCTGAATATTTTTCTTATTATCGAATTGGTATTAAAGATAAGACAATTGACACTCATTGGAATGAAAATATCAGATTAAATCCTGAAAAAAAGACTATATTGTGTTTAGGCGGCGATCAAACAAAAGATTCTCGAGAGGCCAATGGAAACATAAATGTTTTTACAAGCATTTTAGGTTTATCAGCACGACAACTTGATGATATGCAACTTTGTTCGTGTTATCGCCCAAGTATCTATGCTAATGGATTATATTCTTTGATTAAGAAAGCCAAAAATACAAATTTACATATAGAAGCAGATTACGAACGAGAAATATTAAGCAAATTTATACCATTTATTGCCCAAACTAAAGATGGTAAATTTGAAAGATATTCAAGTAAAAAATTAAATCAAAATTTTAGTAATCTTCTTATCTTAACGCATTGTTATGGAGCTAATGATTTGCCGATGATATCAAAATCTTTTACTAAGATGATGCAAAAAGTCGGATATTCTCAACAAGAAATATCAAATGCATTAAAACAAATTATATGCATTACAAATAATTCACAACGAGAATTTAATGATAAAACAGGGTTTACAACATTTCACAGATATTCAGTTACTGATGGGCAGTTTGAACCGGAATATGATAATAAATATTCAGCGGATTATCCGGTTTTTTTAGCACAGCATAATAAGTATAATCAGAAAAAAGGCAAAGAATCTGCTTTTGTCCGATTAAATGATAATGAAGTTTTAATGGTTTTTGATAGGGTACTAAAAGGTAGCGGAGAGCACAATCAAGCTTTTTGGACAACCAAAGAAGAAAATTTGACATCAGTTGGTAAAAAACAAGCATTATTAATGGAAAATATTGGTAAGTATTGGTCTTTGCATACAGGTGAGATTCCAAATGCTTTATCACTGTTAGAAATGTGTTCAAAGGGTACAAATGTAAAAGATTATGTTACTAAAGCAATACAAAAAGGTAAGGTATTGTATGCAGAACATAAAAGTCCGTTAAGCAATCATCATATATTGAAAAAACAGTGGAATGAGTTTAATAATAAGGATATAGAACCGCAAAAAATTGGTATTTTCAAAATATTATCAGAAAAAAACGGCAGATAACCGGTGACTCCCTTATAGCAATTAAAACAAACAGAGAGTGGAAAATTTTTATCAGAAGCTATTCAAAAACCCAGCTTATGCTATTTTTATTTTTGCAATGTGCTTTTGCTTCTTCTTGGGATATTGGCAGAGGGTTTTTCCCACCCCACTCAAATTCTGTGGTGTCTGTTGCCGTTCTGATGACAATTTTTTGCAATCCGTATTGATTAGTGTCGGCAATTTCTAAAGCTAATATGTTTTCACAAGCATATCTGGTTAAATTGTTCATACTAATCATAAAATTGCGTTGAGACGGCATTATCATATCACCGTTTTCGTTTTGCCCGACAACAAGTTCTTTACCGATTGAGCTGATAATTTTGTTGTTGCGGATTAGGTTTTTAGGAGCAATATTTGTTACCGATTGTTTACTCAATCCCCAATAATCAGGTTTTGTTTTATAATGTGTTCTGATAGTTTCCGAAAGACTTGTAAGCTCATTTATCAAATTGCCAAAGTTATCTTTGGGTGTTTTAACAAACAACAACAGCATAGTCGTCGTAAGTATGATACCTACAACGACATATGCCATAACTTGGGTGTTTTTCAACAATTTTATTAATTTTTTGGTATCCATTATTTTCCCATAGAGTCTGTAATTTGTTCTTGCATCTCAAACACACCGAACACTGCCCAACCGATAACACCGGAAACGGCAAGCATAGCTGCCATATTTAATACAGAGGCTTTTTGTTCAATCATAAATACCGATTCTTCCAACCAGTCATTAGCCAATTTTTCCAATGCATCTTCAAAGTTATCAAGCTCGGAATAAATTTTCAAATCAGAGATAATTTCTTTATCCGGAAAATTTAATCCTGTTTTCATCAACGATTGACCTAAGTTATCACCGTTCTTAATAAACGATAATGTTTTATCAATTCGTTCTTTTAAGTATGGATTAGAATCTCGTCTTAATGATTGTAAAGCAATAGACACCGGCACACCGCCTTTTACCAAAGCCGACAAAGCCAACAACCAAGTGATACCGATAAACACTTTATATAAAGACCACGGCGGAGCATTATCAAAAATTGCTCTTATCGGACCTGTCCATATACCGATGGTAAAATAAATTATTAGCATTACGATTGGAAATAGTGAAAACGCAATGGCCCAATTATCTTTAATCCAATATGAAATATCAACCAAAGATTTAGCAGTTCCAACCCAACGAGTACCAGGAGCGGCATCAATCATCGGCGGTACCATGTAAACACCGATTGCATATATAATTAAAATTGACATCATAAACAAAAATGACGGATATGTAATAGCGCTTCTGATAGGTCTTATCATCTTTGTTGTACCTTCAGTAACCTTAATCAGGTTTAACAATGCACTTTCAAGGTCGGATACATCACCAACCGATAACATCAATCGTTCACGATTGGGCGCCCAACCTTTCAAGGCATCTGAAAACGGAATACCGTTTTGCAAAGCTTTTCCCCAACTGGCCAAGGCAATTGCCATCGGTTCGCTCGGATTTTTTCCTCCGTTTGTTACTCCGTCGTGAAGCATATCCAAAGCGTCCATTAATGAGAAACGGTTACGCATCAACGAAGCCAGTTTTCTGAAAATTTTTAATCGAGCCTCATTTGAAAAATTACAAATCATTTTTGCATAATAAACCTCAATGGCGTTTAATGAACGCATCGCTTTGCTAAACTGAGTTTTTTTTGCTTTTGCCATTGTTTTTACTCCTAGTAAACCGGTCGTTGGTCTAACAATCCGCACCAACGCTCAACTTCATCTAAGTCAATATTGCCTTTTAACATTCTTTCAATTGCGCCTTCTTTCATCGGACGACCGTCAAGTTCACTGGTCCAATAGTCAATTGCGCGCTTAGTATCGCCATTAATCATCAGTTGTAAGAACATTGCATCGGGTAATATAATTTCCGGCACGGACATTCTGCCGCTGAAACCTTTATATCCGCAAAATTTACAACCTTCACCGCGTATAAAAGTGTTTTCAATGCCAAAATCACCCAAAGCGGTTTTTAGTCTTTCATACGACGGATCGCCGTATCTTTCCTTAATGGATTTACGACAATGAGGGCACAATTTTCTGAACAATCGTTGAGAAATAAGCCCTTTCATCAATTCGGGATCGCCTAACATATACGGTTGCACACCCATATCTCTAAAACGAGTTATAATTGCCGGCGCAGAGTTTGCGTGCAAAGTTGACCACATTCCGTGACCGGATAATGCACCCTTGAAGCACAATTCGGCCGCAGATAATGAACGAATCTCACCTACCATCATTACATCAGGGTCGGAACGAAGTGCGGCGTTTAAGGCTTTTGTAAATTCAGCTTCTTTTTCTTCTTCGGTGTTAGCATTGGTCACCGGCATCTGTCTTGCACCCGGAATTGGATATTCCGGCGGGTCTTCCACCGTAATTAAGTTAATTTCGTAGTTCTTTTCTTGCAAGAGCTTAATCATATTTCTTTGCAAAGTGGTCGATTTACCTGAACCCGTAGGTCCGGCTACAATACTTAACCCTACCGGCACGGCTCTTAAACGATAAAACAGATTCTCTTCTCTTTCACCTAAACCTAAAGCTCTTAAATCGGAGCTTCCGTCCGGATTGTCATCGGCGTACAACAATCGCATAACCAAATATTGTGAACCAAACGCAATCGGGTTAAATTGTAAACGAATTGCGAGCACATTGTGAGGCAACATTAATTTACCGTTCGAACCGCGAAGCGGGGTCTTACCAAGCTTTTGTGCTCCTTGGAATTCGTTTTGAGCATAGTTTGAGTCTGAAATATCCGCTGAGGCAAATGCGGCACGAACAAATGCTTCACCCCATTCTTTGTTATATTCCATCTGCCTTTGCATCATACCGTTTACACGAAACATAATGATTGTGGAATCGGCAACAATTACATGGATATCCGACACTTTTTGCGCAGATGCACGAGCAATTACATTAATAAAGTCAATCTGCATCTGCATCTGGTCAAGATTTTCACCGCTGACATCAGCCACACCCGTTCCTCGTTCGGCATAGGCATAAATTGCGGTAATCTCATTTTGGCTTACATATTCGGGCGGATGAATAAGAATTTTTCTTCTTTTGATGGTCTTTTCAAAGTTATATACCGGTCCGTCAAAACGGTGGTCTTTTGAAACCAAATATGTTCCGTCCGAAAACAATGCAACATGTCGTCTGGTTTCATCACTTATAACAAGGTCAGAATCCGGCAAAGTTAATAATTTGTTGCCGTTTGAAAAAAGCTCTTGCAGAATGTTCTTTTTTTTGGTCTGTGCAGTTTCGGTTTCGGCCAAATATGCATTTCCGGTTTTTGGCTTATTATCAGCTTGACCGACACTGCTTTGGGCAGTGTCGGGCAATTTGTTATCTTCTTTTGTTTCCGGATTGCTGGTCATTTTTTTCCCAATTGCTTATTTTACAAACATTCCGGCTCCTAATGTCGGTGCAGAAGAATCCCCGATTTTAGCTGATGAAGTTACTTGATTATTTACCGTATTTTCAACTTCAGTGGCTAAATCGGAACCATCATCCATCATTCTTTCCGGCTCAATTGAAGTGCCGGTGTAAAGATATTGTTTTGTTCCGTTTTTAGAAAAGGAAATATAAGATTGCGTAATTTGTTCAACCGTATGTCCCGATTGTAACACAGTTCCTTTTCTTGCAACAAAAGCACTTCCGTCTTTGTTTATCAGTTTTGCAAAAAGCTCATCTCCTTTGCCGATGATATCTAAAATGGCATATTCTTGTGCTATGTTGATGTCGTCTTCTTTAGCAATATTATTGGATAACTCGGCATCAAGACTTGCATCAAAAGGAGCTTGTTGAGCATTTTGTAAGGCTTCAACTTCTGCTTCTAACCTTTTCTTTAACTGAATGTTTTGCGCAGTTAAGCTTGCAACCGTACGGTCATGATTGCTTTTTGCACTGTTGGCACTCTGAATTAAATTATTGGATAATGTTGTTAAATCATTTAGTTTCTTTTTGAAATTTTCGGCAATTTCATTTCTATTAGCTTCAATTTCTTGAATCTTTTTGAGAAGTTTTGCGTTTTCTTCCATCCAAACTTGCTTATCTTCCAACATTTTGTTCATATAGGAATTTAAAGCTTTTCTTTGCTTAATTTTTTCAAGTTCAATTTCTTTTTCTTTTAAAAGTTGTTGTTCTTTGAAAACTTTTGCCTCTTGTTCTTTTTTCCATTCAAAATCTTTCAATTCTTTTTCTTTTTGAACAGCCTTTTTTTCTTCTTCTGCTTTGAGCCTTTGAGCTTTTACGGCTTCAATTTCGTTGCGGATTTTTTCTCGTCTCAACTCCAAAGTCAATAAAGTAGTTTGTTTTTCAATATCGGACATTTGCGCAAAAAGTTCATTATCCACTTTATCCAATATACTGTTTGCAAACGATCTTCCTTTGTTTTCGGAAAGCACTTCAGCATTTGTAATGAGCGGATTGGTATTATCTGCAATTGAGGGCATTTTTCCATCATCGGATTTTGTTTTAGAATCTGATGATGTATCATTTGCAGGTAATGGAGCTAATCCGAGATTGAAAGTTTCATCGGTGTTCTGGTTTTCATCTGAAACAGGCTCAGTATTTGCCACATTATTATCAACAGCATTGGCCTCGGGAAGCGATTCCGGGCTTGCATCTGAGCTTTCTTCAACTGTAACCACATCTTCTTTTGCAACAGGTGCATTATCTTGAGAAGATGGCGATTCGGGTGAAATTAAAGCATCATTATCAAAAGGAATTATCTCATCTTCAATTGTATCCGGAATTTCAGCATCAATTGTAAAACCGAGTTCATCAAAATTTTCGTCTTGATTTACAATATCAGCAGAGTTATCTTGCGGCACAGTTGTATCATCGGGAACTAAAGATACAGCACCCTGAGCATAGCTTACACTGGCATTTGATGCCACCATAAGCGACAACAAAACTGCCGAGATTACATTTTTATTCAATAAGTTATAGTACATATATCGCTCCTTCATAATACCAATTGTTATTATTAATGTCATATTTTATAGTTGTAATCTTAAGTCCTGAAAATTTCGTTAACAAATCAATCCACTGTAAAGGATCATGATTAGATGAAAACGAAAATTTAACTGACTTAAATACTGTTTTCTTCGGAGATGTCCATGTCTCATTTGACATAGATATAGGCATCTGTATTGCTTGAAACAAATCGTTTATAGTATTAATTAAATCAACCTCATTTTTTTCCGGTGGTGAGTTGACTTTTTTGATGTCCTCAATAGGAACAGATACAATCATATCCGTACCATTAGGTGAAATTGATTTACTTGTAAAGGTTATACCGGAATCGGTCAATGCTTTATCAATCCAAGTTAAACGCCCTACTTCTCTGCTCCATGAAGTAACCAAGCCGGTGGGTGTACAAGTAATGCCGTTAATTTTCCATCCCGGAGTTACAA
The DNA here is from genome assembly GCA_015062345.1 of Alphaproteobacteria bacterium. Lineage (GTDB taxonomy): Bacteria > Pseudomonadota > Alphaproteobacteria > RF32 > CAG-239 > JAFTYO01. The sequence continues at coordinate 31,460 of SUUV01000011.1, read as the reverse complement.
TACCTACAACATCTTGAGTTGCCTTAAAACAATTTAACATCACTGCTTGAGGGTCATCAATGCTTTCCCAAGGTTTTGGCTCCGGTGGTGGAGGAGTTGTTTCAATCTTCCTGACCGGAACAGGTGCAATAATCGGTTTAGGCGGTGGAGCCAAAAATACCGAATTTATCAATGTTGACACCAACCAAACAGATAAAATACCGATAACTGCTACTAATCCAAATAATTTTGCGCCACGCAATGCATGAACTTTTTGCAAATAGCTTTCGGAACCCTTGCTTAACAAAGAAATCAGACTTATCGGCTCTGTTTCTTCCAAGCCCCATTCGACAGGAGCTATCTTTCTGCCCCAATCAGGTACAGCCAACATTGACATAAATTGCTCTTTTGCGTCTTCTTCGTTCAAAAAGAGCATATCACCGTCAACCAATATCATATCGTTTCGTGCACAAACATACCACCACCCGTTACTGACCTTAAATACGGCTAAAAATGATGTCCTGTCCGATAAAGCGGTCGCAACCGTTACGGCTGCAGCCGGCATTTTTTTAGCATATCCCTGAAATGATATACACAAACCGAACTGTGGCGCTTTGCCCGGTTTAAGAGCAAATAAGTCAGCCCCTTCAAGTACACTCTCGGAAGCTTCTATCACTTCGGTATAAGGGTCATCACGATTCTGCAGAGGCTGCCAAAACAGGCTGGCGGCATATTCTCTACCTTCCACCTCGAATCTGGTACCCCATGCTTTAGCTTCCTCCTTATCTAAAGCATTGGTGGTATTTTCATCTAAATTGGCATCTTCTAACACGATACTTTCCTTTACAAAATTAGTACTTCATTCTCGATTCCGGCACAAGCGGAGATTCTAACACTACGGGTGTCAACATAATAACCAAAATACTACGAGTTTTGTTTGCTATTGCTGTTCCACCTAATAAAGAATTTTCTGCTGAACCTACACCGGTTTTGTTTGATGAATTTTCAACTCGTTCATAACCGCTCAAAATTAAGGTATCACCTGATTTCATGGCAACTTCTTGCGTGAAACCTCTGGTCTCAATAATCGGGTTTTGAATATATTGACCGCTTGTTTCTTCGCTACTTCCGCCTAAATCAACTCTTTGCAGTTCAATCAAATCCGATAAGGTTAAATTAAACATCATCATCAAGCGACCATGCTCTAATATACGAGGTAACACATCTAATGTAAATCCGGTTTCAATTTCTTCGGTTTCGGTTGATAAATCGTAGTAATTACCATCTGAACCCGAGTTGGTTTTGGTAATTTCGGAAATATAGTTTTGGGTTTTAACTACTTGGATCGGCGCCGGCTTGTTGTTTAAGGTTGTAACCGTACCGCTTGTAATCAGGTTTGTTGTTCCTTGCTCGGAAAATGCTTGAATTGCACCTTGTAAGGTCCAACTTCCCGAAACAATGGTCATAGCCAAGTTTTGTGTGTATTCGGCACCAAGTCCGGATGCACCGGCAAAACCTAAGTTTGTGATTCTATCATTACCCTTAAATGCTGCTTTCAAATCTAAGCCGTAATTATCGGAATCGCTGACATTAACTTGCAAAACTTTAACACTGATTGCAACCTGTCGTGACAAACGAATATTTTGCTCGTTTACAAATTTTGCAACTTTACGAATATCAGTCGGAGTACCGGTTAAGGTAATTGTTCCGTTAGACTGGTCGGTTGTTAACTGAGCTCCGCTTGAAATCATTGATTTAATAGAAGATTCAATGTTTGACCATAAATCAATATTAGCTGAGTTGGTTAATGTAACCGATGATGAACCTGCGCTTCCTTCCGTTGACGAACCGCCTACATTTACGGATAACGACGGTTTGGTCGGTAAAGTATACAACACAAAAGTTTTGGTGATGTGTTTATAAAAATATATTTGTTTTTTCTCATATTTCCACCAAATACCGAAACGATTGCAAACTTCATCTAACAATCCGCTCAATGGACCTTTGTATGAAACAAGCATTTTTGTGCTGTCGGTCCATTGTGCTCCGATTGAATTTAGAGTCGGCTCATTAGCATCGCCTAAAGAAACCACCTGTTCTTCCAATTCTTGGTCGTATCTGACCGAAAGAGAAGTGATTTTATTTATCATATCACCAATTTCAAACAATGTAATTGGTCTGTTGCTGATTAATGTAATGCCATCGGGCGTTTCTAAATATGAAGGAACGGGGTCGCCCTCATATTCAACCTCACTGGTATCACCAAGCCAAATGTCATCTTTTACTCTGATAACATCGGTAACATCAACCGGCATGGGAGACTTGGCTTCTTCTTTAAGTTTTACGGTGTTTTCAACCTCTCTTTTGATTGTCTCGTCTAAGTCTGTTGAAACGGTGCAGGCGGCCATAAAACCGACAACAACTGCCGCTAAAGACAGATTTAATATATTATTCATACGCATTTTCATCCTCCATTGTTTCAACAACTAATACACGATTTCCTTTATAAAATGTAGCAATTGGCGCAGGGCGAGCTCTTGCAAAGGCTCTGATTAAAGCTGAGCTGACATCGGCAAAGCGACCTCTGAACATTGCTCCGGCATTTAACACATAGTTACGATTCGTATTCCAAATTAAACGCCATCCGGACTGTTCACTCCATTGTGTCAATAAAGCTTTTAAGTTTTGGCCTTCTTCGGCAAGCCAATCTTGAACAGGGTCTTCCAAATTTTCCTGCTCTTGGGTTTGGTCAGCATCAGGAGTATTTTCTTGCTCAATAACTTCTTCTTCGACATCAACACTCATCAAATCATCATCGGCATATACAACATCATTTTGAGCAGATTCTTTGCTTTCCTGATTTTGAGGTTCTTCAGATGCCAAAGGTTCCGGATTTTGCAATTCCAGTTGCTCTTCATACGAAATTACTTCATCTTCAATTGACGGGGGAATTGTTGCAACCAAATTATTGCCGGCAGCAGCTTGCGAAACCAGATGGTCACGAGGCGTGCGTTCTCCATATTGTCTGAAATCAGCTGCAGTTCTGGTATAATTTACAAACGGGTCTTCGGCACATAGTGTCGGATCACCGGTTGTTTGGCACACAAAATCAGCCTTGTTTTGACAATCAGGCCCCGTACACTCTGTTTGTGTGTTATGATGTGCACAGCCGGATAAGCCAAGTAAGCATATTGCGCAGGCTGTCAGAAATATTTTATTATTCATATTTAATTCCCCTAAGTCATATTTCATAATTTTTTCCATCATACAGTTTGAAAAACAAATAATCAAGCATCTGCAATCACTTATTACCAATGTTGATAATAAGGACTGTTATTATTTTCATTATTAAGTTCTTCGCTGTTGTTAAATTTTAAATTTCTAATAATAAACGAGTTTGGTTCACGAGAAGTGAAAATTACATTCACTTTTCTGAAATCAACTCCACGATTTGCAAAAATCGAGCTTAATAAATTAAGCCTTTTTTGTTGTAAAGCAAAAGAGTTTGTGCCATCAATCCTGATTTCAATATAAATATCGGCATTATCTCGGGCATTGTCGGCAAAAGCGTGTATCCATCTTAAAGTATATCCCGAAATTTCGGCTCTGTTTGGTTGAAACGAAAGCTTTAATTCGGCCGGCATAATCTCCGGAGTTTCAACACGAGATTCTTCACTTCCGATACTGTTGCTGTCTACCTCAAATAAAGAAATGCCGCTTTTATGCTTGTTTAGGCTTTTTTTGCTCGGTTTTTTATCATCGGAAAGATTCGGTGTGTCTTTTTTATTATCGTCTTTTTCTTTGTCACGAGAAAACCATGAGCTGATACTTTTAAATAAACCGCTCTCTTTATCTTTTTCTTTGAGCTCCTTTGTCTCATTTGATTTTTTGTTTTCCGAATTGTTTATGCCGTTATTTTTGTTCGGCTCTGATGATAATTGTGGAATTATATCAGCATCTGTGGCAATGTCATCAGGCAACGGAATAATTAAATTTTGTATCATTTTGTACGCAAGCTTTGTGCCTTGTTCGTCTGTTGGTATCAAAAGAGGTTTGGGCTCTAATAAAGAGCTTTGATTATTTACTTTGAGCTCGGTTTTCGGCTCATTATTTTCAATGCTTTCGGTTGCATTAATTTCGGATACTGCATTAACATTAATATCACTGTCAACAACAGAATTTGCCTCAGATTTATTTTCCGTACTTTCTTCTTTATGCACCTTAATTATGTTTTCTTTTGCTTCTGAAACGGATATATTTTGAGTGTTTTCTTCTTCAAGGGCATTTATTTGCGCAATTTGGTTTTTGGCAAATCTGTTTCCTTGAGCAACTACCCACGGATTGTCATCATTATTACTGCTTGTTTGCTCTTGCGCTGCGGTGCTTATAACATTTTCTTTTAAATTTATATCGACAATGTGTTTTTCTTCCGGCTCATCAAAACTTTCTATCGAATTAACCAATGTGCTCGGCTCTAACATGGCAATTTGTGTGTTTTCAGATGAGGTTAAAACATCTATTTTGTTGTGCAAAGCAGTGTCGCCCTCGGTTATCGGTATTAAATTTTCTTCCTCAATCACAATGTCATTTTGCGCAACTAAAATTTCTTGTTGAGATTTTTGTTCTTGAATTGTACTATCATTATGTGTTTCAAATGTGTCGCTGATGTCAGAATATACTACTTCGGCAACGGGTGTGACAACTGCATTATTTGGTGTTGCGGATTTATCCAGTACAATTTGACTTGCCGATGCAATATCAATATAATTGCTATGTTCAACCTCATTATTGGTTGAAAGCTCTTTATCATCTAAATCCGAATTGTACACAATTACAGGCTCAGCTTGAGCGGCTTTTATATCAATGGCCGGTAAATCTAAAACATCTATATCAGCCTTGGCGGATACCAAATTTTCAATATCATTAAACTGTAAATTATCCGAAGTGTCCGATACAATGTCGTTACCGGCTTTTGAAAATAATGAAATACTTTTAAAAGACGATGTCGGTCTTTCGGAAGGTTTTGTGCTTTCGGGCGCATCAAAAACCGCCTTATTGACTACAACAACTGCCAATAATGACATAAAAAAGCTGAAAATAAAATTTTTTATACCATTTCTTTTCATCGAAACACCATATTTTTGAGGCTTTAAATTACGCAATAACAACAGCTTATCGGTGTTAAAGAGTCCAAAAGCCAATTCTATCTTGTGTGAGAATACAACCAATAATATTAAAATTGCGTTAATAGAATTGAATCTAAAGGATTTTTTGCAAAAATCTTGTTGTTGGTAAATATATAAAATGTTAGAGCTTTTTTTACTTTTATGTGTTATACACAAATCGTATTGAATATCGTTTCATATTATGAATTTTTTGTTACACAGGACGGTTTTTGCGTAAAAACAAATAGTTGGCAAAAAACGAGATGTGCATAAAAAGCTGGTAATTTGAAAATAAATCTGGTATTCTGAAAATGTATAAGAAGTTTTGTTACTATTGTAAAAGGAGAAAAACAATGAAATTCTTGAAAAATAATATGTACACATTGGCAGCGATTGCTTTTGTTTTGGTTATGGCTATGTCGGGTGATGCATGCGCAGCATCAGGTACAGTTATGGATACAGCAAGAAGTAAAGCTGTTAAGGTGTTCCAAGCTGTTAAAACCATTGTGTTTGTTATCGGTGGTTTTGGTTTGGTAGGTTTGGCTTTCCAAGCTATTTTCGGTAAAGTAAAATGGACTTGGTTTGCAGGTCTTGCCGTTGGTTTGGCAATTTTGGCTGCTGCCGGTGCTATTGTTGACTATGCAACAGGCGATACAAGAGGCGGTTTACAAAAGGATCTTGCGGATAGTTTCCATAGCGGTACTAATATGTAATAAAAAAAAGGGGGAAGCCTTGTTTCGGGGCTTTCCCCTTTGTTGCAAATTTTGAGGATACAATATGTTGAGTGTAAATTTTAAGAAATATGTGTTTGCGGGAATGTTGCTCTTTTTCGTTTCTTCGATTTTATGCGCAACAGATGCACATGCGGTTTTTGAAAACTTAACCGCCACCGGATGGGAAGTTTTCGGCGGTATGCGTAAAATTATATTCGGTGCTGCCGGTTTTGGTATCATTGCCGTTGCCATCGGCGGTTTTTTCGGGGTATTAAACTGGAAATGGCTCAGTGCAATTATAATTGGTTTAGTAGTAATAGCATTGACGGTGTCGATTGTTAAATATATGGTTGCCGGAACAGGTGTTGATGTTAGTGTAAGCGGTATTTCCGATACATTGGTTAATGCTGACGGATAACTCTTAGATAATGTAATTATGTTGTGTGCTATCAAATGGAGGGTGGTATGAAAAGATATAATTTGAAATATTTTGGTTTGCTGACAATTGCCGTGTTGTTTGCCTTGGTAATGTTGCCGTCTGTTTCGTTTGCGGCCGGAGATGTGTTTGATACCATTCAGGCCAAAATGATAAGCACAGTCAAAGATTTGCGCAAAATTGCTTATGTTATTGCCGGTTTTGGTTTGGTTATGTTTTCATTCTTGGCGATTTTTAACAAAATCAGCTTTAAGCACTTAGGTTACATTATGATAAGTTTGTCGTTATTGTCTTTGATGATGCCGTTTATCAATTATTTCAGCGGTGCAAATCTTCAAGATAATGAGCTCAATTATGCAGACTTTATTTCCGGTGGTGATGCTTCCATTGAGGGTTCTAATGTTACATCTCGAAATGATTGCTCAACAACCAATACTTGTCCGCAAGATCAGGATAAAGATCAAAATCAAGATAAAACAAATGGAGGTGATAATAACAGAAATATAGAGGCATTGCCGGAAGTTGATTCTTCCTCGATGGTGGCTAAAGCTGAGGTTATGAATGAACAAATGGGGTTGGCTCAAGTTGTAACTGCGCAGGAAGAAAAAAAATCACTTAAAGAAAAATTACAAAATGCTGTAGACGGTACCAAAAAATTTGTCAGCAATGTTAACAATGCGATAGATGCGGTACAAGACACAAAAGAAGCTGTTACGGCAGCTGTTAGCGGTGCTCAAGCGGTTAAAGATGTGCTTGCCGGCAATGGTAATGCCATTGATAAACTGGTTGGTGTGTCACAAGCTATCAGTGTGGCAAACAGAGATGTCAGTGGTAATCTTGCGGGTGCGTTAGATGAAAGTGCCAGTGTTGCGTCATATTTAGGAGCTAAAGACGAAAGCAATCTGATGAAAGAAGATGCACAAGGTATTCGTGATAGTGCAAGCAATGTTGAAGAATGGACTGACATAGGTAAAGATGTCGGACGAGTAAGTGATGAAATAAATTATACTACCGGCAGAATAACCGGAAGATAAATTATGAGTTGCGAGCATGGTGGACTGTTAGGATAAAACAATTGACGATGTTTACAATCTTGTTTAGTCTTGATATAAGTTGTTGTGTAGGAGATTAAAATGCGGGATATGGTATTAAAAGCCGTTGCACAGCCTCCAAAAATATTCTGGGGGCCTGTGCTTCCTGTTGTATTAAATATGGGCTTACAGTTTCCGATGATGTTTATGGCAATGGGTATTTGGAACATTAATCCGTTGATGTTTATCATTAGTATTTTAATCGGACATGGTGCGGTTGTGGTTGCAGGAACAAAAGACCCGCATTTATCAGCTATGATACAAGCTTTCGGACAAACCAATAAAGTTTCAACCAATATATATTCTGAAAAGGGGAATAAATTTGAGCCCTGATTTTGATTTTTTAACATTGTTTGTTGACGGGTTAACCAGTGCAGATGTGTTGGTTGCCGTTATCGGTTTTATATCGGCAATTGCATTTTCCGCACTTTCGATTTCTAAGTTCGGAAATATGGTTTTACCTCAACCCAGAGAGTCGAGGGTGTCTGACTTTTTGCCGTTTGCCTCAATTATGGAAGACGGTATGACCGTTCGTTGTACAAACGGTTCTTATGTTCGAGTGTTCAGAATCACAGGTGTTGATTTAGGAGCAGTTACACCCGAAAAAGTATATTCGATGATGGAAGCCAGAAAGGCTTGGATTGATACCATGTCTGAGTTGCAGGTAACCAGCAGGGTGTTAACCTTGCGAGAATTAAGTTCGCTTGAAAATGATAAGGGTAATTTTAATAATGATATATTGGCCAAAGTTTCTGAAATTTGGTCTGCCGGAATGTCCAGAGTGTTCAGTAATACACACTATGTGGTGGTTTCTGTTCCCGATAGAAAAGATGCCTTAAAAGATTTGAATTATGCTTGCCAATCGTTGGTATCAACATTGGGTGAATATGGCGTTTCGCAACTTTATGAAGCTCCCGACAGTAAGGCTACCGACAGTCCGTTATATGTTTTTGCCAGATTATGTTCGCCGGTATCAAAACCGGAGCCTAAAGTCAGAAATGCAAAAAATTCCGAATTAAAAGAAATGCTTACGGCCGACCATATTCATTTTACTCGTGAAAAAGGTATCATTCGTTTCTTTTCCGGCGAAAAAGAAGTTTATGAAATTGCAATGGGTATCAGAACGACCGGTGATTATATGGATGAAAGTATGATTGTTTCGCTTTTATCCATTGATAGCGAATTGATTATGATGCATAATATTCGACCGATTTTTAAGCCTCAAGCCAAGATGATGCTTATACAACAACAGCGTATGGCTGCTTTAACAAGCTTTTCGCCCGAAATTTTGGACCAATATTCACAAGCGCTTGCTACCATTGAAGACAGCGATGCCGATTATCAGTCATTAACCGAATATGCTTTTACGGTAATTATTCGCGGTAAAACGCAAGAAGAACTTGATTTTGGTGAGAGTGAAGTACAAAGAATATGCCGTTCGTTCGGTGTAACACCCGTGCGAGAGGGCTGGGTGGCGCAGGCAACATTTTTCAGCCAATTTCCGACATATGATTCATATCCGAGAACATATCGTTATCTTTCAAGAGTGGTGGCGATGGCAATTTGCTTTGATAAACCGTCAGAAGGTTTCGGTAAGAGTGACTGGGGGCCGGGGGCAATTACGGTTTTTAGAACAATGTCGGGTTCGGCATATAAGTTTCAGTTCCATGTATCGCCGGAAGAATCTGCGGTGGCTCACTGTTGCATCATCGGTCCGACCGGACAAGGTAAAACCACATTGCTTACATTTTTGGCCGGACAGGCTATGCGCCATAGCGATTTAAAAGTGTTCTTCTTTGACCGTCACCGTGGTGCCGAAATTTTTACTCGTGCGGTAGGCGGAGCATATATCGGTTTTGACGGAGATGAGAAAAATGTGTCGTTAAATCCGTTTGATGCAAGTAATACGGCCAACAATAAGGCGTTTTTGCGTCGTTGGCTCAAAGCTATTACAATGGCTGATGATGCGTTATCAGAACGAGAGGTTGCTCGTGCGGTTACCACAGCTTTTGATTATTTGCGCCCCGAAGAACGGGTTATGAAAAACTTGTACAAGAGCTGTTTTTCCCCAACCGGTGTTATGCGTCGAGAGTTGTATCGTTGGGTAAACCCTGATCAATACGGTAACATTTTTAATGCCGATACCGATAGCTTAGATTTAAAATCAAAAAGATTTATGGCATTTGACTTTACGCATATTTTTGAAGACGATACATTGGCACCGGCGGTTATCAGCTATATTATGCATCGTATTCAGTCTGAAACCGGTGAAACTGGTGCACCCTCGCTGATTATGATAGACGAGACGGCGCCGATGTTAAAACACCCGATGTTTAAAGACTATTTTATTATCGGTTTGCAAGAAGGTCGTAAAAAACGACAGGCATATTTGTGCGCATTCCAACAGCCGAACATTATTGACCGTCTGGGTGTCGGTGAGGTTATTCGTGGTCAGTGTCAGACCGTATTGTTCTTTAGAAACCCGCAAGCAATGCCGGAAGATTATGCAACTTGGAATTTAACCCAAAGTGAGCTTGATTTTGTGTTCGGTCGTTCTTATCGTGATTTTCCGTATGCAATTTTGCTTTCTCGTCCGGCAACCGGTGAATCGGTAATTTTAGATGTAAACTTAGGGGCTTTGGGACCCTATTTGAAACTGTATAATTCGGGCCGTAAAAATGTGTTGCTGGTGCAAGAGCTGATAAAAGAATACGGAGAAAATAACTTTGTTACAAAATATTTAAATATTTCGTAATTTTGCAAAAAAATCTTGGTGCGATAAAAATTTGTGATATAATATTAATATGTAAAAAACAATTATAGGAGACTGTGCGATGAAAATGAAAACTTTAAAATATCTTCTTCCGGTTATAGGCGCCGTATTATGGACAGAGCCTTGTTATTCGCTCGGTTTCCCATCGTTTGATATGGCTGAAGTAGCGGGAACCATCAAAGGCGTTATCACCAGTAATATGTCGCTATTATCTACCGGTACATCAACAGCCGCAACCGCACAGATGTTGTTAGAAAAAGGCGAGGGTGTCAGTTCTTTATTAAAATTTAAAGATGAAACTGTTGAAAAAGTTAAAAAAGAAGCTAAAATTGCAAAACGGGATAAAGCCGCATCCCAAAAAGCCGCACAAAGAGCAAAGCAACTTAAAAAAATGGGAGAAGATGTTTCCGGAAAAGTTAAAGAAAGTGCCGATACTATTAAAAAAGGTGTAAATGATGTCCAAAATATAGCACAAAAAGAAAAGGTTACAAGCTCGACAAGCTCAACAAACTCAACAACTGATGATAATTCTTTGCAAAATGTTAATGTTCAAGAAGAAGTGAATGTAGAAAAAGTTGAATCCGAGAAGACTGCAACAATGCCCGTAAACACAAATGAACGAGTGAATTCTGAAAGAACATTTAAATCAATGGTGCAACCGACATTTGATAAAGAAGCAAATATGAGTATTGTAAGTAGAACATCATATGCACAAAGCGGATTGACGGACGATGGCACATTTGTATATTCGGATATTATAGCCGAGAAGTGCGGGTTAGATTTTAAAGATGCCGAAAATGAAGACAAAGTAAAAGATTGTATAAAAACTTGGGTTTTGTGTATGCATCAAGAAGATGCCGAGTTGGCGCTTGAATGCAAAGATTTGTATCAAAAAGCCATGCATGACCAGGTGTCGGCAGATTTAGCTTCGTCAATTAATGATAAAAAATATGCTACCACATTTGAAGATGAAGTTGCAGGGGACTTAGAAAACAAATCAAGTGCGGCTACAACCGAAAGAGAAGAAGGCTCTGTTTCAGCAGCCATCAGCAGAGCTAATCAGGAAGTTTTATTAAGAATGATGAATGCAATGTCAAGCAATTTGATACAAAGCAGTTTGTTAGCAGTTGAACAAATAGATGCCTCATATTATGAGGAAGAATAATTAAGAGGTGTATAAATGTTAAAGCATCTTTTTAAATATATAATGTTTATATTGTGTTTGAGCTTTTGGTGCAAACCGGCAATGGCTGATATTGAACCGGTTAATATTCTTGTTAAAAATGTAGTTGCCAGTGTGGCAGAAACCAAAAAACAAGTAAGTGATGCCGCTGATGCAATAGGGAAAGTTAAAACACAAATCACTAATGGTTTCAGTAAGGCTAAATCAATGGTGCAAAAAGTAAAAGATGGGGTTGAAAAGGTTAAAAACTTTGTAGAGGATCCTGTGGGATCGCTTAAAACCATGGTTATGGGAGCTTTCCAAAAAGATGACCCTGAAGAAACCGGTTTTGAGGCGCTTGAAAAAACCAAAGAGACATACAGCAGAAAAAAGGGTGTAAAAGATAATATTGCATTGCAAAAAGCAATGAATAAGGTAATTGATAAAGAAAAATTCAATAACATCAGCAGATTGTATGCTCGTTCAATTAGCAAAAGGCTTGCTTTAAAACAAGAACAAACCGAGGAGCCGGATTTAAGCACTTTGGCAGCCGCCAGACGCGCCGCAACCGAAAAACAAATTAATCTGGGTAAAAGATATAACAATATCTTGGAAACACAAGCTTACATAAACTCGTTTAATCATACCATTCAGATACAAAATTATCAAATAGAGGAAGAGGAGGAATAGGCTATGTATAAAACATTTTTGACAGTTGCCGTATTGCTTCTTTGTACCTTTCAGGTTCAAGCCGGATTAAAATTTGACGGTTTAGCAATGATTGAGCGTGCCCCCTTGGATTTTGCCGGTGATTTAGGCGAAGCCGCCGGTGTTGTAACCGATGGTGCGGCTATGATAAAAGAAATCGAACAAACAGGGCAACGAGTAAAAACCTTGTATGAAAAAGGCAAAATGCTGAAAGAGAAAATATCTGATACCATAGATTCGGTTAAAGTAATGTATGATGAAGTTGCCGGAAAAGTGGAATCGTTTGAAGAACAGTTTTCTCAAGCACAAGAACAACTTGATAAGTTGCCGACCAGTCTTAATATTAAAGGCGAAGAAGCCGAATTTGCAATGCAAAGCCGAAAAGATGCGTTGTACGAAGAAGTAATGGGTAAAAAACAAGCTGCCGAAGGAAACTTGGCAGTGTTGGAAGCATTGTTTGAACAGGCAGAAGATTCTGAAACAAAATCTACCATAATCAATGAAATTACCGCTTTAGAAAATGAGATGGCTGAATATGAAGAACAAATTGCCGACCTTGAAAGTAAAAACAGTAAAATTTTGGCTTCTGATGTTACATATCAGGCAGCAAATAAACTAAAAGAAGAAGCTAAAAAACAACTCGGCAATGTGTTAGATGCGGCAAAAAGCAAATTTGGAAATTTGAGTTTAAGCGATATACAGGGCATGAAAAGTATGTCGCCCGAAACAAAAACGGCAGAATATAACAAAATTATCAAAGATAACTTCTTGCTTGTTGATGAGCCGGAAAACGCACAAAGTGTAACAAGAGTTAAAAATAAACGCACTGAAGATTTGGTTGATGCCATTGCGAAAGCTTTTGTTGCCGGTGCTAAGTTTAAGAACGCATATATTCAAAAACAAGATGACAGTGACCGAATTGAAACCAATGTGATGGGGGCCGACCAACAATTGTCGTCAATCGGTATGATGATTGAACAAATGATACAAGAAATAAGACTTTTACAAGATTATAATAAACTTGTACTTGTCAATATGCGCCTAAAAACCGCTAAAGATATGTTAACGCAAGATTATCGTTTGAAAAATTATGATAAAGATCCGGCATCGTTAAATTTAGATAATTATGTCTTTACGGAAAAAGATATAACAACCGATGAGGGTAAAAAAAGCTTTTTGAACAATATTAGGGCTAAATAGGGAGGTGTAATATGAGACAATCTGTGCTTAAATTATATTTATTGACGATGTTAAGTGTAGTGATGATTATATCATCTTCGTATGCCATATTACTTCCTCCGGGTTTGGGTCCGTCACTTGATATAGCGGCTGATGCAACAGGCGGTGTTGAAGCCGGCGGAAATGTAGCTGCAAACATTCCGGAGAAAATACAACAACAATATGTAAAAATTCGAGATAAGGTTAAAAAATTCACGGCCGATGTTGAAGAAAAGGTTGTTGGTGCAATTGAAAAAGCTGAAGGCAAAGTTGCCGAACTTAAAGAAAATATTAATGGTAAAATCAACAAGTTAGTAGGAGCCTTACATCAAAAAAACGAGGGAGATTCGACGGTTTCCACATCTCGTGAAATTCAAGAAAGCAAAATTGCCGACATTCATAACGAAGAAGATGTTATGCAGGCTTTTTATACACTGTTCGGTGAATATCCCAAAGAGTTTTTGGAAAAATATCCGCAAGACATCAAAGGGGTTAAACGAGCATACAAAGATAAAGGTGTTGAGTTTAGTAACGATTCTCTCATTGAGCTTTATATCACATCTCGTGATATGGAAGAGATGATGAGTGTAATTGATAAAGATGTCAGCACCATGAGTGAAAAATATGTTACGGGCACAACCGTTGCGGCCGACCCTGAAATTGAGGGCGAAAACGGTGAAGCAAATGATGAGTTAAATTCATGGGTAAATTTTTACAAAGTGGTCAGTATTTATGATTCTGTTTTGCGTGTAACCGAAGAATTAAGCGCATTAGATGCGCAATATGAAGCCGGCCGAGCATTGAAAAAAGGTATTGAGCCGATAGATCCGATGGCAGAAAGTGAGAAAACATCATCAAATGAAATTAGTGTCGGCATTGTGGCAAAATCTGCTTATGCGCAAGCAGGTGAAGTGCCTTCCGGATTTAAAAAAGTTGATTTAAGCGAAGTTCAAAAGGCAGCAGGCGGTGTTGTGGAAGTCAAACCAGAGGTTGCTCAATCGGCCTTTAAGGGAGCCGGAGACCAATTTGCCGATTTGGTTAGTGTAAACGATGTATCGTTTGTGTTAAAGGAAGCTATGGATGTTCATAACTTAAAACAACAATTATCCACTTTTAAGGAGCCGTTTATTGAATATAACCGTATGAAAAAGTTGCACACAGATGTTATTGAACAAGTAAAAAATTCGGAAGAGTGCGCCATTTCGTATTTGGGAAGATATTATAATGATCCGACAAGCGCATGGCTTGGAAAAGGTTGTAAATATACTAACGATTTAAATCTGTTTTGTGATACCGGAGTGAAAGTAACAAAAGAAAGTTTAAGAACTTTAGCCAAAGGCGATACTTTGTGCAAAAACGATAAAACCAAAATTTGTTCCACCTATGGGCTTAATCGTTATGAACGCCGTGGAGGTTTGTCAGGTTGGTTGTTGTCGGCATATAAAATTGCCAAAGCCGAGAAAACTTTAGAATTTTCAGCCGATGATTATGCCACACAGTTAAATGATGCCGATATATCCGAAACATCGTCATTAACCAAGCTTGAAGAAATGGAAGAAATGGAAACGGAGTTGGTGGCTTCACAAGAAAACAATATAGAAGACAGCGCTTTAATTAAGCCCACTGATGAGTTAAAAATGGCACAAAATGACCGAGAAAGGGATATTTTGGCTTGGCAGATGGGTGCCTTGATGGCTAAAAAAATCGGTGCCGAAATGTCAAAGGGTGATGATTCGGTATATGGAACATTTAAGAATAAATATCCTTTATGGGCAGATGAAAAATATTTTTACGAGCAATATTTAAAAAACAAATATTCTAATATGCAGGTTTTTGTTCAAAGCTCGGATATGCGTACATCGACACTGTCTTTGGCAAGAAAAATAAGCAACAATTTGTATGTTGAAGAAACTGAGGAAGAAAAAGAAGCTGAAGATTATGAAGGTGCCAAAATGCACGGAGTGCTTTTCGAAAGTGTGTTAGATTATAACAACAAAGGCTTTGATGCTTTAGAAGAACAAATCAAACAAGTTGCTTCGGCAAAAGTTGATAAAGCACAAAAGGTGCAAGAAAAATTGGACAGCGAAACACAAAAAATAAAATCGGAATATGCGCAACAAACCCAAAATTTGCAAACACAAATTAAAAATATATACGAACAACTTGATGAGCTTAATGTCGAATTAAACGATGCTAAACTAAAATATAATGAGGCAAAAGATAATCAAATACAAGCCGACAGTCAGGCCAATGCCGAAGGTGTGATATTGGATTTGGCGGAAAAAAGATCCGAAAAGTCGGAAAATGTTGACACATCAAACTTTGAAGCAAGTGCAAATCAGGCAAAACAAGAAGCTGAAAATGCGGCAGTTAAGGCCGAGCAAAGACGCAAGGAAACACTTGCGGAAGTTGAAAGTCTCAGAATGCAAATTGACGATTTGAAAGACAGGCTCGAAAAAACCAAAGAACAATTAAAACAAACCAAGTCGGCATCTATTGAGGCTGTGGCCCTAAAAGAATATGAAAATGAAATTGCACTGAATAAAGCTTATGAAGAAATCAAAAATGTCAAAGCATCAAAAATAGGTTCATTGCTAAATATTACCGGTACGATAAAAGACAGTATTTTCCGTAACATAATTTTTGTATCGGAAAAAGCCGAAGAAATTGTACGAGAAAATGCTCTTAGTGCAATTAGAGAGGCATATGCGGCAATTGAGGCCTTGGAAGATGACAGGTTTAATCCGGAGAAATATTCAAAAATTGTCAATATACACAAACAAATGCTGGATAAAATTAAAAATCCGTCATTTGGGTTATCCGGACACTTAAATTATTTATCCGGACATATCGAATTGGCAGTGATTGAGCAACTTGCCATAGAGGAAATGGCAAAAGTCTTGTTTAATAAAATTTGCAAGAGTAATGTTTGTTATCAATCGGATGAGCAGTATTATATCGGAGCCACACCAAATGAGAAAGATTTTGTTGCCCCCAAAGCAATTACCAAGAGCTATACACCTCCGCTTCGTGAAATTGTGCATTTTGACGGTACCGATTATGATAATTTGGATATTTCAAACAATTCGGTAATTACCAAAGACAGTTTGCTGAATGTGGGAGCAATGTTGAGTACAAGTTGTGAAGGCGATGCCAAAGATTATTTCTGCCAAGATGGAGATACGGCTCAAACGATTGTCTATAATGAGTTTGTTCCGGAAATTTGGGGCCTGATTTTGGGGCCGAAGGGTTTTGTTGAAAGAGATGTACCGATATTACCGTTGATAGAAAATTTATCACACCCGATTTTATTTGAAGATATGGCTGCCAAGGATCAGTTGATGCGAGGAGGTTTATATCCGTGCAGTGTTGGTGAATATGCAATAGATATTAAAAACGGACAATATGTCGGAACACAAAATGATGAATATCCGAAATGTCAGCATATCAAAAATGTTAAAAAGTACAGTAAGCTGACCATTGAAAACGGCGGACTTAAAAATGTTACCTTCTTAGACCTTACATTCGGCGAAGATGAAGTGGTTACTGCAAAGTTTAACACCGGTAATGATGAGGATAAATCGGCAAGTGAGTTAGCTTTGTTTGCAAAATCGCAAGATAAAATGATGAGGTTTAACAAGAGCTTGGAAAAAGCCGCTCAATATTTGGCAGAATTAGATGATGACTATGATAAAAACCAAAAGCGCTTATATGACAATATGATGCTTGATAAAAATCAATTTGGTGATTATCTGAAGTTTGTTGAAAGAGAATTGGAGTTCCAAAAATCGTTAGACCAACTGAAGGTAAAAGTTGATGAAGCAAGAGAAAAACTGCGTGAAGAATTTGCAAAATACGGTTATACATTGCCTGATGAGTTTGATTTATCGGATGACGAAACATACAAAGATTTTGCCGCAAAATTAAATGAGGCAAAAGATGAGAGAGTGTCAAAAGCCGATACAAAACTTTTAAGCCTTGTCGGTAAAAACGATATGCTTAAAGAAAGAATTGCCAAGACCAAAAATACCATGTCTTTGCTTAAGCTTGATAATGATGAATTGATAAATTTATCCGATATGCTCAGTCTTGATGAAGTTGAAAAACGCATAAAGACGGCTAAAGCCGATAACGATACAAAAGGCGAATATGATAAAGAAGTTGCAAAATCGTATGACAACAATTCAAAAGGCGAAACAATTCCATATTGTGCGGTATATTAAGATGAGGATATAAATGGATAACCGATTAGGCTCGACAAACGAAATATTAGCGCTGACATCGTCTCAGTCAGCAAAGCAAAGTGCAAATTATGTTACCGATAATGATATATCGGGAAGCTCTGCTCGTGAGAATTATTATTGTTGGCTTGCAAGGTTTGTTTCATTTATAGCAATGTTGTCGTTGATGTTTTTTACCAGTGCATCTTTAGTATTGTTTCATTTAACATCGGAAGTGCATGTTGAGCCGTTTCTTATCATCAGGCAAGATAATTCCGATGAGATGGTAAGATATGAAACCATATCACAAAATATGCCGTCATCAAAACAGATTATGGAACTTTTCATCAGACAATATGTGCAAATACGCAATTCGATTGTAGGAGACGAAAGAGAAATGCAAAGCCGTTGGTTAGGCGGAGGTATGATAAATTATTTATCATCGGATAAAGTTTTTACTGAGTTTGCGGCTAATGTAGAAAAAGTTTTGGTTGAGGCTTCAAAATCGCAAATTACACGAGATGTGGAAATAATTTCCGTGGGTAAGGTCGGCGGAGAAAAATCACCGGTTTGGAAAGTTGATTTTAAAACCTATGAACTGTCGCCGCAAAATCGCAATGAAACCACAGGAGAATATGTGCTAAAAACTCGTTATTGGACGGTTTCAATTGTGGCGGTTTTTGTTCCGGAAAGAATGTTTATGTCAAAAAGGTTGATGAATCCGCTTGGTTTTACCGTAACAAAATATTCTCAAACAGAAGTTGAAATTCTTTAACTTATGTTAATCTTTTTAGTTTATGATACGATTAAACAGTTTCTAACTTGTTGATAAGTTGGGGATTTGTTTGCTTCGTGTTAGACTTTTAAAAATAACAAGTTTAACATAGAAATTGTCTGGACATATAGTTGTAAGGAACATTGCAATGAGTAGAAAAATAATTTTATTTTTGGTGTTGCTGTTTTTATCGGCATGTGGAATGTTTGGTTCGTATTATGAACCCGAGCCGGTTGGTGTCGGTAAAGATGTTAACGAGCTTAAATTATCTCCGTGTGCTTGCATTGAAGTAGAATTGCCGCACACTCTTCCTGATTGGTTTGTAGCAACAATATAGGTGTAATATGGCTCAAGAATTAGGCGTAAATAATACACAGCAACGAATGCTTGCAAACAGACAAGCAAATCCTTCGCAAAATGCAAGAAGGCCGGTTTCCGGCGGGCAAAACCAATCCGATGATATCATCGTAAATGCATCAGAGCGCAGATATTTGTGGACAGCCAGAGCTTTTGCCGTAATTGTTGCCATAAGTTTATGTTGCAATTTTGTGCTTATTTTAGCCATTACACAATTGATGCCGCTTTACAGGCTTGAGCCGTTTATCTTAACTTTTGAGAACAAGCAAGAACAAGTTTATGATATCAGGCCTATTGCCAATATGGAAGATAAAAAAGAAATCACGGAAGTTTTTGTTCGTGAATATGTGCTTATTCGCAGTGCATTTTCCAATGATATACCGGAAATGGAATCTCGTTGGATGCCGGGCGGTCCGATACAAGAAATGTCATCATCGGCAGTGTATCAGGCATTTTTGGATAAAACGGCGAATAAGGCTTTAAATATTATTAAGAATAAAGGGCTTACAAGGTCTGTCAGAATTATGACCGTCAATGAGTTAGGTCGTGGTTTATGGCAGGTTGAGTATGAAACAAAAGATATGTATCCTTCATCATCTGCTCCTCAAGTTGAATATTGGACAGCATCATTGAGGATAGCATATCGCAAAAAGAATGTTAAATATGATGAAAGGTTAAATAATCCTATCGGGTTTACCGTTATAAGATATTCGCTTTCTCGTAATAAGACGCAGTAAAAGGTTTTAGAAAAATGAAAAATAATGTAACTAGAATAATTTATGCAGTTGTGTTGTTTATGGCGGGGTTTAGTGCTCAAGCTCAAGTAACAATGAACAGTTTGGATCAAACCGCCAACAATGCACAAGGGCAATATCCGTCAATGAATATGAGTTATGCCATGGGTTCATTGGGTATGACCCAAAGCGCATGGCTTGATCCTTTACAAAATTTGGGAGAAGGTCAGACAAAACCGGCATATTCAAAATATTATTGGTCGCCGGATTTGGTGTTACCTTTGCGTCTACGAGAAGGAATGTTAACCTTGATAAACTTTCCTCAATGGGAAATGCTTGAAGATGTTTATATAGGTGATACCAATAAATTTACCGGACAAATTTCGGGTCCGAATACGCTTTTGTTGTATCCGCAGAACGGATTTGGTGTTGATACAAACATAATTGTTTTCGGGCGTTCGGGAAACAAGTATGTGTTTTATGCCAGAAGTGAGGGCTTTAACACTGAACGATTGACTAATTCGGTTATTGATATTGAAGTAGCCGGAGCAAATAACGGCAGTTCGGATATTTCAAGCATAGCTGGTGCATCGGGCGGTTCTTCTCGTATAAATGCAAGCGGTTTTAACGGTAGTTCAAAATCGGCAGATTCTACTTTTACGAAACGCAATCAAAAAGATGATTGGATAAAGAGTATTCCGCTTGACCCGACAAAGTTTCGTTTTGATATAGAAGTTTATGTTCCAAACCCGGATGATGTTGTAATTGCTCCCGAAAGAGTGTGGCGTGATGACATCTTCACTTATATTGATTTTGGTGAAAGAGCACTTACAATGGTACAACGCCCGATAGTTACATTAATTGTTGAAAGAGTGGAAACTCCGGTGGGCTTTAGAAGCGCCGGTCCGGATAATCGTTTGATTATAGTTGAGGGAATTGGCGATATGGTTTTGCGAAACGGTAAAAGATTGGTTTGTTTAAAACTTCGTCGTTCCGATGACCAGGGAACAGAATTTGCGCCTAAAGCTCCGCAAAACAATTGGAATGTTCCCGCTGCCATACCAAGTGGTGTAAAACCGCAAGAAGAAAGTGTTGTTCAAGGTTTTGAATTGATAGATATCAATAAAAAGCCGGAGCCGGAACCGGAGCCGGAAATTGATGTAGCTCCGATTTCTTCATCAATTACGATGGGGCAGAACAGTTCGTCTGCTACTACAAATACCGATACGGTATCATATAATAAGGCAAATGAACAATTGGCGGGTGAATATGTAGTCAAATTTGGAGCAAACGGTGAGCTTTTGATACCCGAATATGTTAAAAACTCGTTAGGTAACAATAAGGCTAATTCGTCGGAACAAACTGCCGAACAAGGAAAAAGATATAACGGTTATAGCTTCGGACAAGGCTACGAAGCTCAAAATACGGCAAGTATTTCTGTTGAATTGGGAACTGATGCCGATGTAAATAATTTAGAGAATTTGTGGCAAGAATTGTCGAGAAAATATAACACGGTGTTAGGAGAATATCAGCCGTTTTATTCGGTTGATGCCCCTGCTGACGGTCAAGGTAAAGAGTTATTCCATTTAAGAATAGGCCCTGTTGAGTCAATTGACATGGGTGATCAAATTTGCGGACAATTGGGCAGGAACGGTGTGTTCTGTAGTGTGGTAAGGGTACAATGAGTAAAGAAGTATTAACATCTTCAGAACGTTATGTTCGTAAAACCAACCGAATTATCTTAATAGTCGGTATAACCTCGTTTGTAGTATTTTTGTTTGGGCTTTTGTTGCTTTTTTCAAGCGGGTCCGGTGAAGTGGTTGAGCAAGAGGTGGTGTTTTCCGATGATGCCGATGTGTTAGGTATTGAAGAAAGTGGTGATGTTTTAACCGAGGCCATTGAGTTTGACACCATGGAAGAAGTAGAAGATCCTATAACCACTACTCCCAACCCGATATCGATGGGTCAGGTGGTGTTAGGCACGGAAGCCAAAAATGTTTTAACCATAGGTACCAATGGAAAAGGCTCAATAAGGATTGTATCGGTTAAGTTAGCCGAACCGCCGTTTGACGGTTTTAGTTTTGAAGACGGCTGCACGAGTGCTGAACTTAGAGGAAATCAGACCTGTAACATTACAATGAAGTGGGCTCCGGTTGTGTCTCAAAATGTGCAAAACAATTTTATAGTTTCTTGGCATGAATCAAATGTAAGTGCATCAAATGCAAAAGCTCAAAAAATTCCGGTTGAAGGTAAAGCAATAGAAAAAGAAGATTGTAACTACTGCGATACGGCCTCATCAATATCAGCTTTGGGTTCTAAAGTTGTAAAAGATGCTAACGGCAACATCATAGGCAGAGTGTCAGATGATGGTACTGTGGTTGATGAAAATGGTAATATTATCGGCAAAATTAATGAAAACGGTGAAGTTGTTGATGAAAATGGCAATATATTTGGCAAGGTCAGTGCAGACACTTCCAAAATGCGAGTTGCATACGATCCGGACGGTAATACATTAGGATATGTTGATGAAGAAGGTTATGTAAGAGATGATAACGGAAACATTATAGGTAGAGTTAATTCTGATGGATTGGTAGTTGATAATGACGGTAACATTATTGGTGTGTCAGGCAATAAAAAACTTGCATATGATGATGACGGAAACATTATTGGTTTTGTTACACCTGATGGTATGGCTGTAGATTTTAAGGGAAATGTTATCGGCAAAGAACTTGCGGACGGGTCTATTGTCGATCAATATGGCAACATAGTCGGAAAATCGGTAGAAGCAGGTTTTGTATATGATGATAATGGAAACATACTTGGCAGAGTACTTGATGATGGTACAGTTGTTGACCAAAGTGGTAATGTGGTCGGCAGACTAAACGCCGAAGGTGAAGTTGTTGATATTGAAGGAAATGTTATCGGGCATGTAAGTAAAACCGGACGCACAGCAACCGATGAAAACGGCAACGCATTGGGAGTAGTTATGCCGGATAATTCGATTATTGATGCAGATGGTAATGTAGTGGGTTATGTTGATGAAAATGGTCAAGCTTATAAACTTGATAAAGAAAAACTCGGCAGTAAAACAGATTCCAGACAACTTGCCTATGATAAGAACGGTAACACAATTGGCTATGTTGATGAAAGCGGAAATGTTGTTGATTTTCAAGGCAATATAATAGGTAAAATGACGGAAGACGGTACCATTGTTGATACCGAAGGTAACACCATCGGTAAAGCATATTCTCAAAATGACCTGGTTGATTCTGACGGAAAACTCATAGGTACGGTAAGTGATAATAAACTGGTATATGACGAAAACGGGTCGCTTGTCGGTATGGAGTTGCCAGACGGAACGGTTGTTGATGAAGCGGGTAATGTGGTTGGAAAGGCATTATCTGACGGAACGGTTGTTAATAATTCCGGTAAGCAAATTGGTAAAGTAAGCGATAACAAAGCGTTGTTGGATGAAAATGGCAATATAAAAGGCTCAATTGATAAAGACGGAACATTTTTAAATGTAGACGGGACTGTGTTAGGTAAACTTCAAGAAGACGGCTCTTTTGTCGGGGCAGATGGTAAGACATATGCAAAACTCGGAGGAAGTGCAGAGTTAGTTGTAGATGAAAACGGAAAAGCAATCGGATATATAGGTCAAAACAACGAAGTTTTTGGTGAAAACGGAAAACTTTTGGGTTATACCGATGAGAACGGCAATATATATAAATCTTTAGGTAAGGCCGGTCAGTCAAGAAGGATTGCCTATGACGACAATGGCAAAGCAATAGGTTATGTTGATGACAACGGAAATGTTGTTGATTTTAAAGGCAATATAATAGGAAAAACGCTTGAAGACGGTACAATTGTTGATACCGAAGGTAACACCATCGGTAAAGCCGGAGATTATGCAACATTAATGGTTGACGGAAACAACAATATAACCGGTTATATTGATGAAAACGGAAATGCCATTGATGAAAAAGGTGATGTAGTCGGAGTTTTGGATAAAAGCGGTTATGTTACAACTTATGAAAAAGAATATATTGGCTCGGTTGTAAAAACCGAATTGGTACCGATTAGTCCGAGTGGAGCTGTTTTAGGACTTGTATCTTCAAATGGAGAAGTCACAGACGCTGATGGTAAAGTTATAGGTCGTATTCTTCCTAACGGATTGATAAAAGATAATACCGGTGCAAAATATATAGGTAAAGGTGTGAAAGGTTCAATGATTGTCGGTTGGGGATGTAGCAATGCCGGAACACTGGATAAAGAAGGTTTTGTCACCAAAGATAATAATAAAATGCCATACAGGGTGCATATGGATGGAAGTATCTATGATACAAGCGGATTTTATATAGGACATCCCGTAAAAACAGGAAAAGTATTTGATGAACATTGTAACTATCTGGGTATGGCAAATGAGCAAGGCATTGTAAAAAACGGTGACGCATATGTTGGTTGTACTAATCCTGATGGTACGGTGCTAAGCGAACAAGGAGATATCATCGGGAAAATTGCTGAGTATAAAGCGGTGTTTGCTGACAATGGCACAATAATCGGACGAGTAAATCAAAATGGGCATATTATGACAGCCTCATCAAAATCTGTCGGTTGTGTATCACCAAGTGGCGAGGCTTTTGGTGTAGATGGCGCATACTTGGGGAAAGTATCAGATAAATATTATATTTTTGATATGAAAGGTAATCTTATGACAACTTTTAAGGAAGACGGAACATTTGCCTTAAAAGAGTATCCCGGAGCAAAGATGATTTTGCACAAATATATTGTCAGTGATAAAAACCGCATAATTGGTGTTGCATTGCCTGAGTACAATCGTGTTATCAATTCGTCTTCAGAAGAATTGGGCAGAATATTTGTTGATGGCAAGTTGTATGACAACAAGGGTATAGCGATTGAAAATATTTATGGTGACGGTTACAGTTTTTATGACAATATAAATGCAAGACCTATGCCAATAGGTAATGTTATAACACCAAACGGAGAAAATGCCGGATTTATTAATTATGATGGACGAGTTATAAATCGCTTTGGTGAAAATCTTGGTAAATCAGATGCAAACGGCAGATGGTTTGATGAGAAAGGTAGATATATGGGAGCATTGGTCAAAACCGGTGCGGCAATTGGATATGACGGGTCATATTTGGGTTATGTGATATCAAACGGAAATGTTATAAATCAACAAGGACAGGTTGTTGCATATAACAATGGCAGCGGTTTAATCTTAGATAAAGCTCAAAATATTTTGGGTGAGCAGGTTGGTCAACTTCTTGCTGTTGATATTTTCGGTAATTATAAAGGATATACAAATGCTCTCGGTGAATTAATGGATTTAAAAGATTCATTTGTTGCATATGTACTTCCGGGAGGCTCGACCGATAAAAATATAAGTGTATTAAAAAGAGGTACTGTTATTGATTTTGGAGGAAATATCATTGGCGCTGTTCTTCCCGATGGTTTGGTTATAAATACTAAAAATGTAATAATCGGAAATGTTCATTCTGATGGCAAAGTTAATAATTCGGAAGGAAAAATTATAGGAGAAGTTGTCAGTGGTGATATTGTGATTAATAATCAAGACAAGGTGTCGGGTTTTGTTTTGTTTGACGGTAAAATACAATCTGATGACACAAGTATAATCGGAAAGGTTTTGTCATCGGGGTTGGCAATTGATAATCAGAACAATGTAATGGGAACAATTTACAAAATCGGGACAGCCATACTTTCTGCTGATGGTAAACATTTAGGTTACTTAACTGCAAACGGTAAAGTTAAAGGTGTCAACGGTCAAGAAATCGGATATTTAAAAAGTAATGGTTCATTTGTAAATTTAGATAAACAGGTAGCCGGTTATGCAATGCAAGAAGTGGCTCAAAATCGGAGGAACTAAAGTGCCAAATATGTTAAAAAAGACCTTGAGTTTTATTAAAATAATTACACTGGCAATATTTGTAATTGTTTCAGATGCGTATTCAAATGAAATTACGGCCGTAAATTTTAATGGTGATATAATCGGTACAATAATTCCTGACGGTTCGGTTATCGGCAAACAAAATGATATAATCGGAAAAGTAACGGCAGATAGTTTTGTGGTTAACAATAATGGTGATATAATCGGTGGTGTTGTTCCGCAAGGAGTTGCTATTGGTAATGATAATAAGCTTTTAGGAAAAGTGAACAATGATGGTACAGTGCGTATGCCGACCGGAAAAATTATCGGTAAAGTTTTACCCAATGCTTTGATTGTTGATGATTCTTATAATGTAATTGGTACGGTATTATATCCTGGATTGATATACGATGAACAAGGAAAAACCATAGGTAGATTAACCGGTGACGGCTTATATGTAAGCATAGACGGGCAAAATGTGGGTTTTGTATCGGCTATGGGTTTTGCATATAGAAATACGGGAGCAGGATATGTGCTAGACGGTAAACTTATTTCATCTAAAATGGTTGTTTCCTTAAGCGGTGAGTTTATCGGTAGTGTATCACCGGGAGGAAAGGTTACTGATTTTGAGTCAAATATAATCGGCAATGTGCGAGCTAACGGATATGTTTATAATGAGAATGGTCAAGTTGTGGGTAAAACCGTAACAAGCGGATATGCAATTGACAACTTTGGAAAATATTTGGGTTTTATATCATATAACGGCGAGGTTATAAATAAAAATAAGACAGTCGGTAAGCTTAGAGCAGATAATAAAATTATAAATGATAGTGGTGATGTTATCGGCTTTTTTGTTCAAATAGCATCAACCGCCACAGATTTTAACGGTAAATATTTAGGACGAGTGTTGCCCGAAGGAAAAGTTGCTAAAGCAAAAGATATAATCGGAACTGTTGGAGCAAGAGGAATTGTATATAATATTGAGGGTACACCTATCGGTGAAATTTCGTATGCCGGTCCCGTGTTTGATTATTTGGGAAATTTAAGCGCAATTGCTTTGCGTAACGGCTCGGCAATATCGACAAGTGCTTCATCAGTCGGATATGTTAAAGGGCAATATGTATATGACAATATTGGCAGAATGTTGGGCTCGGGTGTTCAAACCGCACAAGTGATAACTTTATCAAATAATATGCTTGGTTTGAGCTCAATAGGTGCTGATTTTAATAATGAAAACATTAAGTATAAAATTTCTCCGTTCGGATATGTATATTCAAGCGAAGGTATGTTGGTCGGAAATGCAGTAAAAACCGGAGCTTTATACAATCAGTACGGCTTGATTGAGGGCTATATCGGAGTAAATGGGACAATAGAGGGTATTCCGGCCGAAAGAACTGTTAAACTGACACAATTTGGTATGCTTACCGATGATAAAAATTCTGTTATCGGATATTCTGTAAATCCGTATTATAAGAGTTTCTTTGATAATCAAGATGTCGGAATTTTAACACAAAACAATTTGATAGCCGATTCACAAGGTGCAATTTTAGCTAAAATAAGCCCTGAATATTTGATGATTAAAAGTGATGATATTGAAGATAAAGATTTGATGCCGGTGGTAGGCTATGCCGGAAAAAATATGATAGCAGTAGGTTTTAACGGCAATGTTTTAGGTTATGTAAGGTACGATGGAGCAGTGTATGATTTTCAATCAAGTCAAATCGGAAAGGTGGTTGAAAATGATGCTGTTGTAGATAATAATAACTCAGTTATCGGAAAATTAATTGGGTTTAACAGTGTGGTAAATGATTCTTGTGAATTTTTGGGAGTGGTAAGTTCTAAAGGAGATGTTCGAAATGCACGAGATATCACAATAGGCAGAGTATTAACCAATGGGCAGGTTGTATCTGATGCACATTCGGTCAGCGGGTTTACACCACTAAACGGTTTGGTAACCGATTTTAGCGGTAATGCCTTAGGAACTGTAAATGCTTTAGGAAAAATAGTAAATGATGAACAACTTGAATTAGGCTGTATTCGCAGTGATGGAAGATTTTATAACACTGATAATGTGTTCAAAGGGGCTGTTGTTACACCCGATTATGTGATGAATTTTGATGATGTTATAATCGGTAGAGTGTTGGCATCGGGTAAAGTAGTAAATGTTGATGACAGAATAGTCGGTTATGCGTTACCGAATTTAAATGTTGTATCGCAAAATGGTAAAAAAGTAATCGGTACGGCGTTTAAATATAGGTTTGCTTTTGATAACGAAAACAACTTCATAGGTAGAGTAAATCAAAATGCTGAGGTTGTCAGCAATGAAAACAAGGTGTTAGCAAAAGTTACGCACAATGGTGAAGTGGTAAGCAAGGGAAAAGAAATCGGTTATGCTTTATACGATGTCTATGTGTATGATGATAATAATAAGGTTATGGGGTATATCGGTAATGGCGGAAATGTTATCGGTTTATCAGGAAATCGCATAGGCAAGGCTGACAGAGGGTTTTTGCTTGATAAAGAAAACAATGTTATCGGTAGAGGCTTAAGAGATTATTTTATTCGCAATCGCAGTAATGAAATAATTGGTGAGTTACAATTAAATGGTGAAGTTATTGATAATACCGGTTCTGTTATCGGAAGCATTGATGGTAGTGGGGACATAAGAGATGATTCCGGTAAATTAATAGCTAAGGCATTTTATCTGCAGTATTATGATGTCCAAAAACCTATTATAAAAACACAAGGACAAGAGGAAGATACAAAGATAAAAATCGGAGAAATAAATGTTGCTGCACCGGTTGAAAGTGTTGTACCTAAAGATGATGAAGATAAAAATATCGGTAAATACGGACTTAAAGCAATAGGTATTGCATTAACACCTGACGGCAATTATTTAGGAGATATATTGCCCAACAATGATGTTGTGGATAAAATGGGCAATGTGTTGGGTAAAAAGATGCCCGATGGCTTAATTATTGACAATCAGGGCGGTTTGGTCGGAATTGAAGAAGTTAAAAATACTTCGGCCGATAAAATGTTTATTCCGAGTGGAAGTTTTGGTGAGGGAGCCGCATACGGAACAGGAAGTCAAGCCAACAACTTAGGGCCGGGAGGCGGTTTTGGTGCCGGTGAAAGATATGATCCGATGCGTGCGCAAATTTTGGACGCTAACCAAAATTTACGAAGAAGTGAAATGGCTATCGGCAAAATTTCAACCCAATTCAGTAAAGAAGCTTTTGACGGTATGCAAACAAGTTGGGACGGTATTCCCAGAAAAATTTCCACTTGGCGTGTTGATATGAGTGAGATGATTTTGGCTGACAAGCCGATACCGGCAGTGTTGGCAAGAACATTGATGTCAGGTGCCGAAAATGTGCCGGTAACCGCAATTGTGGAAAGAAATATATATGCCGAAGTCGGCCGAAACATCGTAATACCGGCCGGAAGCCGAGTTATGGGAACTATGGGCGGATTTAACGGTGGCGGTGGTTCGGGAAGTGCAGTCCGAGTTAACATCACTTGGGAAAGACTGATTCGTCCCGATGGTTCGGCATTTGAGTTTGCATCAGCACAAACAGGTGATGCACAAGGTCGTGCCGGTGCTTTGGGGTATATTGATGAACAACTCTTGAAAAAATATACTTTGCCGATTGTTACATCATCTCTTACCAGTGCATTGGCATTTGTAACCGCAGCAGGAGAAAACACATCAGACAGTAACGGAAATACGACAGAAGATGCCAGAGCAGATGCTGCAAGTGATGCTCGTCAAAATTTCATTAACGGTATGAACGAAATTTTCAATCAAATCCTTGAAAGTAAAACAAATATTGCGGCAGTTTCATATGTTCCGGCCGGTACCAGATTGATTATTTATCCAAAGGTAGATTTATGGATAAGAACGGCAGACCGAGAAAAAGAAGAAGCATTAGAAGAAGCAGCAACTCCCGGACCGCTCCTTGATGGTAAAGAAGGTAAAGAAGACAACAAATCCCCCTTACCAAAAGCAGGCGGAGGTTCTACCGGAAGTAAAATTGAGGTTTACGGCGGTGAGTCTGCTGACAGCAAACCGGTAGGCGGATTGTTAGATGAAGATGAGCCGAACAAGAAGCAGAGACAAAGACAAATGCCATCATATGCTACAACACCACCACCGTCAACCGGAGCCGTTGTAGCTCCGCCGGCAAGTAATTCTACAGCCGGAGCAGGCGCATCATTATTTTAAGAGGGTTAACAAATGAGTTTTACGGTATTAGAATCGGTTTTAAGACCATTGTCATATTGGTATAACCAAGAAAACATTGAGGAAGTGGCCATCAACAAAGCCGGACAGATTTGGCTCAGACTTCGCGGTAAAAGAGCTTTTCCGTGGGTAATGTATAAAGATGAAAAACTCTCAAAAGAATATTTAACCGACTTGTTGTATATCATAGCCAACACATATGAGCTACCGTTTGACCCGATACAAGGTTCGCCGGTGGTATATGCAACAATTCCCGGAGACCACCGTTTTTCAGCCATTGCCGGCCGAAATGTGATGTATGATAACGATGACCTCACAGGTGGTGTTGCTTTAACGATTCGTATTCATAGCGATGAAGTTGCATTCGGACTTGATGCTTACGGATTGGTGCAAGGTAAGGCACTTCATAAAATAAATCCGTTAAAGTCCATTAAAGACCCTGAAGACCCGTATGAAAGATTGCTTTTAAGCCTTAAAAGAGGTGACCATATTTTGGTCAGTGGTGCGACTGCAACCGGTAAAACCACATTTTTGAATAACTTGTTAAAAATTTTGGATATCCATAAACGAGTGTTGACCATTGAGGATACCCGAGAACTTTTGGTTCCGCACCCGAACAGAGTGCATTTGGTGCTTTCTCGTACCGAACAGACCAATAATATGGACTATGCAAAAATCATTGACTTGGTGGTGCGTTTTACTCCTGATGCCATTATCGGCGGTGAGATTTCAACCTCAAATGCAGGCGCTTTGTGGGAACTGATGGGCTCCGGTCACGATAACTGCTTGGCAACCATTCACGCCGAGAGCTCCGAAGCGGCGTATCAGGCTTTTACAGACCGTATTTTGCATACATATCCGACCATTGACAGAGCAAAAACCATTGAAGAAATGCACCATAAATTGAGAGTGGTGCAAATTAATCGTGACGGTAACTTGCGTGCAATTACCGAAGTAACTTAAAACAAAAAAGCCTCCCGTTCGGGAGGCTTTTTGTGTAAGGTTTAGTAAGTCCTGGTAACGGTAAAATGACCCTCATATTCACCTGCTGTAACCTTAGCAGGAATTGTAAGAACACCAAATATCGTATCTATACTACCGCTTAGTTCTGCTGTCACATTTTCACTCGGACCGACAAGATTAATGCTTGACGGATACTGTATACCAACATCAACATCGAAAACACATACTGAACTTGAAAGATTTGTAGCACTGATAATATCTCCGCTTGTCCATCCTTCCGGAGCACCGTAAAGCTGTGTATTAACAGTAGAAATTCCGTTATCTTTTTTTACAACAATAGTACCGAAATCTAAATCTGTACAGTCCATAGTGTTTGCCACTTCAATTGTAGCTCTAGCGGTTACTTCGGCGTAATCGGTTGTTGCGTTGGCGGTGGTTGTAGCCAAGAGAGCCACAGCACCTAAAAGAAAATATTTTCTCATAATTTTAATCCTTAAAAATAGTTAAACTTAATTTGAAAGGTCAAAAATTTACCTTTCAATACGCATCATAAACCGTTTTTTTTTTTTGCAAGTAAAAAGAGTCGTTTAAAAGATTTAAATCAAAAATGAGGTGACGCTACTGTCTCCAATACCGACATACCGGTGCCCAAGCTTTAGCTTGGAATAGACACCGGTATTTAAGGGAATAATTTAGCTATATTACCACCTGGACTCCGGCATCAAGCGCCGGAGTGACAGTTAGGAGGCGGTTGCAAAGTATGAGGATAAAAAATAAATATTTTCCGATTATTATTAATCTGAAAGCCTTTAATTTTGCTCGTTATACTCTTAAAAAAAGGGGTTACAAATCCTGAATATCTTTAATACTGATAATCAGCCTTTTATTAAACCTTAAACAGATTTTACACAAACTATCCAGATGCATTTCGCCTTTGCCGATAAGCCATCGTTTGAGTGTCAGCTCAGATACATTTGACATTTCGGCCAGTTTTTCTAAGCTTATTTTT
>SUUV01000054.1 GCA_015062345.1 Alphaproteobacteria bacterium | reverse complement strand
AAAAATTATTTTGCTTTGATACATAAAACTTTGTTTTACCATATAATAATTATGATACTGTTCGGTAACAAAAACTTGATATCTGCACAAATTTATACACTATTGATACCGAATGGTAACAAAAAAAGAGGTTTATTATGAATAGCCAAGATTGAATAACAATGAAAGATATAGGAAAATTAATACGAGATATTCGTAAACAACAAGGAGTAACTCAAGAAGAACTTGCCGGTATATCTGGAACTGGTCGTAGATTTATCAGTGATGTTGAAAACGGAAAAAAACAACATCCAAACAGGTAAATTATTACTTGTTCTAAAAGCTCTCGGATTAAATCTATATATTTTTAATAAATGGGAAATTAAGTTCATCAAAAACAATCAGAACAATTAAAAATCCTCAAACAGCCGAACGAAAAACTCTCAAACTACCGAACGAAAAATCCACAAACTCCGCAAAAGATAAGCTTTCTCACCCTCACCAAACCAACAAAAAAACCTCTCATAAAGAGAGGCTTTTTGTTGGTGGGCGCTGTAGGACTCGGTCTTGCTCCGCTTCGGTCACTTGTTTTCTAATTTCGTATCGGTTGCTTTCGCTTTCCTCACTCAATAAGAAAACTGCGTCGCTTGCGGTAAAAACAACATTTAGAGGTTGTTTTTATCCTCGCGCCTACGACGGTCGTAGGTTCTTACCCTTTAACACCAAACCAACAAAAAAACCTCTCATAAAGAGAGGCTTTTTGTTGGTGGCGGATTTGATGCATATATGCTATTTTCGATAACATCGTTGTATTTTTAAGTTTTATTTTTTAATTAAAAATCAATACATTAACATAATTGTATAAAACGCAGGTGCTTATTTTTGTATTAATATTTCGTGCATTTATTACAAAAAGAAGAACTAAAGGCCAATTATTTATTTTGAAAATGCTTAATACATAGTGATATATAGTCGTTAAAATGCATTAAAAGTTTATCATCCAGTTGTTTAATTTTTTCAAAAACTTCATATTCTGTTTTTATTCTGGTATAACTTTTATCGGTAGAAGTTGACACATTAAGCAATTCATCAACATTGGTGTTAAAGTTTTTTGCAATATTACATATCAAATCCAAGCTTGGTAAGGTTAATCCTCTTTCCATATTTGATATGGTGCGCCATGATACGTTGCATTTTTCAGCCAGTTCCTCTTGTGTTATACCGGCATTTTTTCGTAACGTTTGGACTTTGCATCCTAATTGTCTTGTCAACTCGCTTACCATATATTGTCACAAAAAAGACCACCTTTTGATTAAGGCGGCCGGAGAGTTAAGAAATCATCTCTGCAAGTTGATCCTTCTAGCCTTTAAAGTCCGAGAACTCCTGTTTTATACGCTAGAAGCTCCCCGACCAGAATTACATCTAATCGGGGATATATACATTATTCGGCTTAAAACAAGCCTCTAACGTTTACGGTGTATATCCATCACCGTGCAGAGAGAGGTTTCTTACGACCTCCGCACCCTTTTCAGATGCTAAACATAGTGTATCCTATGTCTGTTTGTTAATATAGCCGGTTATTGTTAAAAATCAACAAATAAATTTAATTATGAGACAAGATTCATGCTCATAAGATATTTGTTTGTCTTGCTTTTTTTATTGTACCAAGTAATATGTTATAAATTATAATTTTATGCTGATAAATGAGGTGTTTTCATGGCAGACGATATTCAAATTCAAAAAATGGACGGCAAAAGCCTTGATGTGACGGGCGTAAACAAGGAAAAGTTGAAAACGGTTTTTCCTGAGTGTTTTACCGAGGGGAATTTGGATATTGATAAACTATTGTCGCTTTGTGGCGAATATATAGACAACGACTTTGAAAAGTATAAATTTGAATGGAAAGGCAAATCTGAATGCTATCGGATTGCAGGTCTACGT
Organism: Alphaproteobacteria bacterium; assembly: GCA_015062345.1. Taxonomy (GTDB): domain Bacteria; phylum Pseudomonadota; class Alphaproteobacteria; order RF32; family CAG-239; genus JAFTYO01. Next base: position 3,685 of record SUUV01000054.1, on the reverse strand, counting down.
TCAACCGGAACACTCCGTCCTTGTGTGGAAGAGAGCGTGGATTTTGAAAACACCAACAATCTATATATTGAAGGCGACAATTTAGAAGTTTTGAAACTTTTACAAACAGCCTATTATCGCAAAGTTAAGATGATTTACATTGATCCGCCGTATAACACCGGCAATGATTTTGTTTATGAAGATGACTTTAAGGATCCGATGGCAAAATATAAAGAAATTACAAGCCAAACAACAAAATCAAATCCCGAAACAATGGGCAGATATCATACCAACTGGCTGAATATGATGTATCCTCGCTTGCGTTTAGCCTCTAACTTGCTCCGTGATGATGGCGTGATTTTTATAAGCATTGATGATAATGAGGTCACGAATTTACGTCGTTTATGTGATGAGGTTTTCGGAGAGGAAAATTTTGTTGCTCAATTAATTTGGAAAAGCCGGCAAAATAAGGATAATAGAAATATTACGGGTGTATCCATAGATCATGAGTATGTTATAGTGTACAGTAAATTCTCAGGAGGACGTTCATTTTCAGGAGCAGATAGAGATGCATCTCAATACTCTAATCCAGATAACGACCCTCGTGGTGCTTGGTGTAGTGCAAACATGGCTGGCTTATTGGATGCAACTAAAAGACCTAATTGTCATTTTGATTTAATTAACCCAGCAACAGATATAAATTATGGCAAACCAACAATGGGGTGGCGTTATGACCGTAACACAATGAATAGATTGATAGAAGAAGATAGAATTATATGGCCTGCCGACAAAAATGGACGTCCTCGTAGAAAGGTCTTTCTAAGTGAAATGACTACTTTACCCGGCTATTCGTCAATAACAGGGGTTGATATTTATACAAGAAATGGCTCAAAAGAATTAAGCGAAATTTTTGATACTAAATGTTTTGATTTTCCAAAACCAACAGATTTAATTAAGGACTTTATCAAACAAACAACCAAAGAAGATGATATAGTCCTCGACTTCTTTTCCGGTTCGGCTACCACCGCCCATGCAGTTATGCAATTAAATGCTGAAGATGGCGGCAAACGGCAATTTATTATGGTGCAGTTGCCTGAATTGACTGGCAGTGATGAATACAAAAACATTTGTGAAATCGGTAAAGAACGTATCCGTCGTGCCGGTAACAAGATTAAAGAGCAAAACGCTGATGTGGATGTTGGATTTAAGGTTTTGAAACTGGATACGTCAAACCTCGTTAAATGGGATGATACGCCAGTCAGCGAAACAGAAGTGTTGAAAGAACGCTTTGACTCTGTTGTCAAAACACTTAAATTTGACCGCTCTGAATTAGATGTCGTTTACGAAGTGATGTTAAAATTGGGTATCCCTATTACCTATAAAGTCAATTTAACAGATATCAACGGTCGTAAAGTCTACTCCATTGGCGAAGACGGATTGATTTTGGTATGTTTGGACGGCTCTAACGGAGGTATTACACCGGAAGACATTTCGACTATGTGCGATTTAACACCTGCTAAAATCGTAGCTGCAGAAGAAGCCTTCAAAGACGATGTCGCTCTGTCAAACGCTTACTACATCTCAAAAGACAAAGGCGTTGAAATAGAATTGTTGTAGAGGTGTTGAGGATGAGTAAGGATATAGTTACGGATTTACAGAAAGATTTGATTAATCAGTCAAAACCAACTTCTGAAATATTACCAAAAGCCTATTTAATTGCAAAAAAACTTCAATTAGAAGATTTTTCCTCTTGGCTTAAATTAGAAATGGATGGCTATCGTAATATTGAAGAACAAAATATTCCAGATTATAGAAGTATTTCAGGACAAATAAAAGCAAAAAATCCTTTTAATGGTTGGATTCCTGTTTGTATCGATGATAAAAAATTAGAAAAAACACTTTCTGAAAGAAAGTGTTCTCAATCCATAAAAGAATTAGAAAAACTTCTTGAAGAGGATAAAGACAAGAATTTATATACTGCTTTATCTGGCGAATTTTCAAAATTACTTGATTATCCACTTCCATGTGGTGTTTTTTATGGAAGATCTCAATTTGTAGCCATTCTTAATTTAGTTAGGAATAAAATTCTTGATTGGACATTAGACTTGGAAAGTAAAGGAATAAAGGGAAAAAATATGGAATTTTTAGAAGAAGAAGTAGAAAAAGCACAGACCTCATCGACTACAACAGTGAATAATATATATGGTGGAACAAATAATTTCCAAGTGGCACAAGGTAATGATACTGTATATCAAACACAAAATAATCAAAAATCCAGTGGATTTTTATCAATGCTGTGGAATGGATTAAAAAAAATTTTTACATGGTGGAAGAAGTAAATGAAAAACGAGATTAAACTTTTTGAACAAAGTAAAATACGGTCTGTTTATGATGAAGAAAGGGATTTGTGGTTCTTTTCAATCGTAGATGTTATGGTTGTTTTAACAGAAAAAGATTATCAATCTGCTCGTAAATATTGGAATAAATTGGCAGAACGCCTTAGAAAAGAAGGTGCTGATGAGTCGGTGTCAAAATGTCACCGACTGAAATTAGAGGCTGCCGATGGTAAAAAATATTTAACTGATGTGGCCGATGCAGAAACAATGCTCCGTATTGTTCAATCTGTCCCTAGTCCAAAGGCTGAACCGATTAAACAATGGTTGGCTCGTGTCGGTTATGAACGCATGAAAGAAACTGTTGATCCAGCTCTAAGTCTTAATAGAGCAAGAGAAAACTGGCAAAAGCTTGGACATTCCGAAAAATGGATTCAACAACGTATGATGGGGCAAGAAACTCGCAACAAATTGACTGATTATTGGAAAGACCATGATATTACTTCCGAACAAGAATATGCTATTTTAACAAATATCATTCATCAGGAATGGTCTGGTTTGTCCGTTAAACAACACAAAAATTTAAAAGGTTTAAAATCGCAAAACTTGCGTGATCACATGAGTGAAGCCGAACTTATCTTTACGGCTTTGGCCGAACTTTCTACCCGTCAAGTGGCTGAAAACATGGATGCAACCGGTATGGATGAAAATAAAAAAGCGGCTCGTCGTGGTGGTAATGTTGCAAAAGTGGCAAAAGAAAAATTTGAAGAAGAAACTGGGCAAAAAGTGGTAACTGATGAAAATTATCTACCACCCAAGTCTGCTCAAAAACAAATCAAATCAAAGAAAGATGCACAATGAAACTAAAATTTAAGAAACAGGAATTTCAAGAAAAGGCAGTTAATGCTGTTGCTGATTTATTCAAAGGACAAGAAAAAGCCGGAACAACTTTTTCTATCGTTGATAATTCGGCTCAATTCAGTTTATTGCAAAATGATTTTGGTTTTGGTAATAAACTTCTGCTTGATAAAGAAACGCTTGTTTCTAATTTGCAAAACATTCAAAAAGGTCAATCTCTCCCACAAACAGATATTGAATCCGGCAAAGCCTTGCCCATTTCCATTGAAATGGAAACCGGAACCGGTAAAACCTATGTTTATACAAAAACAATTTTGGAACTCAATAAACGTTATGGTTTTACAAAATTTATCATTGTTGTGCCAAGTATTGCTATTCGTGAAGGTGTGAATAAATCTTTCCAAATCACCGAAGAACACTTTAAAAATCAGTATGACAGCGTGCCTTACAGATATTTTATCTATAATTCGGCTAAACTGTCTGATGTTCGGGCTTTTGCGACTTCCAGCAACATT
>SUUV01000053.1 GCA_015062345.1 Alphaproteobacteria bacterium | reverse complement strand
AAAGGAGAACATACCGTCACCTCATTTTTGATTTAAATTCACAATTAGACTCTTTTTACTTGCAAAAAAAAAAAACGGTTTATGATGCGTATTGAAAGGCAAATTTTGTACCTTTCAAGTACATTTAAACTTAATTTTTATAGAAAGGATTAAAATTATGAGAAAATATTTTCTTTTATCTGTTGCAGCTTTGATGATGACAACATCTGCAAATGCAAAAACCGATTATGCCGAAGTAACCGCTAAGGCTACAATTGAAGTTGCAGGTTCACTTGTATGTGATAATCTTAATTTTGGTACCATTGTTGTCAAACAAGGAAATGCGCCGTCTACCGTTACTACAGATGATGCTACCAATACATTTACCGGTGATATTATATCCGTAAGTGCTAAAGAAGGTGAAAAACTAGGATACGGATATTGTCATCCATCTTCTGATCCTGAAAATTTTGGTGTAGAAATTACTTTATCTGATACTCAAGTTGTCCTCAAAGACACAGATGGACATACAATGACAGCAGATATAAATAATGGAAACGGTTCAATGATAACCGGTACATTGAATATACCCGGAAATGTTACCGCAGGTACTTACACCGGTACATATACCGTTACATATAACTACTAATCATCAAAAGCTAAACCGCCTCCGTTAAAAGAGGCGGTTTGCTTACAAATCTTCCACACCGGTTAAGTTAAAATTTTCATCATAAAAATATCTGCGTTTTACATATTTTCCTGACAATATTTCCGGTAAAAAATGTCTGTCGGCAGCTCTCATTAGGTCATACGGCACATTATCGACATCTTGCCAGAACACATCAACTTCATCTTCTTTGGCCAAAAGCTCACCTTCAAATTGAGTGCTTTTAAAAATATGAACATAAAAATCTTTACCTGCAAATTCAATATATCCGACTTCAACCGGATTTTTTATGACTAAACCGGTTTCTTCCAAAGTTTCTCGACAGACACAATCGGATATGCTTTCACCTTCTTCTTTTTTTCCGCCCGGAAAATTAAGATATCCTTTATTTATGCCTCTTTGATGACGAATCATCACATATTTGCGGTTTTTTACATCTTCCACAATAGATAAAGTTGCTATTTTCATAATTTCAGATTATCTCCCTTGGTTTGCCATAGCCAAAAACTGCTCGGCAGAAAAAGTTTTTCCGGCATTTTTCGAATGTTTTATCATATCCTTAACACTCTTAACCCCGTCGGCATATTTAACATTGCCGTTTTCAACAACAAAACTGTTTGATACATCAATCAAATTGCGGTAATGATCGTCACCATATTCGTCTTGCACTTTTTTGTTGCGTCTTTGAGCTATACTTAAGGCTTCTTCATCGCTATATGCTGCATATTGCTTTGCCGATTTAACATCTTCAACATCAAGACCATTAACAAACATTGAGTATTGCATACGCAAATTGTCATAATATGTTCCGCCATACAGAGTATTATTTAAAATTAATTTATCTTTTTTGAGTTCTTCAAGCCCCATTTCAACCGTTTTACGTGTAGCATCATCGGGAATCATTTCTTTTAATAGCTTTTGGAAATTTTGTTCACTGAAATTATCAACGATTCGCCCATCTTCCGTAATATCCAAATTTTGCTTACTGTATGATTTTATGGTTCCCATATGATTTTCAACTTTGTTAAACCAACTTTCACCATATCTGGTCGATTGTGTATTTCGAATTTTACGAACAGCATCTGCAGCAGCTTGAGCACCGGTCTTACCATCAAGATGAGCTACCAATTCATCAGCGGCATGTAACAACCACAATCTTGAAGGAGACAACAAAGAACTTGGCAACAAAGCTTTCTTTTTAACATTAGCATTTAAGGCATGTTCCTTCTCGTGATCTATAATATTTTCGGTCGTATTGCTCTTATTTTCTTTTTCAACTTCGTTTTTAACTTTTAAAGCTCCGTCCAAGCCCCAATATTTAGCGCTTTCCTGCACTTTTTCCTGCTGTTTTTCTTTTAATCCGGACAAACCGGAATTTAATATATTTTCAACATCATCAAGTGTTTTAGGCATATCTCCGGTATATTTTGCCTTTTGCAGAGCAGTCTTAAAACCGGACAATGCATCACTGAAAGTTAAATTCGGATTCTTTCTGTTATTTCCTATTTTATAAGCTTTTGCATCGCTTACATGAAATGTTTCACACACAATGTGGTCATAATCGGACCAATATCCGGCTTTGTCGTGTTTACTCATATAATCAAACAATTGTTGATAATCTGTAACATTATCACCGATTTCATTAACCCGTAAGTATACCTTACAAGGAAGTTGCTGGTTAGAAACAGTTTGTTCTGTTGCATCTTGAGCCCTATCTTGTGATAAGGCTTGCATTTCTTGAGCATTTAACGGACTTGCAGTCATAGCCAAACCGGTAGAAAGCATGGCCGCTTTCATACCTGCCGAATGTACAAACCTGTCAACAAAATTTTCGTGTTCTTGTTTTCTGATTTCGGTTTGTTCTTTTTTTGCTCTGATTTCAGCAATGCGTTTTGCTATATCCATTATTTGCTCTCCCATTTTGTACAATATTATCACAAACAAAACAATTTGTCCAGTTTTTTAAAAATTATTTTTTAACCTTTTACATCTATATTTACATCAAGGAGAACAAAATGAACATATTTGAAATCATCGGCTACATTGCCGGACTTTCGGTGGCTGTGTGTTTTTTGCCGCAAAGCATCAAAACCATTCGCACCCAAAAAACCGACGACATTTCTTTGTTGTCATATTTTATTTATAACATTGGTATTATCTGTTGGATAATTTACGGTTGGTACTTAAGCTCATTACAGATGATGCTTTTTAATGGCATATCATTGGTTTCAAGTGTATCTATATTTATTATCACTTTAAAAAACAAAATTAAACAAAAGAGGTAGCAATGTCAGATACAAAAGAAATAAGCCGTACCAAAAAAATTTTGCTATTTTGTTTTAGAAATATCATAAATCTGATTTTTGCTTGCTTAACCGCATATTATGCGTTGCTTGCTTTTGTTTTACAAATTGCCCCGCTTGAAAACAAAATGATGCTCGCAGGTGTTATTATTTTATGGCTTTTTTGGCTCTTTGCCAAAGCCATTATAACTATGATTTTATCCATTATCATTGTTTTGCTTATTTTGTATGGTTGGTACTACTACACGCATTATGACCAAATCAATTGCAAAAACAGTGGCGGAGTGTGGAATGAACAAACGCAAACTTGCGAAGAAAAAGTTGATTTGTTGCAAAGAATAAAAGATATATGGAAAGAAAAAACATTTTTAAAAGTTTTCTTTCCCGATGAAAAAGAAGAAAAAGCCACTAAAGATAAATAATTTTTTCTTGAAAACTTTGTTTATACCTCCTATTTTGATTTTGATAACATCAAAAAGGAGGTTTTATTATGAATTGTTTGGAAGATATTTTTGCAAAAAGACGAAGCATTTACAATTTGGGAAACAAAATTTTGCTTAAGCAAACAGAAGTTGAAGATTTACTTAAACAAGCCCTAAAAGATGTTCCCAGTGCTTTTAACTCGCAATCTTCACGCATTGTTTTGCTCTTAAATCAAAACCATACAAAACTGTGGAATGATATCACCTTAAACACCTTAAAAGCAATTGTTGATGAAGATAAATTTGAGCATACGCAAAAACGCATATCATCATTTGCCGAGGCTTATGGAACGGTTTTATTTTTTGAAGATTTAACCACAATTGAAAATATGAAAAACAAATTTCCTGAATATGCCGATAATTTTATCATATGGGCAAATCAAACCTCTGCCATGTTGCAATATATGGTTTGGACACTTTTTACCCAAAATGACATTGGCGCCAGCCTGCAACATTATAACCCCTTGATAGATGATGAAGTTAAAAAAACATTTGCCATTAATCCAAACTGGCAACTGATAGCGCAAATGCCGTTTGGTAACATATTAAAACCGGCTGAAACAAAATCTTTTTTAGATTTAAACGACAGATTTTTGGTTTATAAATAAAATATGTCACATACCTCAAATTTGATTTAAATTCTTTATTAGACTCTTTTTACTTGCAAAAAAAAAAAACGGTTTATGATGCGATGTGAAAGGTTAATTTTTGTACCTTTCAAATGTACTTAAACTTAATTTTTGTAAAGGATTTAAAAAAATGAGAAAATATTTTCTTTTATCTGCTGTTGCACTCTTGGCAACAACAACCGCCAACGCAACAACAGACTATGCCGAAGTTACTGCTAAAGCAACCATTCAAGTTGCAAGAACTTTAGAGTGTAGTTCTAATGTTTTGCAATGCGGTACTATTGTTGTAAAACAAAACAACAAAGAAATGACTTTATTTTGTGGTGCACCTTCTGAATTGGCTGATTTGCTACCTCCTTTGCCTGAGGATATTATATCTGTCAGTGATACCAATACTCTGGATTGTCCGAATGCTAATTTTGGTGTTAACGGTACAGAAATTAGTACAATAGATCTTACAAGCGGCAACAATAAAATGGAATTTTCTGTAGCAGGTGAAACTGTTGCAGATAAAGACTATATTGCAGGTAGATTAACAATTCCAAGTCAGGTACAACCGGGTGAATATACAGGTTCATTTACGGTTACTGTAACTCAAGAATAATGTTATCGTTTTAATTTCTTAAACCGCCTCAGGTCTAATAACCTCGAGGCGGTTTTTTTAACTTTACTACTATTTATGATATTTTAACAAAACAATATTATGCTCTCATGCAAGGAGTATTTAAAATGAAAAAGCTTACCTTAATTTTTGCATTCTTTTTTGGCTTATATTCAAATGCGATAGCTCAAGATAAGCTTAATTTTACATTTAATACAGATAGCGATGCAGTTGATAAACAGTGCCAAAATTTCGAGTGGATAAAAGGAAGTTTTGTTCTAAATGACAGCCTTTATTTTCGTGCTATATCATGTCTGATACAGAAAGTAAATAAAAGCCTTAATAAATCACAAACAACATTATTTACCAAGCTCAATAACTTGTGGCAAAATATTCTTATGAATTTAACACAGGAGCATGGCTTTCAAGTTGCATATGAATGTTCCGAAGAATATTTATTACAATTCAATGTACGCATATTTAACTTTGTTACAAAACAAAATTGGCCGGAATGTATTTATGAAACCGATAAAGATTTAGGTTTGTTTTTATATTACAACAAGCCATGTAATATAGATTCGTCGCTTTTAATTAAATGCAAAAACGATGATAATATAAATATGTGTATGCAAAAAATACTCTGCGATGAAATTTCACAATTCGTTACAGAACAAAATCAACAATCAGCAACAAAAAATATGTCAGAGTTGTTGAATCTAACTAATCAATTTATTAAGAGCATTGAATCAAATCCGGACAAGCAACAAGAATATATCGTTCGTTTTTACAATTTCTATTACCTATCGATTTTATATTCTTATGATACTATTTCTTTGTTTGTTAAAACATCAACCGAATAAGTATAGCAAATTCACTTACCTATTAAATAATCTTGCTCGCACATACCAACCCGGATATGCTTCATTATTTAGGCTATGATTGATATTTTGGATAATTAAACATATTTTTTTCCTTTCAAAAGTAAAAAACAAAGTCACCCCTTTTTGCGATTAGCAAAAATGTTTATGCGTCTTCAAATTAGTAATAATCGGAAAATATTTGTTTTTTATTCTCATACTTTGCAACCACCTCCTAACTGTCATCAACCCAGATAAAAAAGTTATACACAAAGAGGTTTCAGAATAGCATTAAGAGTAATAATAATTTTACGCATAACAGCAATAATTGCGACCATTTTCTTTTTACCCTTGGCAAGTAAATTATT
>SUUV01000052.1 GCA_015062345.1 Alphaproteobacteria bacterium | reverse complement strand
AATGGCAAAAGAGAAATTTGAACGCAGTAAGCCACACTGCAACATAGGAACAATCGGTCACGTTGACCACGGAAAGACCACATTAACCGCAGCAATTACCAAAGTATTGGCAGAAGCCGGCGGAGCAGAATTTGTTGATTATGCAAACATCGACAAAGCACCTGAAGAAAGAGCCCGTGGTATAACCATATCAACATCACATGTGGAATATGAGACAGAAAATCGTCACTATGCGCATGTGGACTGCCCCGGACACGCCGACTATGTAAAGAACATGATTACAGGTGCTGCCCAGATGGACGGAGCAATTTTGGTAGTATCATCAGCAGACGGACCGATGCCACAAACTCGTGAACACATTTTGCTTGCTCGTCAAGTAGGTGTACCTGCATTGGTAGTATATATGAACAAAGTTGACCAAGTAGATGATCCTGAATTGTTAGAATTGGTTGAGATGGAAATTCGTGACTTGTTGTCATCATACGAATTCCCCGGAGATGAGATTCCGATAGTAAAAGGATCAGCTTTAGTAACATTAGAGAACGGCGATCCGAAAGTAGGAAAAGAATCAATTATGGAATTGATGAAAGCCGTAGACGAATACATTCCGCAACCTGAGCGTCCGAAAGATCAACCGTTCTTGATGCCGATTGAAGATGTATTCTCAATTTCAGGCCGTGGAACAGTGGTAACAGGCCGTGTTGAACGCGGAATAATCAAAGTTGGTGAAGAAGTAGAGATTGTTGGTATCAGACCTACAACCAAGACAACATGTACCGGAATTGAGATGTTCCGTAAGTTGTTAGACCAAGGTGAAGCAGGTGATAACATCGGTGTATTGCTTCGTGGTACAAAGAGAGAAGAAGTTGAGCGTGGACAAGTATTGGCAGCTCCCGGTTCAATCACACCTCACACAGATTTCAACTGCGAATGCTATATCTTGACTAAAGAAGAAGGTGGACGTCATACACCGTTCTTTAGCAACTATCGTCCTCAGTTCTATTTCAGAACAACCGATGTTACCGGTTCTATTGAACTTCCTGAAGGAACAGAGATGGTAATGCCCGGTGATAACATTGCAATGACAGCAAAACTCATTTGCCCGATTGCTATGAACGAAGGCTTAAGATTTGCTATCCGTGAAGGTGGTAGAACAGTTGGTGCCGGTGTTGTTTCTAAAATCTTGAAATAAGATTTTGTTATAATCTGAAAACCAAACCCCCTCTGAAATAAAATTCAGAGGGGGTTTTTGATATTAAAAATTAGTAAGTTCTTGTTAAAGTAAATGAACTTGTGTAATCACCGGGTTTGACATTGGCAGGGATATGTAACATAGTACTTAATTGATCTATGGCGTCATATACTTCAAGGTCGATTTTATCACCATTTGCATTTGATAATTCAATATTATAATCAGTACCACTGTTGTGTGCTTCAATATGAGTACATTTCGGTGAAACAGAAGTACATGAAGCAGATATTAAATCCCAAGTATCATTCACATCATTACAGCCGTCTGCTGTACCAATCGATATTTGTTCATTACCTTGTTTTACAACAATAGTACCATAGTCAATATCATCACACTCAAAAGTACCTGCCACCTCAATTGTTGCCTTTGCGGTTACTTCAGCATAATCAGTTGTTGCGTTTGCAGAGGTTGTTGCCAAGAGTGCAACAGCTCCTAAAAGAAAATATTTTCTCATAATTTTTAATCCTTTACAAAAATTAAGTTTAAATGTACTTGAAAAGCTAAAAATTAACCTCTCATGTCGCATCATAAACCGTTTTTTTTTTTTGCAAGTAAAAAGAGTCTTTTAAAGGCTTTAAATCAAAAATGAGGTAACGGTATTGTTTCTAAAATCTTGAAATAAGATTTTGTTATAATCTGAAAACCAAACCCCTCTGAAATAAAATTCAGAGGGGGTTTAATTATGGAGCGATTAGAGTGGTTGTGTTATTATAGAGTAAGTGTTACATAAATTAAAAGGTATTAAATTAATAGACATAAGATAACATAAAAGTTCCGGAATAGTAGCCTGCATTAACATTATTAAAATTCAATGTTCCACCGATTGAAACAGATTTTCCGCCATCGGAAATTAAATAAGTGAAATCTGATACTGTAAAATCATCTGTTGGTTGTGCGTCACCAAGTGTATCACCTACCAAAGGTGCATATACAAAGTGCATAGGCATAATTGCAAAATTTTCGACATTAGAAAAAGTACTGTTTGATATACTGCACACAGCGGGTGTACCCATGGTATAAACCACATTGTGTCCTGTAACATTTGATAATTCTCCTGTCGGAGATATAGTTGCAGACATATTTCCTCCGGTTTCATTAATCATAAAATTTAAGTTTATGCTCCCACAATCTATTTCGTCGACTGTATTTATATAAGAAGTTACTGCAAAAGACCCCGCTGCTACTGGATTTTGAGCATATACATTACTTGTTAATAAACAACTGACACTCAAAAGAAAATATTTTCTCATCAATTTATTCCTTTACAAAAATTAAGTTTAAGTACATTTGAAAGGTGCAAAAATGCCCTTTCACATCACATCATAAACCGTTTTTTTTTTTTGCAAGTAAAAAGAGTCTAAATGTGAATTTAAATCAAAAATGAGGTAAGAAAATAAAACAAACAATGTCATGCCTATTTTTTGTGTACTACAAAAATTAGGGGTAACTTTGTTTTTTAAAATACATAAAGGAAGGGAAGGCGACAAGACCTTCCCTTTATGTTATCATTTTTTAAGACCGCTGTTGATTTTTAAGTTTAAGAATTTTATTATCTTAAAAAAATTTGACCAATGATATTTTTTACCTTGGCACATTTTCAAAATTGAACCGAATGACACTCCTGTTGATATGGCAAGATTTTTGATATCAATGTTGTTTTTTAAGATATATTTGTTTAATGAAAAACCAAGTTGTTGTTTCATTACCATTTGAACTTGACGATTATATTTCATATTTTTAGCTCCTGTTTTTTTTAAGTTTTATAAAAAACCGCCTTGAGAAAAATCAAAGCGGGGAGCCGAAAAACTGTCAAAACGCAGTCAGAGTTATTCGAGCACAAAGCCTTATATCCTCCACTCCCCAAAAAAAGGAGCTATTGTTTTGAGATGTTTTTCGAACACCATCACCTTTTGGTGATAAATTTATAATAAAGCTTTTAACTTCATTTGCAAGCAAAAATTAATATCGGTTATAAAAAACCGTCTTGAGAAAAATCAAAACATTAAAGAAAAATTGTCATCAGTTTATCTTAAAATATCATAATATTCTACTATATATAACACAGAGGAGGGCATATGCGCTATTGTTATTTTATTTTCGGAACTTTTTTAATAAGTACACCTGTTTTAGCTACAACTTATGAAGTGGTGGCGACAGATACCGTAAATGATGGCATAATTTTTTCTTCCGATACCCAAATTGTACATGGTATCGTAAACAATTTTATAATTGAGGGCACACAAAACATTTTAGACTATGGTAAAGTTTATAACAATACCATCAGCGGAGTACAAAATATATATTATGACGGCAGTGCTTTTGACACTCTGGCGCAAAATGCAACCATAAACATATATTCCGGCGGATTAAGTAATAATCTGACAGCCCAAAACAGTAATATAAATTTATATTCCGGTGCAAAACTAACTGCAGATACAATTTTGCAAAACAGTTTTCTTTATGTTTATGACAACAATCAACTTGATAATTTAATCTTGGATAATGCCACAGTTATAAACAATCAAGAGCAAAATTTGAATATAGCCAATTTAAGCGGTAATGGAAATTTTGTGATTAAAACCAAACTGTCCGATGTTGATGCAAATCTGCTAAATATTAACACCGGAAGCGGAAATTTCGGACTTAAACTTCTTGATACAAGTACCGATTTTGATGTTCCCGATAAAATAAATATTTTGCCTAAAAACTCTCAAAATCAAGAAACTTTTTATCTGGTCGGAAACCAGATGGATATCGGTGCCAAAAAATATGTCTTGGAACAAAACAATAATTTTTGGTATTTGCAAGAAACCCTGAACTATACAGATACAGCCTTAATTGCCAAAGACACATATGCCACATTAAGCAGTGTTTTATACTCGCATCTTGATAATATTTACAATCGCATGGGAGAATTTCGTTTCAATCAAAACAGTGGTATTTGGATTAGGGGATTGGGTAAAAAATTAAAATTTGAATTAAATCAAAACACCAAAACCGATATTGATATTTTGGGTTTTCAAATTGGCACCGATTATAAATTGTCTGTCGGCAAACTCGGTATCAGCGGAGCATATACCGATTCGGAGCAAAAATTTAAGCTTGCCGGTAAAGGCTGGGGTAAAACCTATTCTGTTTCATTATATGCAACTTTTTTAAACCAAAAAGATGCATATTTAGATATCGTCGGAACATATTATAGACATCATCAAAAACTTAAAACTTTTACTCCTTCGGCTTTTGCCATACACGCAAAATATAATCTCAATGCCTATAGTTTTTCGGCACAATTGGGGCATAGATTAAAATTTAATCGGGGATATTTTGTTGAACCGCAAATCCAAGGGCTGTATATGAACATTGATAACATTTTTTATAAAACAAATCTAAATACGCCAATTAAGGGATACGGTTTAGATTCGACCATGATTCGCACAGGTTTAATGTTTGGTAAAACTTGGCAAAATTTTGCTCAAACTCACATCTTATTTGATATTATTAAAGAGTTTGATACCAAAAGCAAAATAAAAGTGGCAAGCACCCTTTTTAATGAAAAGCTTGATGGCACATTTTTTAAACTAAGTGGCGGATTTGATGTTTTGATAAACCAAAAATCAAAAGCGTTTATCAACATTGCCACAATGTTTGGTAATGATAATGTAAAAATCCCGATTGAGGCAAACTTAGGCTTAAAATGGGAGTTTTAAAAAAACATCTTCCGTTTCATATTGCTTAATTTAACATTATGTATATCAGCGATTTTGAATAGATTTAAGATACTGATAATCTTTTACCCATAAATCATTATGTTGCATAATCCCTTTGCCTGTTTCCATGGTGATATATGCATTTTTATCGGTATAATCATTAAGATACTGCTCTAAAGGATAGTTGCCGGTAGAAAAATGCATATGAGAATCTTCAGCCTTGTTTATATCTCCGTCACACATATGATAAACCGTAGGTTTTAAGGCATAAAAACTTTGTAAATGTTTTTTTGTATTCAAATTTAGGGCAACGGCGGCACATATTGCATGAGAAAAATCAAAACAAAAACCGCAACCGCTTTCGTTCATAATATAAGCAATTTCATCAGCGGTATTTCCATGTAATGGCTCGTCATTATTGGCATAAAAAGGGAGATTTTCAACAACAATGCGTTTGTCGTTAAATAATTTAAATTGTCGTGCGGTTTCATCAATATATTGCTGTCCGTGACCGCAACCGGCATGAACAACAATTGTTTTTGCATCAAAAATATCGGCAGCATTTTGTGAAACGGCTAAAATTTTTCGATTTTGCTGTTCTAAATCTTTATTACCGGCATCAAAACCCATGGTATTATGCGGAGCATGAATGCGAACTTCAATGTTTCCGAGTTGCTGTTTCAGGTTATTTAAATCTTCTTTGGTGGTGTTTGCCACAACCATCAATTCAATAAACATATCTTGGGTGTTTGAAGCAAATTCTGCACATTCTTTGATTAATGTCGGGGCTGTTTGTAAATTAGTGCTGAATATTTTAAAACCGAATTTTCTCATGCCGTTTCTCTCAATTAATAAGTCTTCCTGACTAAGATTATTAAAAACATAAAACAATGTCAATGTTTGTTGAGCAAAATTTTATCAAATAACAAAAAACCACCCATAAAGGGTGGCTTTTTGTAAATATAAAACCACCGGCTAGGCCGGTGGTACGGGAAAGCTTATAGCTTTACATAATAAAAATCCTTTCCTATAGTAGAGGGGACAACCTGCAAGA